>CAZYRE010000001.1:0-4575 GCA_964650155.1 uncultured Bdellovibrionales bacterium
GGTAATAACTTCCTTAACGGAATAATGCCCGCGTTCGTTTTTGGTGATGGTGGCAGCGGGGATATGGGGGCAGTGTTGGAAGACTACAATTGAATTTGTCTGCATGGCTTTTGAAAGAAAAGCTTCTTTCTCTTCTAGTAATTTGTAAGCCCAAAGATCGTAGCCCATATGATAAGGCAGAGGCAGATGATGAGAGGTTGGTATCAGATCGGTTGGGAACATAATGCTTCTTCCCTTGCCATCTTGAACTTCTATCCATTGTTGCGCTTTGGTGTGTCCATAAACAGCGTGCACCCAAATTCCGGGATGAATCTCTTCTGAACCATTAGTAAGCTTCGTTTCGACAAGTTCTAGCGCGGAGATGTTATCTTTTAGATAACTTGCGCGCTCCCTGATAATCGGATTTTTTGCCGCATCTAAGTTGCCAGCTTGAAGATAATGTTTTGCTTTTGGATAGCACGGTTCGATGGATGTTCGGGAATTATCTTTCCATCTTGAGATTCCACCACCATGATCAAAGTGCATATGTGTAAGAATTACGTCGGTAACTGCCGATGGATCGAATCCCCATGCTGAAACAGGAAAATTATCAACGGCGAAAATGCTCTTTTCTTTATCGCTCCATTTATCTCCACATCCAACATCCACTAAAAAAGTGCGATTGCCATCTTTGATAAGAAGGGATCTGGTCGCTAGAGTTATTCGATTCTGCTCATCTCCTGGGATCAGCTTATTCCAAAGGTTCTTTGGCACCGAGCCAAACATTGAGCCACCATCAAGCCGAAACCAGCCTAAGTTATGGGTTGAAACTTCGAATCGACCAAACTTCATATCTTAAAAAATCTCCTTGTCGTCGCAGTGAGTGCAGCTGCGCACTCCTCGAATGAAATTCCTTTAACTTTAGCCACCATTTTAGCTGTGTCTATAACGAAAGCACTCTCACATCGTTTACCTCGATTTGGTTCGGGTGCCATATAGGGACCATCTGTTTCAACCATCATCTGCTCAAGTGGAATAGCTTTAACTATCTCTCTAAGTGCCTCGTTCTTTTTAAAGGTAATGGTTCCAGGAAAAGAAACAAGGAAATTAATCGTACTGAGCCTCGCTGCAAATGTTGCATCTTCAGAGAAACAGTGAAAAACACCACCAACAGAAGCGGCGTCTGTTTCAGAGAGAATCCTAAAGCAATCCTCACCGGCAGAGCGAGAATGAATTATTAATGGTTTGTTAAGCTCTTTAGCTAAAGCTATCTGAGCGCGAAACCACTTCTCCTGAGCCTCTTTTGGCGACCAGTCTCTAAAATAATCTAGCCCTGTTTCTCCAATTGCGACGACTCGGGGATGTGAAGCGAGTGCTTTGAGTTTGGCTGGATCAAATTCCGTAGCCGCAGCATGTGGATGAATGCCGGCGGTTGCCCAAATGTTTGGGTATCGCTCAGAAAGTTTAATTGCGTTTTCAGCAGATTCAAATCCACTACTTGAACCGATAGAGACCATTCCGATGACGCCAGCGGTTTTTGCTCGAGTTAAAACCTCAGCGAAATCAGGCTGGAAGTCCTCAAAATCAAGATGCACATGTGAATCAATTATCTCTGCTGCCACGATTCGGCACTATAATCGGAGTATGGGTAGGCTCGCAATAAGGTGAGATAACACTTGGGTCTGGCGTGGCCATTGCGGTTAAGCAGCCTCTAACCCTACGAGAGGTGTTAGTTTCAATCATTATTAAGTGACCATCTAGAGTATTACCGTGAGATTTTCTCCAATTTAGTTCGAGTCTTACTTCTGCGCTGCGATCAAAGTTGATTAAATGCAATTTGCCGTCTTCGAGTCTGCCAAATAGCTGAAATTTTTTATTTTTAGATTCTACTTCAGCAATTACCGCTCCTTCGGGAAGGATTCCAAGTTTAAGAATTAACTTTTCATTTTCTTCTATGAACAAATCGAAGAGATATGCATTCGCTAGAATGTCTAGTACTTGGCCGGCCTTTTCTTTGGGAATAGCAATAGCATCTGTAAGATAATCTGGGTATTTAACTGGAATCAGTTTGCCCAAGCTGGGATGAAGCGCCATTAGTACGTAATCTCTCTCCAGAAGAAATTTTTCAGATTTTTTGACTGAATCAGAAAAGTGTTCGATGAGTGTTTCGTATAAAATAATAGGTCGATGTTTGAGAATGTGGTTTTCGGCGCCAATAAAGAAATTTGGCTCCATTCCTTCGATATCAACTAGTATAAAGTCGAGCCTACTGAGATTCATATAGTCGTCGAATTTTACGACCTCTACTTCTGTGTATGTATTTGACTCCCCACCGAGCTGCTCTGAAAAATCTTTTGCTATATAAGCGTTCCCGTTCCCAGGTACTTCGAATAGCTTGAAATGACCATGCTCTGAACCTAACGCCTTTGAATGAATTTCGATCTGATTACGAAGATTTGGATTGTTCTCGCAATTTGCGATTAGGCGATCTTTAATCCGATCGTTTGGCTCGAAAGCAATTACCTTGCCGGAATATCCTACTTGATGAGCAAGTCCTAGAGTGTGATACCCAAAGTTTGCTCCGACGTTTAAGCAGACATCCCCAGAGCCAACTAAGTGGCTTATTAATTGAGTTACTAGTTTCTCCCATGTGCCGTTTGCTAGAACATATCTCTCAATACCGAATTCTGGATCGAGCAAAAAATTAATTACAGTTCCGCAAACTGGTACAGGAGTTGGGCTTCTGACCATAGTACCTTCGCAAAAACAGGCTTAAGTTAAGATGATTAAATAGACTGTGATCGGTTCTACTATTGATGTGCCATAAGTGCCCGGAACTGGTGCTGTTTTTGATGTTTGTGCGATTTGTTTAGCAGATTTAAGCAGTAATCCTGATTGACTGTAGTATCCTTCTCAAATTAACCTTACCTACGTTTCGGAGGGTTGCATCCGCTTTTCCATGTCGGGATTCGGCGGCGCCTCGTTTTGTCCGGTAATAATTTAGGTGCAATTCATGAAAGAAGTTCACTCAGACGATAAGCTCTATCGCATTCGTCACTCCTTGGCCCATGTCATGGCCCAAGCCATTCTAGAGATTAGACCCAAAGCAAAATTGGCTTTTGGTCCCCCGATCGATAACGGTTTCTACTATGACTTTGATTTTGAAACTCCACTAACACCAGAAGATTTCAAAGATATCGAGAAGCGGATGCGGAAGATTATCGCAGCTCGCCAAGAATTTGTTGAGAAGAAACTACCAGCCAAGGAGGCAATCGAAGCCCTAAGAAAGCGGGGAGAAAATTACAAAGTAGAATACGCCGAAGAGTTAGTTTCTCAAGGTGAGAAGGAGTTGGGGTTTTTTATTAATGGACCTTTCGAGGATATGTGCCGTGGTCCTCACGTTGAACATACAGGAATGATTCCTCCGGATTGCTTTAAGATTGATTCAATTGCTGGGGCATATTGGAGAGGTAGCGAGAAGAATCCACAACTAAGTCGTGTTTATGCAGTGGCCTTCTCCAATAAAGCAGAGCTCGAAGACTATCTAAAGCGGCGTGAATTAGCTAAAGAGCGCGATCACCGAAAACTTGGAAAAGAGCTTGAATTATTCCATTTTGAAGAGATTGTTGGCGCAGGTCTACCGATGTGGCTACCTGCAGGCACTACTCTTCGGGAAGAGCTTGAGAAGCTAGCAAAAGAGATGGAATTTCAATACGGCTACAACCGCGTAGCAACTCCTCATATCGCAAGGGAAGACCTATATCTTAGATCCGGCCACCTTCCTTACTACAAAGAGAATATGTTTCCTCCAATGAAGGTGGAGGATGAGGCCTCTTACTATCTAAAAGCGATGAATTGCCCACATCATCACTTGATTTATGGCCATCGGCCGAGAAGTTATCGAGAGCTGCCACTAAGGTTAGCAGAATACGGTACATGTTATCGCTTTGAAGCTTCCGGTACGCTATCTGGTCTCCAACGTGTTCGATGCATGGCCATGAACGATGCTCATATCTATCTAACAAAGGAGCAGTTGGCTGATGAGATACGTTCCTTAGTAAAGATGCACTTTGATTATTATCAGATGTTTAGATTTGATGGCATTCAAGTAAGGCTTTCTCTTCATGACCCAAAAAATAAAGAGAAGTACATCAGTAATCCAGAAGCGTGGAAATTCTCTGAAGAGTACCTAAAAAACGTGCTAGATGACATGAAGGTGCCTTACTTTGTCGGTATCGGAGAAGCCGCATTTTACGGGCCAAAAATTGACTTTCAGGCCAGAACAATCTTAGGCAAAGATGAAAGTATCGGCACTGTTCAGCTTGATTTCCAAGGCGCCATTAACTTTGATCTCAAATATACAGGCGGAGATGGGGCAGAGCATAAGCCTTACATTATCCACCGAGCTCCACTCTCTACTCATGAAAGATTTCTCTCTTTCTTGATTGAACACTTGGGAGGAGCTTTCCCAACATGGATGGCGCCAATTCAGGTAAGGTTAGTTCCAGTCAGAAATGATTTCTTATCTTATTGTGAAGAGGTGGCAGCAACGTTGCGTAGTAACTTTGTAAGAGTAGAGATTGATTCCTCCGATAA
>CAZYRE010000001.1:4675-18478 GCA_964650155.1 uncultured Bdellovibrionales bacterium
ACAGATTTACCGAGCCGATTTTTAACTCCGATATGGCAAAGCGATTGATGGTGGATCATTTAGAGACTGTGCATTCTCACGATCTCTTGCTTGAAAAAATATCAGGCGCAAGGTGGAAGCGATTTGAGGAGTCTCTTCTAGTATTAGCGCACGGACGTATCGGTACAGGAAATTTTTTACCTGATCTTGATTTAGGACCGCTTAAAATTCCATCTCTACAGGATCGTAAGGAAATCTTCAATCGATTTGAGAGAACCTTACCTACATACCATGAGGGACATAATAGTAATCGTTCTTTTAATGGTGTTAGTGAGAACTCCAAATCTAGAAAAGAAGATGCCCGTAATTTGGTAGCAGATACCGCAACTGAACTTTGCGTGTTATCTCATGAATTTAAAAGTAGGGGTTGGTATAGGCCCCCAACTTTCTGTCAGCTCGCAGCTACGATTTTTTTGAAAACGGCGCATTCTGGCATCGATTCCCTAGAATTTAGAGATGCGCTTCATTACATAAATTCAGTGAGTAAAAACGCGAGCCCAGCACAACGAGCGCAGCTTCCCTGGCGTGGAGCCGCCTCTCATTTTTTTGAGTCTATAGATCAAAGGGACTCAAATAATCCGCTCTTTGATCAGATAGCTAAGGTATTTATTCAGAATCCTGGACAGATGTTAACAACTACGGAGATTCTAAAAAAAGTTTTTCCCGGAGTTGAGCACACCCCCGTTCTAAGAGTGCGACTTGGAAATGCTCTGGAAATTTTAGAGTTGTTGGGACTTGCTGAGCCTCATCCCTGGCATGTTCCATCAGCTGTATCCTCGGATAGAAATATTGCCGCTAAACCACTTGATGTTTACTCTAGTTCCATAGGGAAGGTAAGGAAACCAGGCTGGTTGTACAATTCTCCTTTAGAGATAATGAAAACTCTTTATTGGGTGAATGGTCCGATTTCTCTGACAGGAATTCGGGAACTTCATTTAGAGCAAGATACCGTCTCTCATCCTATGACTAGACGTTGCTCTATGAGGATGATTATCGATGCTTTAGTTGATTCGGGATATGTTACGTATAGAGGATCTAGAGCAGAGAATGCAAAAGGACGAGAGTTCTCTCTTTCCGATAAGGGTTCTACTTTGATCTCTTCTTGGGTTGGAACAGAGAATGATCATCCCCTACCTGCAGAACCTTACGATCAGTTGCGAATCGGAGTTCTTGGACTCTGGGGTAAGTGTCATTCCTAAATTTAGAGCCCATACCTGTATTTCTGTATGGAAAAATAGTAACTGTTTCCCTCTATGATTCAGGTCACTGGCCTTACCAAATCGTTTAGCACCCAGAGTATCTTTGAAGATATCTCATTCGGAATGACCGAAGGGGAGAGGCTTGGGATTATTGGACGAAACGGTTCAGGAAAATCGACTCTATTTAAATTAATCCTTGGTGAAGATCATCCTGATGATGGCGAAATAGTAATGCCCAGAGGGTATCGTGTTGGGCATTTAGCTCAACATTTAAAATTCACTGAGCCGACAATATTAGCAGAAGCCGCACTTGGGCTTCCTGATGACAGAAAAGATGAGGAATACAAAGCTAAGATAATTTTAACTGGCCTTGGCTTTACTGATGAAGACATGCTGAAGCCGCCTAGTATGTTTTCCGGCGGATTTCAGATCAGAGTAAACTTGGCCAAAGTTCTTCTCTCTGAACCAAATCTTTTACTTCTTGATGAACCCACCAACTATCTTGATATCGTTTCTGCTAGATGGCTTAGCCGATTTTTGGCCGAGTGGCCGAATGAGTTAATGATCATTACCCATGACCGAGATTTCATGGATAGTGTAACTACTCACACTATGATTATTCGTCGCAAATCAGTGCGCCGGATTAAGGGACCAAGTTCTAAGCTCCTTGAGCAATTAGCCGTAGATGATGAAATCTATGAGAAAAGCCGAATAAATGAGGATAAAAAGCGGAAAGACGTTGAAGAGTTCATCAATAGATTTCGAGCAAAAGCCAGCAAAGCTTCCCAAGTACAGTCACGCGTTAAAGCCTTAGAGAAGATGGGTGTTAAAGAAGAGCTCGTTGATGAGGTTACTTTAGACTTTCAGTTCAGTCAGGCCCCATTTGCTGGAAAGTACATACTTGAAGTTGAAGGTTTAACTTTCGGATACAAGC
The DNA here is from genome assembly GCA_964650155.1 of uncultured Bdellovibrionales bacterium. Taxonomy (GTDB): domain Bacteria; phylum Bdellovibrionota_C; class UBA2361; order UBA2361; family J135; genus JAWXBT01. The sequence continues at coordinate 6,848 of CAZYRE010000001.1, forward strand.
CTGACCAGACTTTGATTAGAAATTTAAGTTTCAATGTTGCTAAGGGCGATAGGATCGGTGTTGTTGGTAAGAATGGTCGAGGCAAATCAACATTACTTAGGTTATTAGCAGGCGAACTTCAGCCTGAGAAAGGAATGGTTAAGTTAAGCCCAAATGCGCAGCTTGGATATTTCGGGCAGACAAATATTTCAAGATTGAGAGAAGATAAAACTATTGAGCAGGAGGTTCAGGATTCAAATGTCCATCTCCATCGTACAAAAGTTCGGGCTATCTGTGGCACGATGATGTTTCCAGGAGATGCCGCACTTAAGAAGGTAAAGGTTTTGTCCGGTGGGGAGAAAAGTCGTGTGTTAATAGGGAAAATATTGGCTAGTCCAACGAATTTCCTTTTACTTGATGAGCCTACTAACCACTTAGATATTGAGTCCGTTGAAGCGCTAATTGAGAGTCTCCACACTTATGAAGGCGGTATAGTTATAGTAACTCATAATGAACACATCCTTCGTGGTCTTGCGACAAAGTTGGTTGTTTTCCGTGGTGATACCGCAGAAGTCATTCCAGGGGATTACGACTACTTCCTTCGTACTGTGGGTTGGGATGAGGAAGATGATGGGATGTCTTCCAGGAAGAAAGCAAAATCTCCGGCAGCCCCTGTTTCTGATTTAGCTAAGAAGAATGCTAAAGAGATCTCCCTTATCGAGAAGGAGATTGCAGCGCTTGAGAAGCGTCTAGAAACCGCAAATCAGAATATGCTCGATGCTGCTGAAAACGGAGATCGTGACGGTATAACTTCTGCCGGAAAATCAATCGCCGATCTCGAGCGTCAAATCACTGCCGCCTACGAAAAATTCCAGAAGCTATGTTAAAAAGGTGACAGTTACTCTTTTTCTTGAAGAAAAAGAGTAACTGTCACCTTTTTTATCGGCAGAAGGAGGAGGCGAGACCACTCATTAGGTTCTCTGCTTCAAGAGAGGTGCTTTTAAATCGGTTATCAACTAAAGCAATGGCTCGGATAGAGTTAAGGATTTTCTCAAAGTCTAGCTTCTGAACAGCGGGTAGAGTTTTTCGATATATCCAAGGGTTTATCTTTAATGAGTTTTGGATCTCAGAATCTCTCATTCCTCTCGATAACAATTCCTTGATCAGGTATGCATTTGTTAGGGAGCGAGAGATTAATGAGAGTAAAAGAAAAGAATTTTCACCCTGCCTAAATAGCTGAGTTAACAAAATTTCAGCTTCTCCATGTCGTTTCGCCAACAAGCTATCAATAAAATCGTACTCAGAAGCTATATGGCTTCTAGAAAATAGGAATTCCACGTCTTGTATTGTTGGCTCAGTATCACAGGAGAGGCTTAGTCGTTCAATTAGGTGGCGCAGCGCATCGATGGTCGGGGTTTCTGAAACCAAGTGCTCACTCTCAGCTATTGTAAGAAGAGAATCTTTGACTTCCCCCGTAAGTTTTATCTTGAGTCGTGAGCTTTCCTTTTCTAACCAGCTAGCAGCCTCTTCTCTCGTTGGTTCGCTAAGAATTATCGTCGAATTATTTTTATTAAATGCTTTTAAAAGTTTTGATGTTTGCGGCAGGGAAGCCCCAGAGCATATTAAGCAAACCTTTGGGAGTTCTCCGGCAATAATACCTATTAGAGAGTCAGTTACAGTAGCTTTAACCTCCTCGACATCACGTATCCTGTAAATTGAAACAGGAGCAAATAGAGATAAGTTAGCCACGGAATCTTTAAGGGCGCTTAAAGATTCGGAACGCAATTCTTGACCACTAAGAGTCTCTCTAAGAGATTTTTGTCGTGTAGCTCCACTATTTCTCTTTAGAAACTCTTCAATGATGGCATCTTCGGCCCTGTATCTACGAGTTATATCCGGTGATAGAACAAGAAAGGCTCCCTCAAATGGGTCCTTTGAAAACAATGATCTAATAGAGGAGTTTTGATTTGTAGATTTTGTTAATGGGGTATTCTTTGTCTTCAAAATCTCTCCCCAAGTACGGCAAATGCCCAGGGGCGGAATCGAACCACCGACACGCGGATTTTCAGTCCGCTGCTCTACCGACTGAGCTACCTGGGCGCGTGAGTTAGAATGTTTATGATAAATGCGAGGTGCGGTCAAACCCTCGTCATTTTCCCATCAAATTCGTTACATTCTAAATACTCCTGTGCTAGAAATAGCCGAATAAGGTGCCCAAAATGGATAAGACAGCTCTAATAGTTGATGATGATAACGACGGTCGGCTTTTGCTCTGTAAGATGGTTGAGCGGCTCGGGTTTAAAACGGTTGACTTCCCAAGTGGGGATTCGGCCCTTAAGGCTATAACTGGACAGACGTTTACCTTAGCCCTTCTTGATATCATGATGCCTGACATGAACGGGTATGAGTTGCTTCAGAAGATAAGGGCTATGCCTGAATTTCAAGACTTGCCCGTTGTCATGGTCACAGCTCGAGATGGTGATACAGAGATCTTAGAGGGGTATAAATACGGAGCTAATTACTACATTACTAAACCATACACACTAGAGCAGCTAAAGTACGGTATTAAGATGGTTCTTGAGTAATCCATGATTGTTGAGCCATCTAAGATTCGAAATCCGAGATTCATAGTTTTGGAAGGTGTTAATGGTGCCGGTAAAACTACTTTGCAATCCCGCCTGGCGAAGTACCTTAGAGATCGTGGTGAGAATGTAATATGTACTAGAGAGCCAGGTGGCACCGAATTAGGGAAGGGAATTCGTTCTTTGGTCTTAGGTTCAGGAAGGGGAAATGTAGTTGATAGATCGGAACTTTTTCTATTTGCAGCGGATAGGGCTCAGCACGTAGAGGAAGTGATAAGACCAGCAATTAAAAGCGGCAAAATCGTCATATCAGATCGGTACTTTTATTCAACCTTGGCATTTCAGGGTCATGGCCGTGGAATCAACCCAGACTTAATCTGGAATATTAATAAAATTGCCGTTGATGGTCTTTTGCCCGATTTAGTATTGGTGCTCGATCTCGATCCGCGAACGGGACTTGAGCGAAATAAAAAGGATGCTGGATCGAAAGATGGGCCTGATTCATTTGAGGAAGAGGAGCTTTCGTTTCATACCCGTATTCGAAATGGATTCCTTGAGGTGGCTAAATCTCGGCAAGAATCATTTATTATCATAGATGCTAATGGATCGGCAGATTCTGTTTGGACTTCGGTTAAGAAGATCTGCGATGAGATGTATGATCAGTGAGTCTGTTGGCCAGCTAGATGCTTCCATACTATCCCTTTTAAAGAGAGGTAGGCTGCCTCATGCTCTTTTGTTTTCATCTAGCTCTGATGAGGCAGGAGAACATTTAGTCAATCGATTAGCAGCCGCTATCCTGTGCCAGGAATGGAATAGTCAAGAGTTATCAGGATGCAATCAATGCACTGAATGTAAGATGTTAAAGTCTAATAATCACCCTGATTTTGTTAGGATTAATTGTTCAGAAAAGACGGAAGCTTCAGCTGAAAATATTAGATCTCTTCTCGGTCGATTGGCATTAAAAAGTTATCGTGGTGGGGCTAGAGTCGTAGTTTTTTCTTCTACTGAAGAATTAGGTATTTCGGCAGCGAACATTTTACTTAAATCACTGGAAGAGCCATCGGCGAATACATATTTTATTTTACTAACAAAAAATGCGTCAAGATTGCTACCAACTGTGCTCTCTCGATGTCAAAGATGGTTCGTGCCCGCACCAGAGCAAGAGTATGCGGCGGATAAAGATCGTTGGGGATTGGCAGATAAAGTTCAAAGAATGTTATCAGGAGATTCTGAAAGTCAGATTTTTTTAGCTACTATTATTCACAAAGAGAAGGAAGAAGCACCAGTAATTAAGCAGCTCATTAGGGCACTTTTTCGGAAGGAACTTATTAAAAATAACGAAAATGATGCTCTGCGGTGTCAGTTAGCACAATTAATACTTAACTTTTTAGAAGCGGAATATTTTGTAGAGGAGAGAAACTCAAATTCTCAATACATCTTTAATTACGTCTTTACTTCCGAATCTTTCGATCCCCTTAAAGAGTTCCTGGTGTAACTTCTACTGTGAGATCTCAGGCACAAAGATAGTCCGAGCTACCATTGGCGCCAATGTGGAATAGTAGCCCTTTGATTCACCAAGGGAATAATCTAAATATGCATCACTAAACATCGAGCTTTGCCACTGCATGTTCTCTGCCGACTCACCCCAAAATCTTCCTCTTCTCATGGCCCACATCTGAAGACTGTTATTCTTCTGGATACATTTTCCTAGTTCTAATTTGGCCGAAGCGTCATCGTGAAAATATAATTTCTTCTGGAACGTGTCATTTGGATCTGAATAGCTTGTTCCTCCAAATCCGTACCTTAGAATACCTAATTTGAATCCTTGATGCATCTGAATTTGTTCTAAGTTTAAGCTAGTAGGGCCGAAAGGAATTAACGGAACCACGGTGCTTAATTCAGTATTGAAAGGGCTCGATGGAGGTACGGTTATGTTAGGGAATTTGGCATCCGCACAGAAGTCACGCATTGAGTTGGTCGCAGTGATGTTACCTATTAAAGGTGGGTTTGTCCCAGGTGTGAGATTGGAAATAGTAACACGCGGTTCCAAAAAAGTTTTAAGCAGTTTTTGTCCAACCGCAAGATCAGGGTTGCTAGGTGCTGGATTGTCACTAGGGGATATCGTTTCAAACCCATCGGTGAGAGTAAGAACTATGCGCCTTCTAACTGGCAATTTATCCACTCTAGCAGGTGCGTTATAAAGTAAATCTGTCGCTCTCATGATGCCAAATTGCATAGTTGAATAAGTATATCTCGGGATCGGTAACCCACTATCGTAAGAGTATCCTGCATTCTTCATCCAGATAATATCACGAGGGAGGAGTCTTACCGCATCGGGTGCTCCTGGCGAAGCTAATAATTCACCTCCATTACTGAATCTGCCGGGTTTATTTGTTTTAAACCGGAGATGTTTGAATGGGTCTAGTGTGGAGGCGTAATCGGGAGCGGGCATTGCGCCTGCGTAGTATGAATATATTGTTCCTAATCTTGGAATAGGTGAATTAGAAGATCCTGAATTTTGAAGTAAGTTAATCAATGGATGAGAAGGGGTCTCAAAGGTCGATATGGCATGTCCCTCGCTATCCTGAGCTCCCTCGGTAAGCCTAGCGCAACGAGTACTTGGGTGATCGCTTAAGCCGTAGACCTCCTCCAATCGCGTGGGTTCTTTGTCTCCATCTGGCGTACCTGTTGAGCTGATATGGGGATCTACATTAATTCCGTAATATGGATAGTTTTGGTTTGTTAAGTTATTAGCCTTATCCTGATCTTTGTTTATCCAAGTCGGATGTATGCCAAAGGGGACGGCTACGTGCGCTTGTTCTGCTCCAGCAGTTGTATTGTGTACTACTGCAACTCTGTATGTGCCGGAAGAAGAGAGCAGATCGTATAAGGTCAGAGCCCCTCGTTTGATATCGTATCCAACCTTTCCGAAACATTGACGGGCATAACGCAAGTATTTTGGGGCACACAACTTCCTGCTGCATTCTGGTGAGCCCCAGTTAGTGCTTGTGTTCGTGGTTATGCATCTTCGGCATAAATTCCTTGGCGTCCACATGTCCCATCCCGGCGATTGCCCAAACTCAGTATTCCCAATCGGACCGATTAATGAATCTTCATTTTCAAGAGTAGAAATCAAGGAGTTAGAATTTTCTACAACTAGAACAATATCAGTTGGCGCCAGGTGAGCGGTTGATTCTGCCGAGATACTTGGACTTAGAGCTCCTAAAAAACTCCCTAACAACTCTATATTTGGATTGCTTTCGATGCGCACGGTTATTGATTTAATGGGTAGAGCTGCATGGATCCCATCTGCAATTGTTTGAGGAATGTCTGATTCTTTACCTATTGGTATCGACGCTGGTGTCGTGCCACCTGTAACAGAAACAGCATCTCCAGCCGCAGAGGTAATGTAGATATAAATTTTAGGATTAGAGGAAGGAGAGAGCTCTAGATCTTTGATCGCTGACCAATATCTAAATCCCTGTAGGGCAGCATCGTAAGGATTGGGAAGGAAGGTTGCGGCATATCCTGCCACTGATTTAGAGATAGTTTTTAATTGACTTTTCTGCTCATAATAGATGACCCCATTTATGCCCACGGTCGCTGCAATGAGCATGAGCGCCACCATACCTGTGATGAGGAGGGCGGCATATCCATCAGAAGACGCTATTCGTGTCGTTTTACTTTTCCGGCCATAAGCCATAAGCGAGACTCATTGCAACAATAGCTGCGGTCTCTGATCTTAATGTATGTGGGCCTAATGTTACAGGGATAAATCCATGTTCTCTTAGGTATGATTCTTCTTGGGCTGTAAAATCGCCTTCTGGGCCGATTGCTAGCCAGATGCCGTGTTTTGGTTCTGAGAGTTTTGATGGGTGAATAGAATCCTTGCTCAAGGAGCAGAGAATCCGGGTATCAGAAGAGTATTTTGGAAGGGACAGATGTTTTACTGATGAAGATAAGGAGTCAAAGATAGTTACAAGGGGTATACTGTTCCGGCCTGATTGTTTAGCCGCTGACTCAGCTATTCTTTGCCATCGATTTAACTTCTTCTCGTAGTCTTCATTTTTAATCTGAGCGATGGACCTCTCGGCTTGAAAGATCATTATCTCAGAAACTCCAAGTTCAGTAGCTTTCTCCACCACAAAATCATTCCGTTCTCCTTTGCAAAGAGCAAAGAGTATACCGCTTCGACGTGAATTGGATCTCTTTTCTGTTAGCTCCTCTATAAGCCGTACTTCAGTGGTTGGGTTAGACTTCTCAATCCGGGACGTAAACGATCTCCCAGTAGAGTTATCTACTACGGTAATGGTGTCGCCTACGGTAAGGCGTAATACCTTAGAGGCGTGTTTGCTATCTTGTTCACTTAGTAACGCTGTCGCCCCAAGTTCCAGTCGAGCTACATCGACAAATGCTTGGAATCTAGGGGCCATATGTTACGCAGAAGCTAAGCGCGTTTTTTTAAGCCCTGCTTATCTAAACGCTCCCGAACGTAATGGATCTTATCGATTCCTACGAACCGTTCATTGTCGATGATAAGCGTAGGAGTATCAAAGATTGCTAGTTTCTTACCGCGCTTGTATAGGCCTTTTACGCGCTCTCTGGTGTCAGAGGATGAGATCTTACTTAAGAAGTCTCCCACATCAACATCAAGATCTTCGCAAAGTTCATTTAGAAAGTCTTGCTCATTTGGATCTAAGCCAAGACCCCAAACATGGTGGAAAACTTTGTATAGGTATTCTTTTTGAACTCCCATGTCGGCTGCTATAACTGCGCCACGGCTCACTCTAGTAGGATCGAACTCAGTTTCAGGCCATGTCTCAGGGAACACGATAGGGATATTGTGATCCTTGGCGTATCGCTTGCAGTCTTCAAAAAGATACATCAATTTTTCTGGCACAACTGGGTAAGCTGGTGTTGTTTCGCCGGAGGCTTTAGCTGAGTAAACCTGCCAAAGAAGGTTTACGTCATATTGTTCTTCAAGCCCGTAAATCTCTTCTAATGCTAAGTAAGAATAAGGACTTTGAAAGGAGTAGAAAACTTCAATAGTAAGAGCCATAAATACCTTGGGCGTTCCGTTAACAAGAATTATCTGCCCGAGCAAAGCCCGTCTATCCCATAACCAGATTGTTCCAGCAGGATTGAGGGGCAATTCCTCAAGACGGACATAGACTATTAACAAAATCCCTTAAATGCAAGGGAATCTCATTAGTTAGGGTCTCAATTTAAGATGATTTTTCTGGCACATTTATCTGTTCTTTGGGAGTCTAATGGATAGAAGCTATTTTTAGGGTAATACAAAGCTTGGTTAATACTGACAAAAATCAAAATGAACTCACCTTAAAGGAGAGGTTTGCTTGTTCTGCAAGGCCACTTATCTGCTTAGAGGTAAACCCACCACACGGCACAAATGTTGGGGAAGTTGTCTCTAGATATATAGACCAAGTAGATCACCTAGATTTTTTTAATGTCACTGATAGTGCCTTAGCCCGAATGAGATGTGCCGCTCTACCCTTTGCCGCCATTCTTAAAGCAAGGACGGGTGTTGAACCATTAGTAAATCTTTCCTGTAGAGATCGAAACATTTTAGCTTTGCAATCTGATCTTTTGGCGGCGTGGGCTAGTGAGATTCGCGGATTAGTAGCGCTTACTGGTGATGCCATGAGTGTTGGTGATTGCCCTGATTTAAAAGGTGTTTTTGAAATCAACTCCGTTGGGCTTTTAGGTTTAATAAGTAAGCTTAATCGAGGGGTAGATTTTGCAGATAAGCCACTTGATGGAGCTCCACAGTTTTTCCCTGGAGTGGTTTTAAATCCGAACGCAAAGAATACATCCGCTGAGCTTCGGAGATTAGAGAAGAAAGTTGCCGCTGGTGCCGCCTTTGCTTTAACTCAACCCATTTTTGACGCCGCGACTGCTCGGCCATTTATGGTCGCTGCGTCAAATACAGGCATTCCAATTTTGGCTGGGTTATTACCGTTTCGAACCGGCAAGGCTGCATTGAGAGTGATTGAACAAGTCCCAGGAATTAAGCTGTCCCCAGATATGGAGACTAAGTTTAGAGCTAATCCAGAAGAAGATTGTACGGAGTTCTTCCTCAAGCACTGTTTGGATCTTGCCAGCTCGATTCAGGATGTAGTTAAGGGGTTCCATGTTATTTCCGGGCTAACCCCTAAATTAGCACTTCGCCTTACGAAGCAATTATCAAATATGCTGACTTTAGGGCCTCTTCATACACTTGGCGATCGGGTCTGATTTCTATAGAATCCCATGAGCATAATTTAGGAGCTTCTGTGAAACGTCGTGAAGAGATGAATTTTTGGGAACGACTCTACATTATAGAGGTCGTTAAGGGAGTTGTCATAACCTTCTCTCGCCTTGTCAGGAACCTTTTTCAGTTTGTTCTTGGTTATGAAAAAAAGTTAACTGGAGTTCCTGCTGTAATCCAGTACCCAGAGGAGAGACGGGATTACCCCGAGAGATTCCGTGGTCGCCACCGCCTCACCTTAAAAGAAAATGGCGATATTAAATGCACCGCATGTTTCTTATGTGCTACTGCCTGTCCAGCTAAGTGTATCCATATTGCGCCTGCTGAGCACGATGATTCAAAGATAGAAAAATTTCCTCACCGGTATGAAATAGATACTCTGCTTTGCATCTATTGTGGGTACTGTGTTGAAGCATGTCCTGTAGATGCCATCCGCATGGACACCGGAATACATCCTGAAGTTTATCCTCCTGATCCACGGGCCTTTATTGAGGATAAGGAAGTCTTGATGAAGCGTTCCCGCGATCTTGAAGATAAAGGACCGCGGGTTCTGTTTGAGATGCATATGAAGAAGATGCAGAAACTCGAACGTCAACCTTCGGCCCCAGTGAAATTTGGCTAAGTTTGGCTGAGAATAACTAGATGAACAAACGGGCTCTCTTACTCGCCCTCATATTTTCTACGTTCACAACAGGGGTTTGTGTAGCTGAACCACCAGCAGTTTCTGAGGATTCTGAAATTAAATTGCCTCCTGGGGTGCTTCCGCTTTCTGAGCCTGGAAGTGGAACGGTAACTGGCGCAGTCATTAACGCGGAGAACGCTCCTTTTTATAAAGAGATAATTTTACCAGAGCTGTATAGGCAGATTCGATTTCATGGAGCTGCCATTGATGCGGCGCGGAGCCTCCGTTATGAAATTAAGACTGATGACAATTGGAATAAGGGAACTACGAATCTTGATGCTGCAACCAAGAACTTGAGCCCAGAAGGAGCACTAGATTTTAACTTCCCGCGTAACCGCGGATTTATTTTTGGCTCTCCTGAGGCACTAGCCGTTCAATGGGATACCTTCGTATCTGCTAATAGTAAGGAGAACAAGAAAGGTAGCGGTGATGAGATTAAGTCCGCTATCGATCCAAGTGAGTTGGCGCAACGAATTCTTTGGAATTCTGCTTCGGCAATATGGTCTCACGGCTTTTTAGATTATCATTTTCGATTACTTTGGTTAAAGCAGGGCAAGGCTTTTAGAAATGTCCGTGGTAATTTTGCGAGAGTTTATCCCTGGTTAATAGATCCTAACTTTAAGCTTCCACAGCTTTTTAGAGAACGATTTACTTTTTATTATCCCCAACCATTAAATGGGCTTTCCTGGTTAACATTTAGATTTCAAGATTCTGAGGATGATCTGATCTGGGCTTACTCACCAGCCATTATGAAGGTTCGAGAATTAACCGGATCTAATAGATCTGACTCCTTAGTTACTTCAGCTGTATCGGCAGATGATTTTTTGGGTTGGTCTAGTAACCCTACATTCCAGAAGGGTAAGGTTGTTGGTAAGTCAGTTATGCTCGTGCCGTTTCCTAGCATTGATTCAGCTAGCCTAGATGCAACTCTAAAGCCTTGCTACAAATTAAACGCTCCTGCTGGTTCTGCCGATCAAGGCATTTGGAATTTTGAAACTCCTAAGTTTCAAAATGGCGCTGATTGGTTGCCGATAAAAGGTGTCTTTATCCCGAGAAGTGTCTTTAAATTGGAATTAAGCACAAAAGATCCTTACTCGCTCTACGGACGGGAGGAGTTGTTTATAGATGTAGAAACGATGCTTCCTATATATAAGAATGTCTTTGATAGGGCGGGGAGATATTGGAAGACTATTATTGCTTCTTGGGGGTTTGCAAGTACGGAGGATAGATCTAGACGGATTATGTATCCTGGCTTTCAGATTGTTCTAGATGTTTTGAATAAAAAAGAATTCGTCATGGATTATTCTAGATTTAGAGTTTGTGATTCTTATCCGCAAGATTCTGACTTAAGTTTCTTTGATCCGAAACGTTTAACCCCGTAATAAAAATGCCGCTCTAACAGTTTTTCAACTATCAGAGCGGCTGATTGGGTTGTTTGGGTTGTATTGGGCGCTCAAACGATACATCTTTGATAATGCACGCAGCATGCCAACTTTATAGGAGGGTAGGTTACAAGAGCGGAACCAAATTATGGGAAATTATCCCATGATAAACTAGGCGACCAACCACTTGAATTCCTTCATAACATTAGCTACGGTTAGGTTATATGAAGGCTTGAACTGAGTAGTTTCAGCTATTTAGCTAGTCTGGCTCTTTTCTCCCCATTAATAAACCTAACATTGCTCTTCCACATTGCTGGTTTTGGTAGAAGTGTCATTAGTCTAGCGCCTCAGTAGGAAAATTGGGGACAGGCCCCTTTTCTTAGTTATAAAAACGAAATTGTTTTGAGATAAGAAAAGGGGCCTGTCCCTATTTTCTAATTTTCCTGCTGAGGTGCAGACGTACCATAGAGATGAAAATGGTTTAATTATTTTTATCTACCTAATTAGGATCCGCGAATTCGCTATAAATATTGCGCTGCCTGCTTCAGAACTTTATAAAAGCTTTGAATCAGGCAGCGCAACTTCGCGTTTCCTGTTGAGCCCGAAAAAGGCTCAATTCCTTTCTTGATGAGTGTGGGTCGCGCCTACTCTCATCATCGTGCAACTTTAGGGTCGGGAGGCCCTATCCGCACATGTCCATTCCGCAACCGGCCACGCAAGTGGCCAACGAGATCTTCG
>CAZYRE010000001.1:18578-38718 GCA_964650155.1 uncultured Bdellovibrionales bacterium
GGCGTCTGCCCTCTCCCTTCTTTTGTATGAATATTTCCAGATACGAGATTATTTCACCCGTTTCAAATGGGAAGGTTTGGGACCTAATTTCTTTTGTTTTGTGCCGCTAGTTGGTTTTTTGCTTGGAACTTTTCCTTTTATAGCGGAGAGTCCTGAAGGATTGGCGCTGGCGGTTTGTCCACCCTGCTTTGGCTTTAACTCTTCAATAATCTGAGTAACAATTTCTGGCGGAGCATCATCGGGCCAAATGGTATTGGCACCGGAAGAGGTGGTAGCGCCCCAAATTGCGGGAAGAGGGATAAAACAATCACGGAATTTTCCACCAAATGTAAGAGCTGCCCAAACACGCTCTTCTGTTACCTGCATGCCGCCTTTGAATCCAAAACTGAGTTTAAGCGTTACGGTGGGATTGCCCATGAGATGATCAGGGATATCAACTCCTTCTTTGCGAGCATCGATATGGATTAAGATGTACTCTTCTTCCAAATACTTATTGATGACTGTGTACTTTTCGTTATTAGACGCCATAACTATTTTTTACTGCCTGATTGGAGTAGTTCCTGACTCAAGTTCTCAACCAAATTTTCTAACTCTTTAATTCGCTTATCTTTATCTGTGCACGCATTCGCTTGCTCATAAACGCTTGTATCATACCTTAATTTTGTTCCATTAAGTAGAGCGCTAGTTTCGTCAATGATCAGAGATGTAAGCCTAAAAGCAGTGCCAAGTTTAGTTACTCCGGTACCGCCTGGTAAAGGAGGGAGAATAGCGATTCTTTGTTGAGGAAAATTATTTGTCTTATCAACAACAGGTTGTAGGCCTACGATTCTTGCAGTGATAGTAAGCGAGTCACTTGAAGGAGAAGCTTTAACAGTTGATCCCTTGGCAAGTTCAATTACTAAGTCAGTTATCTGTCCGCGATTTAATGTCCTTACCGATCTGATAATTTCAGGATATGGCGTCGTCCGTGATGAATGAAATGAGCTTCCGATACCAGAGATAGTTAATGTTTTTCCATCACTACTCGGAGTTAAAGACAAAGTTCCTGCGCTAGGGCCAGTAATTTTTGTAACAACTACCTCCTCCCCGTAGGTTTTAATTTCGTAGGCAAGATCTTCTGCCATCCCTAAAATAGGAGTAACGAGAGCAATGAAGGTAATGAGGTACCTTTTATACATAACCATAGATATCTTTCTTACTGAGCCCATCTGCTTTTGCAACCATTTGAAATCCCAAGAAGAATAGATACATCAGCAGTATTCTTATAGTGGTCAAGAAAGTGAGTGATCTCGCCGATTTATGAGCTGGATAGGTACATTATTTTATCTGTACCTCAAATCGGGAGTTGTTGATGATCCCGGGCCTTGAGCCAGGAGCTCTCTTCGGAGGGCGATATGAAATTATTCGCTGCATCGGATCGGGCGGCATGGGAGCGGTGTATCTTGCCTGCGATCCGAGCTACAGAGATTTTTTAGTCGCGCTTAAAGTTCTTTATCCTGGAATTGTTAAATCAAATGAAGCTCGAGAAAGATTCCGAAACGAAATCGTTGCCTCCTATCGTGTAAATCATCGCAACGTAGTTAGAGCTTTTGAATACTTTGATAGTGATGATTACCAAGCTTACGCCATGGAATATGTAGATGGTGGCGATCTTGGAGATTTAATGGAAAAGCACAGTCGCGGTAGAACGATGCCGGTAGAACGAGCGACCGATATCCTTGCCCAGATTGCTGCGGGATTAGAAGCGATTCATCGAGAAGGGATAGTTCATAGAGATTTGAAACCTGAAAATGTTCTTCTATCTAGAGATGGGGTAGCAAAAATAAGTGATTTTGGTGTTGCTAGATTGAGGGGGGCCGTCACGCTAACTGCAGTTGGATCTATGGTTGGTACACCCAAATACGTTTCACCTGAATATGTAGAGCTTGGTGAGTGCGATCAAAGGAGTGATATATATGCCGCAGGAATTATCGGATATGAGATGATCGCGGGGGAGTCTCCATTTAAGTCCGAATCACGACTCTCCATTATGATGGAGCGATTTAATTTTAAAGCGCAGCAATTGAGAGAACGTGCCCCACATTGTCCACCAGAGGTCGTAAAGATTATCTCAAAAGCAATGGCGGTGGATTTAAAAGATCGATACCACTCAGCCGGACAACTATCGACCGACCTTGAACGGATAAAAAATGGCGACATCCCACTCTATGCAAAAACTCTGATAGATAACGTTCCGCCAATTAGGATCGATGGTTCTCGATTGCCAGGAGTAGATGACGTTCCATTGATGAGTGGAATGGTGAATGTTGCTGACACCAAGCTTGGTAAAAGAAAGGCAGTAAGGAACTCTTGGTCTGGAACCCTAGGAGCCACATTGGCTGGATTCGTCGTCGCCTTTCTAGCAATGTGGATCTGGATTGCTGGTAGTAAGTTTGCTGGACCTTTGAATTCACTCTCAACGGGTATTCATTTTGGTAAGGTTGAAGGCTTATTTGGAGATAAGAGCGAAGTTCCACTTTCAATAATTAGAACTAATTCCAAATTTTACGCACTACTTGGTAAATCTCATTGCAAATATTCTCCGGTTGACGAGTCGGGTAGATTCTCGTGCGGAGAACTGAGTTTTCAGCTTCGTAGAATTCAAAAAAATGGTGAGGAAACTTTTGGAGAGATTGTAGAAGAGAATCTTGAGCTTGTTGGACAGTGGAGGCTTAGCCATGGCGAATCTTAAGAGCCTCATTGGGGTAATATTAATCTTTTTAGTAGAGCAGCCATTCACGCTGAATGCCGAATCCGTGATTGAACATACCCCGCCCATCTTTGAGTTAGGAAAACCACTACAGATTGAGCTTAAAGCAGAAGGTGCAAAAAAGGTATCGGTGCTAGTTTCCGAACTAGAAGGGATAAGGGTACTCAAGTTAGATAAAGTAGGAGATACCTTTGTTACTCCGATTGAATTTGGAAAGCTGGCTCAGATTAAGTACCAGTTCCTTGTAACGTATCCAGATGGAAAGTCTGTTGAAAGTTCATATTATATCATTCGACAGCCGGCCAATGAGGATCTAGAGAATAAAATTAAATTACTCAGTAATGAGCTGGCCTCATTAAAATTACAGACACAAAATCTTGGCAATTCACTAACCTCATTGCAGCAAAGTGACTCATCCAGTATGCAGCAACGAAAGAGTGAGGAGCTTGGAAAGGCAGTATTAGTTTATAAAAAAGCAGAGAAGGAGAATGAGCAGACTCTCGCTTTAGCTGAAAAGAAAATAGCTGATTGGATTGATACATTAAAAACCAGTGAACCTGGACGATATGTTTTAAATTCAAGAATCGAGCTTGAAAATGAAGATCGAAATTATTTTGAAAACATAAAAGAATGAAAAGATTAATTTTATTACTAAGTATAATTACTCAGATGCCCATAGCTGGCTGGTGCGTTGACTATTCTGCTGTGATTAAAATCACAGGGAAACCATCGACACAGTGGCTTGTTATTTCAGACGGGCAAGTACTTAAAAGAGTCTCTGCTGAAAGAGAGGAGCAGGAAGGTGCAGTTAAAGTTGTTGCCGCTTTGTCACAAGTAAGTACGGAGACTATGGGATCCTTTGTGGTAATGACTGAAGATGGGACTATCTTTAGCACTCCGTTCACCTCTTTAAAGGTTAACGAGTTGGAGCAGGAGTCGATACATTTAGCAGAGGTACAGGTTCCTATCCTGCGCGAACTCTTAGAGCAGGAACGAGCAAAGCTTGAAACAAAGAAGGGCGAATTGAACTTAGTGAATCTTAAAAAACGGAAGGAATTTGGGTTTGATGAGGTTGATAAGATTTACGAAAGAATAGCTATCTTGATGGATGAGAAGCGGAGGGTACTTAATCAATCAGAAAGTCACTGAGGTAATCTGCTAGTATATTCAGCTAGTTGCGATGTTTGGTTAATGTCATTTATTACTCATTTAGATACCGATTCAACTTTAGTGAACCACTGTTTCCACCGATATTTAGGACTGGGAATGTGTCGTGCTCGGAATTTAACATTTTCGAACACTCAGGTTTTTGTCAGGGGGATTTTTTATGAAAAGAGCTGCTAAACGTGAAGCAGGATCCATTGAGTTAATTGTA
This sequence comes from uncultured Bdellovibrionales bacterium, assembly GCA_964650155.1. Classification (GTDB taxonomy): domain Bacteria; phylum Bdellovibrionota_C; class UBA2361; order UBA2361; family J135; genus JAWXBT01. The sequence goes on from CAZYRE010000001.1 coordinate 22,703, forward strand.
CTTGGCCTGCTCGCTGCATTAATCGTGGTATTGGCAATTCCAGCACTTCAAAAGATGGGATCGGTAACTTCAGACAAGTTAAATACTATGGCTGACGAAATGGAAAATGCAAGTTCAAATTGAACGACTGCATATGTGAGCTGAGCAGTTTGCTGGTATAAATTGGAGGTTCTGTGCGGGTTCATCCGGGATTTTTAGCTCCAAAAAGAGCAAGGTGGCAGTATCCGGCTGCGTTCGCACTCCTCTTATTTTTATTGGTAATGAATATTTTGCGTGGCCCTAAGGAGGCGGTTGTTGCTAAAGAGATGCCCCCTGTAAAAGTTAACGAGGTGATAGTTGCCAAATCTGCATTTTCTGCAGGTGAGCCGTTAAGTAGAGATAAATTAGTTATAGAGAGGAGGAGTGTGAACTCTCTTCCTGTAGATGCGATTGGAAGTTTTGCTGAGATTGAAGGGATGGTTGCAGCGGGTCCTATACCAGCAGGATACCCTTTAGCTAAAGTCTTGGTAGGTAAACCAGTTCCTATAGCCCCTGTATCAGACGACGCAGCTTCTATTGATAAAGCTCTAGATCCAGTTGAAGCACTTATTCAAAGTATTATACCTGAAACTGTTGCCTTGCCGGTCAATTTTGCTGGCATTGCACCTAAGCGAGGTAGTCGAGTTGCCTTAGCTATCAGTAATCATACTGGTGATACCGTATTAATTCTTGATGCCGCTTGGGTGTCTGATTCTTCTGGCAGTTCTGCAACACTTAGAGTTCCTCCAGCAAAAGCTCTTTACGTGCAATCCGTAATGAGACTTGGAAATTTAACTTACATAGAGATTCCAACCGAAGGTGCAAGTCCTTACAGTGGTCATGCTGTTGAGAACATGAACGATTTACAAGTGGCACTTGGCCTTATCGATGGACCAAAGAAATCAGTTGTTGTTTCAAGTGATGGTGAGACAGTTTTCAGATCTTATGCATGGGTAAAAGGAACCTCTATGCGGTACGGCATAGACGATAGAGGTTTAATATACGTAGTCGATGATCAGGGACGTAAGGTCGCAGGTCCAGTTATAACTTCAATGAAATAAGGAGAAATGAGAGGATGAATGGGTTCCTCAAGAATCTCCAAAAGAAACCCGGTGGGAAAACCGAGGAGTTCTCTCGCGTCGTGGTTAGGGAACCACACACCCAGAGTCTTCCAGCGGGAGGGAACAAGGAAACCGTAATTACAACTACTGACGAATCCCTTGGCCATAACACATCCTTCCTCGGAACTATTCCGTCTAATGACCCTTCCGCTACGCGGGCACAGGTAATGCCTGGGCACACTCAGCGCATTAAAGTGGTACAACCATCCTCGGGTACAAAGTCTGTTCTTGAAGAGGATGTTCCTGCTTGGGTTGGGCAAGTCGCACAGGTAAATCCTCACGTCGATGTGCTTGTGCCTGCAGGACGAAGGGCATTAAATGATCTAATTACAGAGGATACGACTAGGGCAGAGTTGCCTCAGTTGATTGTTAAGGCCATTAACATAGCCGCACAAAAGCTTTCTGTTGGAACAAGATTTTCTCAACGAGATATTGATGGTGCAATCAGTGAATTAAATGATCTGATGCTTGGAAAAGGCCCAATTAAAGCCCTTTACGATGATAAAGCCATCACAGATATCTACTTAGATGCATACGACAGCATTAAATGTATCCGTAGGGGAAAAGCGCTAGAAACCCCTTTTCGATTCCGCAGTCCTGAAGAGTATGAGGCTTTTATCTCCTCGATGTTACAGTCAGTGGAGAGAGTGTTAAACTTAAGCTCCCCAGTTGTTGATTGTGTTCTGAATGACGACTGGCGAAGCCGTATCAACGCACTTCATTATTCTTTACTAGATCGTGGACAATCTGCAGTTGTCGTTCGTGTACCAAGATTGCAGCACATTACCTTTTTTGATCTAATTCAGACTCAAACTCTGACTCCTCAGATAGCTGCTTGGTTGGCTGAGTTAGTCGCTCTGGGAGAGGCTAATGTTTTAATTTCTGGTCCAACTGGATCCGGTAAAACTGTATTTACCACGGCACTTCTAAGCGCAGTTGGATCTGATGAACGAATTTGTACAATTGAGGACGTTCCTGAAATTTTTGTGCCCACAGCACATTTAGAAAAATTAGTTGCTCGTCCGGATAATTCCCAAGGCAAAGGATCTGTCACGATGTATGAGCTATTAAGGGCCGCATTACGTAGGGCTCCTCATAGAATTGTGGTTGGTGAAATTAGAGATAAAGAAGGCCCGCTTTTCCTAAAAGCGTTAGAGACCGGACATATGGGGTCGGTGGCAACGATACACTCTCGCACCCCGAAAGAAGCTCTCTGGCGACTATTAGATGTGGTTGCTGCTCATGAACATTCTCCCCAGGAGAGTATTCAACGTCGTATCTCTCGATCCGTGAATATAGTTATAAGTATGCAGAAGATTAATGGTCGTCCATGTATGACTGATATCTCTGAGGTGCGACCACCAATAGGTGGCGAATTCATCGTACAGCAACTAATTCGATATGAAGGGGTTGATGATGATGGCCGTAGGTTATGGCGAATAATGACCAAGCACTCAGATTGGATGGATAAAATCTCTGAACGTGGAATAGAATTGAATCCCGGTCCACAACTCTTAAATCCAGATCCTGTATCCGGTGATCAGAAAGGATAGTTTATGGAGGAGAGTAAACGGCTGGAACTCCTTCGTCCTATACCGATCGGATTAGAATCCTCCGTTAGTAAACGATTCATTAAATTTAAACTGGATCTGAACCTCATAGTGACAGGTAGTTATGAGGAAAAGTTAGCCCAAGCAGGCTTAGATATGCCACGAGGGATCTATTTCTGCTTTGTGTCTGTAATTTCGATGTTTGGTGGATATTTGGGCAGCTTACTTGGGGGCATCCTGGCGTGCTTTTGTACGATCCTAATCGCTTATTTTATGCTCACATGCTTACCCTCTGAGTTAGCTGAAAAGCGTCGAAGAAAAATGGTCCCACAGTTGCCAAGCTTTTTGGATGCTATGACCGCAGCATTATCAACTGGATTTAGTATCGACGCAGCATTGGCACAGGGAGCTCAAGCTGTGCCAAACGGATTTTTAAGAGACGAACTAGAGAATGCAGTTCATTTGATGCGTAGCGGTATGACGATCGATGAAGCATTTAAAAGAACACGTCAGAGACTGACCGGACGAGAAATAATCTCTGTAATCACAGCAATCGATCTCTTTGCTTCTATGGGCGGAAGAATGCTTGATCCGTTTGAAAGATTAGGATCTAAAATGAGAGATCAGGAGAGAGCCTTAGAAAGAGCAAATCGAGATCTAGTGCAAATTAAACAAGCATTTTTAATTATCGGTGGTTTGTCAGTCTTGGCGCCATTGGCAGTTTTTCTTATGCAGCCAAGTTACATGATTACTGGTGTCGCTGACCCACTAGGCAGAATGATTTTACAAGTTGCAATCATGGTTGAGCTTACTTGCATATTTGTATTTAGACGGATGGTAAATTTAAAAGTTTAAAGAATGATTTTAGTTCAAGTTTCTCTTTATATTCTTGTTTTTGGCCTATTTCTTTGGCTTGGCAGTAGCATTCTGGGTAGTTATTTATCTAGCGCAAATGAGTTAGCTCGCTTTGATAATGTTAAGAAAACTAAAGATATCGTTAGTCAGGCCTGGCTAAGATTTTTAAGTGCGCTAGGTCAACGAAGCGTCTTGAGCGATAGGGAGAAGGCCGACCTTCAAGTTGAACAGCAAATTCAACAGAAGCTTCGCGAAGCAGGGTTGGAATCGACAGTCGAGCAGGGTGGTTTTGTTCTTATAAAAATTATCTCTTACCTGGTAGGGCCAGTTATTGGTGGCATCAGTTACCTATATCTCATTCCTTATTATGCAACGGTTACTACGATCGTTCTAACTATCTTTGGTTTATTTTTCCCAAAAATTTGGTTGAAGACTAGATCCAAGATGAGAGATGAGGATATACAAAGAGAGCTCCCTCTACTTGTAGACCTTACAAACTTGGGAACTAGCGCTGGCTGGGATGTGACGGTTGCACTTGAAAGAGCCATAGATATTTTGTCTGATAAGTTTCCCGGTCATCCACTTATGCGGGAATTTAAGAAAGCACGACTTTTAGCGTCTACTGGTTATACTTGGGATGAATCGTTGGCTCGTGTTGCATACACATTGCCAAATGATGCAGTTCGCAGGTGTACGTTAGCCCTAAGTCAGGCTTTGAAACAGGGCGGCGATCGCACAAAACAACTTGATGGAATTGCAAACGATGCGCAAAGAATTTATTACTCAGAACTTGATAAGCGTCTTGCGGCTATGCCAGTCAAAGCAGTCGTTGTTACAATGATACTTATGTTTTCGTATCTGATGATTGTATTGGCTCCAGCCGCCGTGCAGGTCAAACATGCCTTTTCGCCAAGAACTTCCGAGGTAAGGGCGCAGTGAACAGAGAAGCGGGTTCAGTTACTCTTATAGAGATGACATTGATCCTAGTATTTGTTGGGATTGTTTTTATCGGTGCTATTGCCACGTTTAAGATTTCAAGTTCTAAGGTGATTGAGGTCGATGGCCATATTCTAGCCGATCCCCAACCTTTAGATAAATTGAATCTACCTAATTCTTAAGCTAATGGACCATAGAGAAGGTGGCGGAACCGTGCATATCCTCTGGGTTGCCTAGATACTGGATCTATGTGATACTAAGTGCATTGGGTCTGAGTCTGTTTTTCCCGTCAGTCTGTGTATTTGCGAAGAATTCAGTCATGCAGTCCCCCGGATTAATTTGAAAGTGCTGATTTAATCGCGCTTTTATCAGAACAGATTCTCCGGAACACATAAAAACTTCTGATACGTGATCGCACTGAGAGCAATAATCTCCAGATGCGTTTTGCGCTTATTTATATCCTAAACTTAGGAAACACATGTCACATAGTGAAGTCGTGAATGACTCAGTATCATTCGAGACCTTTTCTTTTCGCCCAGAAATAGGGGCAACCTTAAAAACTCAAGGGTTCGAAAAGCCCACACCAATTCAGGCACAAGCTATTCCAGTTGTAATGTCCGGTAAGGACGTTATGGGTTTAGCTCAGACAGGGACCGGGAAAACCGCAGCCTTTGTGTTGCCGATGGTGCAGCGTTTGGCCGAAACCAAAGCTCGTCATGTTAGGGCCGTCATCATCGCTCCTACTCGTGAATTAGCTCAACAGATTTTTGAAGTTGTAGAGATCTTTGGGTCTCCTCTTGGACTTAAAGCCATGACTGCTTACGGCGGTGTTGGAATGGGTCGACAGGTAGATCAGCTTCGACGTGGAGTCGATATCATAGTTGCTTGTCCTGGACGGCTTCTTGATCACATGGAGCAAAGAATTGCCGACCTCTCAAAGATTGAGATGTTGGTACTTGATGAAGCTGATCAGATGTTTGATATGGGCTTTATCCCGACAATTCGAAGAATAATTAGAGCACTTCCAAAAAATCGACAGACCCTTTTATTTTCAGCAACTATGCCTGAAGAGATTCGAGGGCTAGCCGAGCAGGTGCTTCAGAATCCTACTACAGTTAAGGCTGGAACTACCGCTCCGGTTGCTTCAGTGACTCATGCTCTGTATCCAGTAGAGCGTCACTTAAAGCCAAGATTGGTTCTTGAATTGCTTAAGCATACAGATACTGAGTCAGTTCTTATATTTGTTCGCACCAAGCATGGGGCCAAACGCTTAGCAGATAGAATTAAGGGACAGGGCTTTAAGGTCACCTCACTCCAAGGAAACTTGCGACAGAATCAACGTGAGCGAGCGATGGAAGGATTTAGAGATGGCTCGTACCAGATCATGGTGGCAACTGATATTGCTGCCCGAGGCCTTGATATTGCTAGCATCTCCCACGTTATTAATTACGATATTCCAGATACAGTTGAAGCGTATACTCATCGTATCGGACGAACTGGTCGTGCTGCAAAAACAGGGGATGCCTTTACTTTAGTTAGCCCAGAAGATTTTCCAGTGGTTCGCGCCATCGAGAAAGCTATGAAGACCCAGTTGGAGCGTCGGCAATTTCCCGGCTTCAACTACCAGGCTTCTCAAAAAGACATTATGAGAGAAGAGTTTGCTTCAGAGATCTCCGGTAAGCCAAGAGTAGTTGCTCCATCAATTGATGGTGACGAAGAAGAATCCGCCAGCGATCGTCCTCCTCGTAGAGAGTCGCGTGGTGGCGGTCAAAGCCGTGGGTATCGTGGTGGCCGCGGCAGAAGTCGTCAAGGTGGAGGCGGCGGCGGTCAGCGGTACGGACGAGATCGTGGCCAATCTCAGGGCAGCTGGGATCGTCCTCAGAGAGACAATGCCTCGCCTAGAGAGCAAGGTTCAGATCGTCAGGATTCTCAACCAAGAGAGTTCGACGGTTCTCGCCAAAATGATAGGAATGATAGAGGCGGAAATTTTGATCGTGATAACTCTAGCTTTAGAGGACCTCGCGGCGGTGGTCGTCGAGGCGGCGGCGGAGGCCGAAGTGGTGGAGGCCGAAGTGGAGGCTTTGGCGGAGGGCGCAGTCGCGGTGGTCCAGGTGGATCTCGCCGAGGTGGCTCAGGACGAAGTGGCCGATCTTTTGATTCAGGCCGATCCCAATCGTTCTATTAATATGTATATGGCAACGCACTAAAATTCAGTATCCGTTACTGATTAAGTGCGTTGCCATTCATAAGTCACGATGAAAGTTTTCCTAGTATATCCCAATCAGCTTTTCTCGGACTTTTATGAGGTAGGTTCTAAATTCTATCTCATAGAAGATCCGTTATTCTTCAGACAGTATAAGTTTCACAAACAAAAACTGATTCTACATCGTGCTTCGATGAAGAGCTTTGCTGAGCAGCTATCCTTAGAAGGAAGTTCTGTAGAGTACATAGAATTTTCAAGGCTAGAGAATTCTGGCGACATAGCTGAAATTTTATCTCAGGCCGGCGTTAAGGAGGTCAGCGCAGTTGCTTTTGATGATGATTGGCTAGAGCAGCGAGTTAGTAAAAGTCTTATAGAGAGATCTATAAAGTTAATTAGGTTGGATAATCCTCACTTTTTGACTCCGCCGTTACTTGTAAAATCATACGCACCAAAGGGCGATTCATTTTTCTTCCATGATTTTTATATCCAACAGAGAAAGCGTCTTAATCTTCTTATGGAAGGCACGCGGCCGATAGGTGGTAAGTGGAGTTACGACGCAGAAAATAGATCTAAGCTGCCAAAGAACGTAGTCGTTCCGGTGCTACCTAAGACAGTAACCACTGCTATAACGCGTGAAGCAGTTGATTATGTAAGGCTCAACTTTTCATCGAATCCAGGTTTTGGAGAAGCAGCTTTATATCCAACTACCCGCGCTGAATCATTAGCTTGGGTGGAAGATTTCTTTAATAAACGGTTTGGGAATTTCGGCAAGTATGAGGACGCTATTTCTCAGAAGGAGGCAACCCTATTTCATTCCGTATTTACTCCGTTTCTAAATATCGGATTAGTTTCGCCAAAAGAGATTTTAGATCTGGCGATGAAAACCCCAGCTGAAATTGCTTCAAAAGAAGGATTTGTGCGGCAACTAGTAGGTTGGCGTGAGTTCGTGCGATTAATTTACTACCGACTTGGCAGAAGGCAACGGAGCACTAATTTTCTTGAGAATCATAGAGAGATTTCAGAGAAGTTTTATTCTGGGCAGACGGGGATAGTCCCAGTTGATAATGTAATTAAACGAGTGCTTGACACTGGGTACTGTCACCATATTGAGAGATTGATGATACTCGGTAATTTTATGCTTCTCTGCGACCATCATCCTGATGCGGTATACCAATGGTTTATGGAGATGTTCATAGATTCCTATGATTGGGTAATGGTTCCTAATGTTTATGGCATGAGTCAGTACGCTGACGGTGGCTCTATGACCACAAAGCCATATATCTCAGGCTCAAATTATCTCTTAAAGATGAGTGACTTTAAAAAAGGTTCCTGGTGTGAGATCTGGGATGCTCTTTATTGGCGTTTTATCGATAAGCATTCAGATTTGATTAGAAGTAATCCTAGGACTTCTATGATGGCGAGCATGAGAGATAAGCTCGAAAATTCAGGGACTCTATCTAATCAAATTAGTACTGCCGATAAGTTTATTGAATCTTTGAATTAATCTCCCCTCCCATTTTCTTATTAACTTAGGTTATCGTGTCGTGCATGAGAGAAGAGCATGGCATCACAGATATATTGATAACCGCGATAGCTCTTCCCTTGATTGCACTTATCGGAGCAGCAGCGCTGGACTATATTAGGATCCCCTTAACTCGGAATCTTGCTCACGATACATTAAGACAGATGTTATCTCTGTCGATTCCATATGCAAATTGTAAACTCAGTGATGGCACTGCTCCAAAAGCTCAATTAAGTATAGGTGGTGGCTCCAAGAGTGGTGGTGTTCAAAATTATGGTACATGCGAAGCTTGGTCAACGCTGGATGCATTCCAGCCAGCCGCACATAATTTTTGCTTCTTAGTAGAAGGTGATAAAACTTTTAAGCCAAATTTTGGTGCTGGATTTGATGGCGGATGTGAGCCTCAAACTACCAAGCCTAGTTTTTTAACACGTGCTCAAGCTCAATCGCTAAGTAAGGTTTACGCTAATCGTATTTATGATGCTATTGTAAACTCAGCATCTAGTTGGCCGTATGATATAAAGGCAAATGATATTTATGTTGAAGTTTCATATGCAAGGACAATGTATAATAATCAAGGGGTTTATCAATCTACCGCATGTCCGTTAGGAAATGACCAAACTATCGGAATAAAAGGTAATGATGGTTTGCTTGATCTAGGCTCATCTCAGAGTATTTTGCAGCTATCTTCAGGTAGCTCAAATGTGTGTTCCCATTTTTCTCAATTTGCTTTGAACCAACTTGGTTGGAAAGTCGAAAGGTGTTCAGGAGGAGCTAACGTTGGCGAATGTTCGCAACTATGGTTACCTTCGTATTGGATGGTTGCGGTTATCAATGTTAGGTTGAATTCGTACCTTGGTGGCTTGGCGTGGCCAGCCTCTGCAAACGGGGAGGCTTATTATATAGTAAAGGATTGGGTCGTGTTACCTCATCTAAATCTAGCTGGCGTAGAGAAGACATCAGTAGGTTTCTGATATAAGCTGAATTGATATCGTAGTTCGACTTTTCTTCAGCGCTCCCTTATAATGGTCTAGTATGGCTAAAGTTTTGATCGTCGAAGATTCTGAGTCACAGGCAGCAATAATCTCTGAGATTGTCAGAGAAGCTGGTCATGAAGCTATGCTCTGCCCAGATCTTAGAAGAGGAATCTCTCAAACCGTAATGGCCCTTAACCCTGACATCGTTCTTCTAGATCTTGTTCTAGTAGATGCCCAGGGAAAGCCACTTCAAGATGGCTTTCAGATGTGTCGAGAGATTAAAAGGGTATCTAAAAACAAAATAGGGGTTGTTGTTGTGAGTGCTAAAGGAGATGAGCAATCCTCTCAGTGGGCCATAATGCAGGGAGCTGATGCTTTCCTCAAGAAACCTTTTGTGGTTGGTGAGCTTATAAACGTTATGAATACCGTGCTCTCCAAGCAGCTCAAATAGCCTAGAATCAGATCATTATAAAATAGTATTTCTTCAAGCGCTCTTTAGTGCGAAAAATAGGGCGACCGTCACTTGTCTTCTATAGATATATGAAAGTAGGAATCGTTGATATCCGTCCCGAAAGTCGTGCTGCTTTGAGTGGCCGAGTGAATCTTGCTCTTGAGGAAGCAGGAATTAAAGAAGCTTTTGTAGCCGAATTAAATCTAAACGATCCGGGAGAGTTTAAATCTCAACCGCCCGATGCAATTTTTATCGGCCCGGGTTCTTATTCTCGTTTAGGGGAGTTGATAGAAGAATCCAGAGCAGTTTTTAAAGAAACTCCCATCGCTTTAGTTCTTGAAAATGAAATTTACGGAAGTCGTGGTGTGGCCCTAAGGAAAAGGTACGGTGTTGCCGTGATGCCACTTGGTGACGTCGCACATATGGCCGGCTTTCTAATCGACTGCCAAGGCCGACAGACGGCCGCGATGGGTGGACGTGCAGGGCTTGTGATCGGAGTAGCTCAGTTAAAGGGTGGTGTTGGTGCTACCACTGTAGCCACTTCTTTGGGATCTTGTTGGGCAAGGCATGGATTATCCGCAGCGCTCTTAGATTTTGATGATGTTAACCCGCAGGTTACTGCGTGGGCTAGAGTGGCATCTCAAAGGCGTGAGGTTGTAGCGGAATTTTTACGTCGTGGCCAAGTCCCTATTGAAAGGATCAATGAGATTGTTTCCCCGATTGAGGGGTATGATGGAAAGCTAATCGCGATTGGGCAACCGATACTTTATAACGAAGGCTTTCATTACAAAGCTGACGTTCTTGAGAATGCCCCGTCCTCTGGTGGTTTTGTTACTTCAATGCTTCAAGCTGTGCGCGGTGATTTTGATGCAACCATTATCGATCTAGGTCGATCGTGGGGTGTTTCTACCTTTTCTGTTTTGCCGCACTGTTCCACCGTTCTCTTTGTGACAGATGATGACGGAATGTCAGTAAGGCAAAGTCTCGACAACTTACAACGGTTACGTGCCGAGTCGGGTAATTCAAACGAATTTGATTTCTCAAGATGGAATGTTGTTCTTAACGCATATACTGGCCGTTTAATTGATCCAGGTACTCTTGCAAATGAGATCTCAAGCATGAATTTATTACCACCAGAAGCTAATCTTTATACCATTCCATTTAGTGAGCGAGGAAGGCAGTGGGGGGCTCCAGGGCAGTCTCTCTTTGATCTTGCCGAGGATTCGTGTAAGCAGAGCATCCTACGAATGGCTTCTAACCTCTGTCCTTTTGACTATACAGAAGATAAGAAGTTGATGGATAAGCTCGTAGGCCGGATGAGAAGTTTCATTTCATAAGAGAAAGTTATGCCAATAATACAAACAACACTCGAGAAAGAATCTCGGGATAGATATCTTACTTATGCTTTAAGCGTTGTGTCTTCTCGAGCTCTTCCTGATGTTAGAGATGGATTAAAGCCGGTACAACGCCGCATTCTTTATTACATGTATAAGTTTCAGCACCTTTACCCAGAGGGAGCTTTTAGAAAATCTGCTACGGTAGTCGGAGGTGTTTTAGGTAAATTTCATCCGCATGGTGATACTGCCTGCTACGAAGCGATGGTGCGTATGGCACAGAGCTTCTCGCTCCGGTACCCGTTGGTTGATGGACAGGGAAATTTTGGTTCGATAGACGGGGATAGCGCAGCGGCATACCGGTATACTGAAGCAAAGTTACTCCCTTTAGCCATCGAGCTGATCGGTGAGATTGATGAAGAAACTGTGGCTTTTCGGGATAATTTTGATGGAACGGAAGCGGAACCAGTCGTTCTTCCAAGTCGGATCCCTAATTTGTTGATTAATGGAGCCATGGGAATTGCTGTAGGTATGGCAACTTCCATCCCACCTCACAACTTGCGCGATACGATTAAAGCTCTGATTGAACTCATTGAAGATCCAGAGATTTCAATTGAAAAATTAGTCACTTCTCTTCGGGGCCCAGATTTTCCAACTGGCTGCTTAGTGCTTAATACTCGCAAGGAATTAAATGAAATCTACCGTACTGGTAGAGGCCAGATCCGTATGCGAGGCGAGTGGGAGATTGAAGAAGCAACACGTGGAAAGAAATTTATTATTATCAAAAATATTCCTTACTCACTTGATAAGTCTCAATTGGTGGAGAAGATTGCGGCACTAATTATTGATCGGAAGGTTCCTCAACTTACCGATGTGCGAGATGAATCGACCGATGATGTAAGGGTCGTTCTTGAATTAGCTTCAGGTGCAGATCCAGAAGCAGCGATGGCGTATCTCTACAAGAATACTCCGCTAGAATCGAATTTCCCAGTTAATATGACTGCTCTAATCCCGCAGAAGGGCACACATACCTGCAAGCCCGAGCTAGTCAATCTAAAGCAGATGCTCGATCAGTTTCTGCTATTTAGACTTGAAGTTATTGAAAAGCGACTCCGTTTTGAGAAGAAAAAACTCTTAGAACGGATACATATCTTAGAAGGATTCGTCGCTATTTATGATGCGCTTGATGAGGTCATAAAGATAATTCGTAAGAGTGATGGCAGACAAGATTCTGCTGAGAAATTACAAAAGAGATTTAAGCTCTCAGACATACAATCCTTTGCGATTGTTGATATGCGCTTACATCAACTTTCAAGAACATCTATCGAAGAGATCCGTGCGGAATTAAAAGAGAAAGAGAAGCGCGTAGAGGAAATTGATAAGATCTTAAAGAGCCCCACCATGATGAAGAAGATGGTTAAGGAAGAGATCTTAGCCATAAGTGAGAAATTTGGTGATAAACGACGGTGTGAAATTATAAAAGACCAGGAAGATATCGATATTCAGATTGATGAATCCGCATATATTGTAAAGGAAGATGTCTTTGCTTTAATAACTCAAGATGGATGGCTTAAGAGAATTCGGCAGAATAATGAGATCTCTGGCACAAGGTTAAGGGAAGGGGATGCTTTGTTCCGCTCCCATGCCTTGAATACGGTAGATTCATTAGCCATGCTTACCAACCTCGGCAACATCTACATGTTGCCTGTTTCAGAGGTTCCATCTTCAAGTGGATACGGAAGTCCCGTTCAGAAAATATTGAAATTCAAAGATGGTGAGAAAATCGTAGAATCATTTGGTGTACTGGCCCAAGGATCTAACCCTCCACAAGGTGAGCTCTTTGGTAAGGGCGGAACGATGCTGAAAGATGGGGAGATGTTAATTCTTGTTTCCGCGCAAGGAATGGCTTCTGCTATTAAAGTAACGGAACTGGCAGGGCTCAAAAAGAGTGGCAAGCGAGTAATGAAGCTACGTGATGGTGACGAAATGGTTGGAGCTTGTCACGCAGGTGGTACTATCGCCATGATTACAAAGACTGGGCACGGTTTAGTGGTTGAGACTAAAGAAATCCCTGAGCGGGAAGGCGCAGCCGTTGGCGTTATCGCTATGGGCTTAAAGGATGGCGACAGAATTGTCACCGCATTGTCGGTTAAGAAGAATTCCAAAGTAGAGCTAACCCTAGAGACTGGCGGATCCAAAGAGGTTCCGTTATCTGAGTTTGCTTCAGGTCATCGTGGGTTGAAAGGTAAACGCGTAATTGCGCGTGGTGAGGTTAAGAGCGGTAAGGTGATGTAGTTTATGGCAACAGCACAAAGTTACGATGCAAAAGATATTGAGATCCTTGAGGGGCTAGAGCCAGTTCGTCGCCGTCCTGGTATGTATATCGGCGGCACCGATACTATTCATGGCCTTCACCACTTAGTGCATGAGATACTGGATAACTCCATTGATGAGGTGATGAATGGACACGCCAATAAGATTTTGGTGACCCTTCATAAGGATGGCGAGTCAGTTACCGTTGAAGATAATGGTCGAGGTATTCCAGTTGATACCCATCCAAAGCATAAGAAAAGCGCTCTTGAAATAATTCTGACCGTACTTCATGCCGGCGGAAAATTCTCTGATCATAATTATGTCTCTGCTGGTGGTTTGCACGGGGTTGGTGCTTCTGTAGTTAATGCACTTTCTGAGAAGCTTGAAGCCACCGTTTGGCGTGATGGCCATGAATGGAGTCAAACCTTTTGCAGAGGTAAGCCAACTTCAAAGTTACAAAAAGGTAGCAAAACTAAAAAACGCGGAACCCAGATATTTTTTAAACCTGATCCGCAAATTTTTACTAAGACAGAGTTTTCTAAGGATCTTTTAGAGAGAACTCTCGAAGAGAAGGCGTTCTTAAATAAAGGCCTCGAAATTGATTTTTTAGATGAAGAAACTTCAGAGAAGAAGACATTTGTATTTGAAGATGGAATCATAGCCTATCTCAAAAAATTACTAGAAAAGTCCGAGGAAAAGCCTCTTGGGGAAGAGAGCTTTTATCTTGAGCATGAGAAAGGAATAAAGATTCAGGCTGCTTTTGCCTGGACCGAAGCTACTTCAACCCAGATCAGATCTTATGTTAACGGCATCTCTACTAAGGATGGTGGTACTCATGAGGAGGGATTTAAGTCAGGCTTAGGTAAGGCGATTAGGAACTACATGTCTGTGCATGACTTAGTTCCAAAGGGGGTAAAACTTACCTCTGAAGATATCCGAGAAGGGTTAGTCGCGGTGCTCTCGGTAAATGTTCCAAGTCGAGAAATGGAGTTGCAGTTCCAAGGGCAGACAAAAGAGAAGTTGAACAATCCTGAGATTGCTGGTCACGTAGAGGGATTAACTAAACAGTTTGAAAATATACTTAACTCAAAACCGAAACTTGCAGCTCTTTTAGTTGAGCGGATCGTTTTGGCAGCTAAGGCACGAGCAGCTTCAAGGGCAGCAGCTCAGAACGTGACTCGTAAGATCGGAATTAGTCATAGACTAAATTTGCCTGGTAAATTGGCTGATTGTTCATCTAATCGCCCTGAAGAGAGTGAACTCTTTATAGTAGAGGGTGATTCAGCTGGTGGTAGTGCTAAGCAGGCTCGCGATAGAAAGACTCAAGCAGTATTGCCTTTGCGCGGTAAGATCCTGAACTCTATCTCTGCCGGTGGAACTAAGATCCAGGATAATAAGGAGTTGACGGACCTGGTATCTGCTATCGGATGTGGGTACGGTGAGGGGCTAAATCTGGCAAAAGTAAGGTATGGAAAGGTAATAATCCTTACGGATGCTGACGCTGATGGAATGCATATCGCCGCGCTTTTAATAGCTTTTTTCTACACTCAGATGCGCTCTTTGGTAGAATCTGGGCACCTGTATATTGGCATGAGCCCCCTATATCGTATAAAATACGGTTCTGGTCAGAAGGGAGAAGAATTTTGGGTCTACTCTGATGACGAGAAAGATAAAGTCTTGAAAGAGAATAATAAACGGGCGAAGCCGATAATAACCCGGTTTAAAGGTCTGGGTGAAATGAACCCGGCAACTCTTTGGTCAACGACTATGAATCCTCGGGGACGAACTCTTCTTCAGGTAAAACCGGGGGAGGCCAAAGCCGCGGAATCAATATTATCTGATTTGTTAGGGCGTGATGCTTCTGCTAGATATCGGCTAATTCAGGAGAACGCTCATCGACTTGAGGTAGATCTCTAGTCATATAAGGCTGTTAGTGGCTGATTTATTCAAAGAGACTGAAAAATTAGTGGCTCGACTCGACACCCAGGTTCCGCACTGGCTGAAAGATCGAGTAGAGCCAAATTTCACGACAGTTGAGGATGGTGGCACTGGTCCTGAGATGATCCTGCTTCATGGACTCTTTGGCGCACTTTCTAATTGGGATGATATCTTCCCTCTCTTTAAGCAGTATACAAAACCGATAGCTCTTCAGTTTCCTTTGCTTTCTTCTCCGCGAAATGATGTGCGAGTTAAGTCGTTGGCCGCATACACCTGGTACTTTGCAAAGAAGCGAAAATTAGATCCTGTTATTCTTTGTGGAAATTCCATGGGCGGTCACGTTGCCCTTCGGATGTACCTTGCAGATCCATCCGCAGTAGATTGCATGATACTGACCGGTACCTCCGGATTGTATGAGCACTCCGTAGATTCTTTACCTATTCGTCCCGATCAGAGATTTATCCGTGAACATATGACGCGGGTATTTTACGATCCTAAATTTACAACAGATGCTGCAGTAAACGCTATTTACGATGTAATTCGTGAGAAGCGAAATGTGCTAAATATAATCAGCGCCGCACGAAGCGCCAAGAAAGATTACCTGCTTGATTATTTAAAACAGATCAAAGTTCCAACACTCCTTCTTTGGGGAGAGAACGATCAAGTTACCACAATGGATGTGGCCGAAACTTTCCATAAGAATATTCCGAATAGTCAGTTGGTAACAATTAAGAACTGTGGCCACGCTCCGATGATTGAGCATCCAGAATGGTTCGCTGGAGAAGTGAAGAAGTTCCT
>CAZYRE010000001.1:38818-50382 GCA_964650155.1 uncultured Bdellovibrionales bacterium
AGGTAGGTTTACTGTTGCAAAAGCTTGGCTACTTCCAAAACCTCCTCCGTGGCCCAATAGACTCTGTTGGTTTAGTGGATCGTTTCCAAGTCTAAACTCAAAAGAAGAGATCTTGCCTGCACTAGAAAATGCCGGATTATCTGAGAGTGTAAATACTTGCATACTTCCATGTCGCCCAGTTGCGCCATTCGTCGATAATCCACCTTCTATGGCCATATGAATTCTTGCAACTTTGGTAGAATCGTCATTAAAAACACTAACATCCTTTTTTAATGTTGTGACTACAGTAATCGTACATCCATCATTGTCAGCGCAGTGATTGCCGAGATCAACGGTAACGCACTGTTTGGCGGAGCTAGTCTCGTTAAAAGTCATTTCGATTGGTGGATCCCAAAATGTAAAACCGGCAGGGCCTTGAGGACCTGTTGCTCCAGCTGGTCCTGCGACACCTTGAGGTCCTTGTGCGCCAGTAAGACCCATTGGCCCCATAGGACCTTGTGGGCCTGTTGCTCCAGTGTCGCCTTTTGGGCCAGTGGCTCCAGTTGCGCCAACTTGTGCAACCTTCGTACTAAGTTGATTAATTAAGCTAAGTAGATATGTTTTTGAAATCTTAGCTTCAGCAGTTTTTGGAGATTTTGTTTCAGCAAAAACTGTGGAATTTAATGAAAAAAGACAAGCAAATACGATTAAACAATTAAACCTAACCATGTTACCCCTAATGAATATAAAACCACGTAGCAATCAGCTACTTTGGGGTTATGTATACATTAAGTCTAAATGTTACTTAAAAAATTATTATGTCTTGATGTAGAAGCTATCTTTACGGTTCTACGCAAAGACCTTGCTGTATGCAGGCGAGTAATTCCGCATTAGAGCTAGAGTTTAGTAAGTTAACATCGTATGGACTCTGCTTAGAAGTTAGTCGCCCCTGTAACGTGGCTTGTGAAGATGAGTACTTGGTTGCGTTTTCTTTTGCAGCCAAGAGATACTCTGGATATCCTGATTGAAGGTGAGCATATGCGGAATTCAGCATCCACCATCCGCCATTTACACCATTATTCCAGATGTATGACTGATACTGAGCAGGCACCTGATCTCTGTTGCACCAAATAGTATGAGATTCATTTATATTTGGAGTGGCCGGATTATCAAGGGCGGAAACTACGATTGCTTTTGTCGAATCTTTCCAATTTCTATTCCAAGCAGAGCTAACATCGAGTAGGTACATATTAGATTTTTTAAGAACTCGACGGATCTTTGTGGCTGCAGTTGGTAGATGATTCTTAGCCATTCGAACAAGTACCGCTCTTAGAGCATTGATTGAGTAATCCTGCTCCCAAGATTGTAGAGCTCTGGCGGTATTGTTCGTAAGTTTATTAACGTTTACGAAGAATACTCCAAGGCAGTCAATCATCGCAGTATCTACAACATTAGCTACGTGGTTGACCCAGTTATCACTTTTTGAACGACTTACTACGTCACCATCAACCGCCATACCTGCTGCGCTACCAAGTGTACCCCAGGCAAAGTTTCGACCAAAAGCTGCGTGTCCTGTACCAGCAGTAGGAGTATAAATATATCCTTGACCCCAATGGATGGAGTTACCAGAGCATTCAAATGGTACAGCGCGGTGCTGAAACTCATTCAGCGCCCTAGCTGTCATTAAAGCGTCTTTTGCTAAACTACGATTAGTTATCCAAGTAAGCGCCAACGGATTTCTTAACCACCTAATCCAATGTTGAAAATCAATAGCTTGATACTGTTTAAATTTAGTATCTTCTGCAGACTCAAGTCCGTTACTTAGAACATAATTTTTCTGAAACTGTGGAGCGGAGGCGATGCCCAGTGTTGCGCCGCTTGTGCCGGTTGTAACTGGACCGTTAAAGAAATCTACCTTTGCTACGAATGGTGCACATGTAGCTGGTTGTAGATAATCGGCTGGACGAGGTTGTTCACCGTTTTGATCATAAAATACAGGTTGTCTGTTATCCATCATCATATGACTAGCAAGGAATTCAAGAGCGCCTTCCCTTGAAGCTGATGCCGCTACAGTCGCACCAGCTAGAGCATAAATTTCCCAGCCACCAGTTACTCCACCGTAAAGACCACCTTTCACCATATTAGCAAGGCCAAGTGAGTCATCGTTATAAGGAAATCCACATACTCCTGATGAGTTGGGTATGCATGTGCCCTGTGTCCATCTAGTTACGCTTTTATTCAGTTCGCTAGTAAAATAGTTTCGCATTCCACCTAGTCCGCCCGTTGCGTAACTAACATCTGGGATTACAAAACCAGTAGCACTGAAACCTCCGAGTCCGGCACCAAGTCCAAATTCAAAAAATGAATTTAGATTTGCTCCCTTAACAGCAAAAGCCAACCCTTCTAGTTTTAGTAAGCTGAGTGCTTTAGTTTGGGCCGTTTGGTTGCTTGGATGAATGGCCAGAGTTCTAATTATCTCTCTGAAGGATCGAAATAAAAATGGTTTTCCATCCAGACGTGGCTTAGCAAGATAATATACATTGTATCCGCCTTGCTGATCAGGAGTGGGATGAAAATTTGGATCTGCTAGAAAACTAGTTACGGAATATCCAACAGGTACTTTTAGCATTATAGATTTTAAATAGAAGTCATGTTGTGCCTGGTTGTTTGCACCTAACCCTGCCCCGGAATTATCTAATCTAAGGTCTAATTGTAAGACTTCATCCCGACTAGCTTTGAAATATGCTGCAACACCTCCGTAGTTTGGTAACGCGCCAGATGGTGGTCCAACTACCATCCCAGGAGGAGGCACTATTCTGTTATATGTTCGGCCATCAATATCTTCATTTCCGAAGGCAAAAACCTTGGCCGGCCCACTTAAAATGTCAGTTTCAATCATGTTACCGAAGACATCTTCGTATACTAGTGTCACCTTGTTTGGGCCATTCACCAAAGATTTGATGGATTGAGGTATAGAAGCAGGCCCTTGAACAATAATAGAATTGATGGTGGCATTTTGTGGAAAAGCTGGTTGCTGATTTGCTTGATCAACCACACTGTATTGTACTCTACTACCAACTGCGCCAATACTTGGAACGGTGGCTACGATTTCGACCACGTCTGCTTTGCGCTCAGAATCATAACTGACTTCGTTTACTTGCGCTGGGATTACGGTGCTGCCAACTTGAATGCTGTACGGAGATTGTCCAGAGTCGCGCTGGGCTTTAGTAAAGCTTCCTGGTGTGATTGGAAATGTACCCGAGATTGTAAAGCTAGAGGCGCTTGGAATCTCAGTTTCTAATCTAGCAACTTCAGTAAGAGAAAAGGCGCATTGAGAAAAGCAGAGTAACCCTGTACCCAAGAGCAAAGTAAACCGCATAATGAAACCCCCAACGAGCCTATAAAACCCTACAAGGCTCAAACCACATGCCTGTACGAGCAATTCATATGCCAAAGGGGCTTAAATCTATTGCTATTAATGGTACCTGCTATTTTCCTAAGGTATTCGGGGCTTTTACCAAAGGAGTTACCAATAAGGGGAACTCTAATGGGAATTGGCTTACCAGCTAATTACTAAGTATTGCTACCTTTCAGTTTAGTAGGTGTAATTTGACCGCTCTTCTGTCACCGTGATACCTGAACTTGAAGATAAAATGTCAGATTTGGAAAAGAGATATGAACACCGAACGACTTAGAGCGCTAGCTAATACAATTAGATTTCTCTCTGTTGATGGTGTTGAAAAAGCAAAATCAGGTCACCCCGGAATGCCGATGGGAACAGCTGATTTAGCGGCTGTGCTCTGGGCTTATCACTTAAGATTTAATCCAAAAGATCCAAACTGGACTGGGCGAGATAGATTCGTACTCTCCGCAGGGCATGGCTCAATGTTGCTTTACTCACTGCTTCATCTTTTTGGTTATGATTTACCGATGAGTGAGCTGCAGAAATTTAGGCAGTGGGATAGCAAAACTCCTGGCCATCCTGAATTTGGATTAACACCAGGTGTTGAGACTACTACAGGGCCGCTGGGGCAAGGATTTGCTAACGGTGTTGGAATGGCATTGGCTGGAAGGTCTTTGTCAGCAAAATACTCCCCCAATCTTTTTGGATATAGAGTTTACGGAATAGTTAGTGACGGGGATCTAATGGAGGGTGTAGCCATGGAAGCTGCCTCCTTGGCCGGTCATCTTGGGCTCTCTAATGTTACTTATGTATACGATGACAACGATATCTCAATCGGTGGTTCAACCGATGTCTGCTTTACAGAAGATGTAGGCGCAAAATTTGAAGCTATGGGTTGGTCAGTTCAATCTGTGGATGGACATGACTTTGAAGAGGTAAATAGAGCTATTGAGGCATCAAAATGGGAGAATAATAAGCCGAGCCTCATTATCGCTAGAACTACGATCGCTAAGGGTAGTCCTAACAAGGCTAATACTGCTGAATCACATGGATCTCCCCTTGGAGCTGATGAAGTTAAATTGACGAAGAGAGCGCTTGGCTGGCCAGAATCCCCTGATTTTTTTATCCCTGAAGAGGTAGGTCAATTCTGTTGCCAACTTATGGCGGAAAAAGTTGCTGAATATGATCGCTGGCAGAAGGAGTACCGTACCTGGTCTGCAAAGAATGATGTCGAATCTTTGGAGTCTCACCTTTCCAGGAAGACTTCCAAGAATCTAATGGCCAAACTTGCCGATGTTGGTGCTTCTCTACAAAAGAAAGCCGCAACTCGGAATATTTCCGGTGAAGTTCTTCAGTTTTTATCTAAGGAGGTGCCATCTTTAATCGGAGGTTCTGCTGATCTCGAGCCTTCATGTCTTACCCTTATTAAAGATAGTACTGATGTGACTCGGTTTGATTTTAAAGGGAAGAACTTACGATTCGGTATCCGTGAGCATGCGATGGGATCTATCGCAAATGGACTCGCGTATTCTCAGGCGTTTATTCCTTATACCTCTACCTTTTTAGTATTTGCAGATTATATGCGACCACCGATAAGGTTGGCCGCGCTCTCTCATATCCAAAGCCTTTTTATATTTACTCATGATAGCTTTTGGGTTGGAGAAGATGGTCCTACCCATGAGCCTATTGAGCAGATAATGAGCTTAAGGTTAATTCCTAATCTTTGTGTTTTCCGTCCTGCTGATGGAATTGAAACCGCGCTATGTTACGGCGCAGCTATAGAGAAAAAATCCTCTCCGAGCGTCTTGCTGTTTACTCGACAAGCAGTTGAGCCTTTAAAGCGAGATTCCTCATTTACCGCCGAGCATGTACTCAAGGGTGGATACGTTGTTAGCGGGAAGGAGAGTACCGATTTAACGATAGTGGCTACTGGATCTGAAGTTAGCTTGGCTCAGGCTACCGCTGATATTCTCAAGTCTTCTAATATCAATTGTAGAGTAGTTTCGCTGCCATGCTGGGAGCTCTTTTTTGAGCAAGATAAATCTTATCAGGAATCTGTTATCCCATCAGGGTCGAAGGTCGTATCGATTGAAGCGGGAGTTACTGCTGGTTGGGAACGTATCGTTGGCAAAGATGGCTTGGCGATAGGTATGGATCGTTATGGGGCCTCTGCTCCAGGCAATGTTTTGGCAGAAAAATTCGGGTTTACGCCTGCTGCCGTAGCTGAGAAGATTAAGGCTTGGAGAGGGTAGTTAACAATCCTCTCGTTCGACCTTAACCATGAATATTATTCTGTCACTACGACGCATATTTTCTGTTACTCATCTTATCGTTGTGATCGGATTCTGTTCTCTTTATCTGTATCAGTTTGATGATTTCGCAAACGACCCCGGAGTAGGGTGGCATCTTGAGACTGGCAGATATATCCTAGAGCATTCAGAGATCCCCCAAATAGATCCATTTCTTAGCTCTCCCGAACCACGCCCCTGGGTTTCAGATCAGTGGTTGAGTGACGCGCTTCTTTTTTCGTTGTTTAAGCAAGGCGGCTGGCCGTTACTTTATAATTTTCTTGGTGCACTATATCTTGCTACTTATTTTGTAATTTTTTTGCCAGGCGTAAAAAAACTATCTGGTTCTTGGCTTGGCGCAGTAATCGGCGTTTTCTTCGCTTTTAAATTATCACAGATACATTTTATTTTGCGTCCCGTCGTTTTTGGGTTTCCTCTGTTTGCAGTGACGCTTTTGTCCGCGCTTAATTGGTATCGAACAGATCTTAAACGGCCACCTTGGGGCTTGCTTCTAGTCTTTATTCTATGGAGCAATCTGCACCCCTCTTTTGTTTTAGGTTTAATAGTTTTGGGATGTGTATTGCTTGGCCGTTTCATCGATCGATTTCTTGCCGGTAGTTCAGAAACACTAAATGCAAATGAAATTTGGAGAGAATTGCGTCCTGGAGTTATTTTCTTTTTGGCCAGCTGTTTATCTACAATGATTAATCCGTACGGATTTGAGCTTCATAAAAGTATATTTAGTTTAGGCCAAAGCACTTTCTTTATGAATTTAAATGAAGAGTGGTTGAGTCCTAATTTTGATGAATTAGCAGGAACCTTATTTCTTAGTTTTCTGACTTACTTAGGAGTATGTTTAGGTTTAGGTTCAAGGCCCCGTTGGGGTGCTGGTGAAGCACTGCTCTTCTTAGTGTTTACACAGTTTAGCCTTAAAGCTGTCAGATTCTTTCCGTATTCAACAATGGTGTACGCACCACTTATGGCTGAGTCTTTGGTGGCGCTTGGAGCGGCTAGGATATTTTCAGCATATCATTCCTTCGCAATGGTTAAGAATGCTTGCAGTAGAATTGAGTCTCGTCAGAAATTTTCAGCGTTATTTACCTTGGTAATTATTTCGGCGTTGTTTTGCTGGGGGCTATTTAATAATAAGGTTGTTCTTTATGAAGGTGACTTTGGTCCAGGACACAAAAAGTATCCGTACAAAGCTCTAGAATTTCTTCGAAGTGTTGGGACATTAGAAGACCCAGCTATCGTTTTATCCTCCCCCGACTGGGGTGGTTTTATCGCACACGAAGGAAAAGGCCGCGTACGGGGAGTTATTGACGATCGAAATACCATGCTAGGAGAGCCGTTCTATAGAGAGTATCTCGATTCTATGAGATCAGGCAGCAATTGGATGACCTTTGCAGAAAAGCTTGGAGCAGAGTATTTTTTGTTAGCTTCAAAATCACCTCTTAAGTGTGACATCGAAGGCAATGGGTTTAAAATTGTATATTCAGATACACAAGCGATAGTTGCAAAATTAAAGGATCGAGAGTGAATAGGACACGTACGCTAATAAGTGGTTCTTTTGTAATTGGAATATTAGGATTGGTTTTATCCGTCCTCGCCCTCAATGAGTATTCTATGCTCTATGTGGCAAATCAGTTGGGTGTAGATCCTAAAAGTTCCTTCTGTAATATCAACGCACAGTTTAACTGTAAGGCTGTTAATGAAAGTAGTTGGTCTCAGTGGTTCGGGATCCCAGTGGCAGCCTGGGGCGCTTGGTTTTACTCAATAGTTTTAGGATTCTCAATTTTGTTTTCAGATCGGGATCGATTTTATGACGAAGAGATCTTCGAAGTGTCCTCATTCTTCTCCTTAGTTGGAATAATTGCTTCGCTCGGCCTTTTTTATATTTCAAAATTTGAAATTGGAGTTCTCTGTCCTGTGTGTTTGGGGGTCTATGCCACTAATGCCTTGAATTTAGGCCTTGTATACTGGTGTCGTCCAAAGGGGAAAGGTTATCTGGGCGGAGTGCGGGATGGTTTCTTTACCCTCCTAGGATTTATCTTTGAAGGGATAAGTACTAAAGCTCGAGCAAGAGGGCCTGTCCTTCGACTGTTGGCGATTTTTATTCTAACAGCAGGAGTTGGCGTCTATTCTCTAAGAGATACTCTAAGTATTAGATTTTTAGCTACATTCACAGCTGAGCCTGAATGGAGCAAGGAACCTGTTAAAGATATTCGATTGGACACATCGCCATCCCCAACTCAGGATTACTCTCAAGGACCTCTAGATGCTCCACTCAAGCTAGTTGAGTTTGCTGATTATGAATGTCCAGCCTGCCAGGCTTTATCATTAGTGCTTTCCGAGCTACTTAAGAAATACGAAGGGCGTGTGCATTATACTTTCAAAAATTATCCACTTGATATGGCATGTAACCCCGCACTAACCAATCCAATCCATGAGCATGCTTGTTATGCTGCTTATCTTTCTAGGTGCGCAGGTGCTCAAGGTAAGTTCTGGGAGATGAATGAATATCTTTTTGATACAGGCATTAAGTCTTCAGAGTTAGAAGGTGATGCTTTAAAAAAGAAGATGGAAGCAGGCATAAAAGAGCTCAATCTTGATGAGAAAGTAACTGAAACCTGTTTGGCTTCAGAGGAAACTAAAAATAAGATCTCATCTGATATACAGGAAGGCGATGCTTTAGGATTAACCGGCACCCCAACCATTTTTATTAATGGACGAATTGTAAGAGATATATCGTCTGAGAGCTTGAATTCAATCTTTGAGCAGGTGCTTGGGTCTGAGTAGTGAGCATTAAGCTTGTAGGAATATTAAATGTAACTCCTGATAGCTTTTCAGATGGCGGAGAATATGAATCTCCTGAAGTTGCAATCGCAAAAGCCAGGGCGCTTTACTCTTCGGGCGCTGACATTATCGATATTGGAGCCCAGTCCACGGGTCCAAATTCAAGGCCTATCGGTTTGCAAGAAGAGCTGCTCAGGTTAGAGCGAATTGTACCCGCACTTACAAATGAAATGCCGATTTCTGTTGATACATATAGAGCTGAAGTTGCTGAGTGGTCGATTAATAGTGGTGCGAAAATAATTAATGATGTTACCGCCGGTTCGGATCCAGGGATGTTTAAAGTCATCGCCGCAAACCCTGTAAAAATTATTCTTATGTATAGTCCGATGAATAAAGCTCATGACTTTACCCACCTTAGTAAAAATTCAATCACTCCAAGTAATGTGATGGAACTAATCTTTAAATTTTTTAAAGAAAGAATTGAAGTGGCGCTTTCCTCTGGAGTGAAAGAGGATCAAATAATTCTTGATCCCGGGATGGGTGCGTTTTTATCTTCTGATCCTAATGTTTCCTGGGAAGTCATAAATAGATTTGCGGAATTAAGAACTTTTAGTTTGCCGCTAATGTTGGCATGTTCACGGAAGGGCTTTTTAAAAGTATCAGGCGAGAATTCCCCCAAAGATCGCGATCCCATCTCGGCCCTTATTGGAGCCTATGTTGCAGAGAAATCAGGCTACCTAAGGCCAGATTTCATAAGAACCCACAATCCCTCAATGCAGAGAGATTTCTTGCGCCTAGGTAATGATTTGACGAGCTAACCACCTAGAAATATTGATTTAAGTCTGTCTTCCTTTCATGCGTCCTCAGTCTTGTGCGGGGCATCTTAAAACTGGTGGTTCAGGATCTAATTGGGGCGGCACTTAACAGAGAGGTTTTTGCATGGTTGGGAATATTCTTGTCACCGGCGCTCATGGCTTCCTAGGGCAACATGTCGTTAAAGAATTACAGAAAAACTATGTTGGGCTAAAGAACCTTTATACCTTTCGCTCTTCTGAGTATGATTTAAGAGACATTCAAGCTGTTAGAGATCTCCTCAATGAAAAGCCAGCAGATACAATAATTCATTTAGCTGCAAGAGTTGGTGGCATCGGTGCCAATCAAAAATCACCAGGTACATTTTTCTACGATAATTTAATGATGGGTGTTCAACTTGTTGATGAAGCAAGAAAGTTGGGAATAAAAAAATTCGTTAACATTGGAACGATATGTTCCTATCCAAAATTTACACCAGTTCCATTTAAAGAAGATGACATATGGAACGGCTATCCCGAAGAAACAAACGCGCCATATGGCTTAGCAAAAAAAATGTTGATGGTGCAGCTTGATTCATACAAACGAGAGTTTGGCTTTTCCGGTATTAACTTGCTTATGGTTAATATGTATGGGCCCGCTGATAATTTCGACCTTGAAAGTTCTCATGTTATTCCAGCAATGCTTAGAAAATTTCACAATGCTAAAGAACAGGGGCAAAGCTCTGTAACATTGTGGGGTGATGGATCTGCTAGCCGAGAGTTTCTGTTCGTCGAGGATGGCGCTGTTGCAGTGCGCTTAGCCACAGAGAAATATGATTCAACTGAGCCAATGAATATTGGGACAGGACGGGAAATCACCATGAAGCAACTTGCTGAGACTATTAAAAAGGTAGTCGGATACTCAGGCGAGATAGTTTGGGATACTACAAAACCTAATGGACAACCTAGAAGGTGTCTGGATGTGACTAGAGCAAAGCAGGAGATCGGCTTTACTGCTAATGTGATGCTCTCCTATGGATTGGAAGTAACTTACAAATGGTTCTTAGATAATCAAACACAGATAGAGCAAGTTGCTAGAAAAGCAGAGTCGATACTAGTAAGATAGCCCTCTATCCACATCTATTGACCTGAATAATTTTCGGTTAGGGTCGTCTACTTTTACAGATGAATAGTAAAACTTATTTAATAACGACCCCTTTAATATGTATACTTACAATTTTAGGGGTATTCTTACTTTCTCCGGTAAAAACAATGTCTGATGTCAGATCTTCAAACTCAGCGGTTCTAGGTGGTGGGTGCTTCTGGTGTATAGAAGCCGTATTTCAGGGGTTCAGCGGTATTACTAAAATTGAATCTGGTTATGCTGGTGGGAAAATCCCAAATCCAACATATGAGAGAGTTTCCACAGGATCTTCTGGTTATGCTGAAGTTATACATCTGGAGTTTGATCCCAAAATAATTTCTTATCAGGACATATTAACTATTTTCTTTCATGCTCATGATCCTACAACTAAAGATAGGCAAGGCGCAGATGTAGGCACCCAGTATCGGTCAGTTATTTTTTATAATTCGGAAGAGCAAAAGGTGGATGCTCAGGCTGTGTTAAAAAAGATTCAGTCAGAGCAAGTGTGGGCGGATCCGATTGTAACAGAAATCTCCCCACTTCAAGAATTCTATCGTGCTGAGGATTATCATCAGAATTATTACAATCAGAATAAAGCCAAACCGTATTGCTCTTTAGTGATAGCTCCCAAATTAAAGAAGGTTTACTCGGAATTTAAAGATAAATTGACACCTGAGTTAAAAGCCAAAGTGAATTAATCAGCAGTTCACTACCTGAGTTGGGAATACGCTTAGAGTTGCCTTGGTGTTCTCCAGGACTTTTGTTGCTGCTTTAATAATCGTTGTTGAATGTTTAGTGTTTGCATTTTTCTTCATCTTCTTCAGAAGTTTAAACATCTTCTTTGTTAACGTATTTGTCTTAGAGACAGTCGCAGAGATGTTGTAGCTTGGACATGTAGATGCGGTTGTGCATACCAGCGTGGTGTGTGGCAACTCTAGGTTGGCAATTTTCCACATCTCAATATGTATAGCGTTAACTTGAGCCAATAACTTCTGAGCCTTTCCGAGAGCGCTAGGGTTACTCTTTTGTACTTCACCAACCATTTGTTGAGCGTAAAGGTAAAGAGCTACTGAATTACCATCTACCTGCTTAATCTGCGCGGCAAATGAAACCTCTTCGCAATCAGGGGTTGGGGAAGGTGATGGAGTAATGCTTGGTGATGG
>CAZYRE010000001.1:50482-56650 GCA_964650155.1 uncultured Bdellovibrionales bacterium
AAACCTCTTCGCAATCAGGGGTTGGGGAAGGTGATGGAGTAATGCTTGGTGATGGTGAAGGAGAAGATTGCGTGCATTCGGCTTCCTCATCTATGAGGCCATCGCAATCGTTATCTATGTCATCACAGATCTCTTCTGTAGGAACGCATACTGGAGTTGTAAAAAATCCAAAATCAAAGGTGTGATTGTTATATCCAGCGGGCCCTGTAGTAATAGAAGTGACAGCAAAACCTCCACTCAATGTGCCATCAGAATCCCGTTGATCTTGGTCTGCATTTGCGGTGGATAGCGAAAGCCCGCTTAGTGGTCCTGAACCGGTGTAGTCCGCAGGATTATCAAGTCTAATTGAATAATCTGATGATGGTAGAATGCCGTCCGCAGAATCAAAATAGTACTCACCTTTTGAGTCCGTTACAGTTTGAGCTACCAGCGTGTTAGCTTGATTGTATAAACTAACGGTAACACCAGGTATTCCGATTTCATTTGCATCTTGAGAACCATCAGCATCAGCATCAAACCAGACAAAGTTCCCAATCTCTTGTGGTGCTGGATCGCAGAGAATTTCAACGTCACCTATGCCGATAGATTTTCCAAAAATTCCTGCAGGATTACTAAAATCTAATTGATAGATCTGATATTCATTTAATACATCTCCATCGTTTAGGCTGTAAGTTGCGCTTCCATTATCCTCAAATTGAAATACATCAAAGGCTTGAGCAATTACCTCTTCTGCGCCTGGTTTGTAAGTCACGGCTCCTAAAGCGGTTTCTTGATGTACACCAGGAAGCCTTTCGTTATAAAAGAATTCTCCTCCGCCAGGACCCTCTCCATTACCTGCGCCAGGGGAAGCGTTCGGACCCAATGGGCAGGCGGCATTATTCTCAAGAACGAAAGTTCCATCGCCCATGTTGCAGCCCAATAAGAGATCTCCTGCGCTTGGAGCACCTGAGATGAAGACCGATGAAAATGTCCCAAAAAGCTGGTTAAATGGACCAAAGGAGTTTCCTGTTCGATCCATGAATCCCAAGATTATATTGCCGCGAAAATCAAATTCTAATCCTGATAGAATAGCTTGCGGGAATTCAATAAAGCTACCATTATCAAAAGTAGGTGATATCTCAGTTAATCGCGTAACCCAAGGCCGCCATAGATATCCAGCATCGGGTACAGGGTTAAGGCCCGGAGTAATGGCGTATCCTTTGGTGTAATCCAGTGGAAAATCAAAAGTAGTCACGAATGAATTGCCCTGAAGTTTGAGTACGTAAGCATGAAGTTGTGCCGGATCTTTCGATAGTTCTGCAGAACAGGTCACGCCAACATACACTGTGCCATCATAAACTTTTACGCCCCATGGTCTGTACTCGCCATCTGGACATCCAGGATTGGGAACTTGGTAGCTTGTTACCTCTGCTGCTGTTGGTACTACCGCAGGTAAATCTAGAAATATTGAGTATAGCTTTCTATCCGCGAGGTTCATTAACCAAAGAGTCTTTTCATCTTCTGACATTTCGATGTCGCCAACAGCCATCTTCGCAATGCTACGAAATATTCGAGGATCAGGACTTGGATCCCCAGCATTTGCTGGAAGATCGGCTGGTAATCTTGGATCTGTTCCTGTGTTAATTCCGATAGTTTTTAGATCTACAAATGGTGTTGTTATAGGAGAACCTGGATTAGAATAATCAGTCACATAAAGTCCACCAGTACTTAGCGGTCCAAGACCAGCATGACGCTTAACCATGGCAGCAGAAAAGATCTTCTTACTGGACCTTTGATAAGCAACACCCCAAACCGTACCAGTTTGGCTTTGAACAGCTAAGATGTGGGGCGGTACGTAAGAAGGATCTGCCGATTCGCCTGTAGCATCATACGGATAACTAACTAGACTTTTTACAGAGGCAGCGGTTCCACCGAGAAGAGGATTTCCTGATATATAGGCTGGTGTTACGAGTTCTGGGTCAGCATCACAGTACAATGCGGGATTCGATACGGCTACGTTAACTGAACAGTTTCCCGTGTTTGTAGTACTTACCGTAGTTAAAGAATCAGATCCGTGTACTCCTGGTTGCAAATACGCTGGTAAAGTATCTACTTCGATTCGATAGGAACCCACCGGAAGTGTGAATAAAAAGTTACCTGATGAATCTGTGCTAGTGGTGGCAGCTAAATTTCCGGAAATATCGTAAGCACTTACTGATAAATTTCCTTGACCTAATTCAGTGGTGCTTTTTTGTCCGTCGTAGTCATAATCTCGAAATACTGTTCCTGCGATGTCATTTGCTGTACATGAGGGAACACCACCTCCACCTATTGGACCTGAGCCAGGCGCTGCTATTAAAAGGAGGATAGCTATAACTAAGACTGCACCAAGCGCAGCTTTTTGCTGTTCACTGTTACTCATAACCTATTGAAACCTTAGCTTTTCCGTTAACTTACTATCGTCAATAATTTATGCGCTCTATAGCAACAAAATATCCTTTAAATGTAACACCTTGGCACTAAAACAGGACAATATGATATAAGGATGCGCGATATGAAACTTGTAACCAAAGCCCTACTTTCGGTTTCTCTCTTCCTACCACTTGGCGTGAGTGCAGCTCCGAAAAATTGTCCTAACCTAAAATCTAGGGTCAAATCTGCTTGCGATGTAGATCCAAAAGGTAACGTTTGTTCAAAAAAGAGAGCAGTATATCACCGCTGTCTAGAGCGCCGTTCTGTAGAGAAGGTTACGTCACAGTCTAGTGACGTTCCCACAATATGTTTCGCTCTTTTTGAACCTACCTGTGGAAAGCTACCAAATGGCGATGTAGCTCTATTCGGAAATTCCTGCGAAGCCTCTGCTATGGGAGCCTTGCCGATAGATTCGATATTCTGCCCGCAGCTCTGCGTCACTGTATATAAACCAGTTTGTGGAATTGATTTTTTTGGAAATTTAGAGACGTTCTCTTCTGAATGTCATTCCAAGGTCAGCGGTTCGATAGTCGTTCATCGCGGCGGATGCGTTACTAAATAGCTTTTGGTTTGTAGATTAACCTGCCCCAAGTAAGCATCGTGCCGATACCGATAACAATTACCGTTGCAGTTGCTAGAATCATAAATTGCTTTGGGTCCGACCAGATTACTGCTGAAATATATAGAGCCAAATTTGCAGAGTGTTTTATCGCCGAAGCTGCTCCGCTTACTTCTAAACGGATCGA
The DNA here is from genome assembly GCA_964650155.1 of uncultured Bdellovibrionales bacterium. Lineage (GTDB taxonomy): Bacteria > Bdellovibrionota_C > UBA2361 > UBA2361 > J135 > JAWXBT01. Next base: position 53,680 of record CAZYRE010000001.1, read on the forward strand.
CTCAGGTACGGTAGTCTGACGGATCTCTAATTCAGCCAAAACAAATCCGTAAAGTCCTACCCTGGAAATTATGATTGCAGCTAAAGCAATCCATGGCGTGGCGTCATTTGGTAAGGTTAGCAATGCAAGAATCAGCCAAATTAATTGAAAAGTTATAGAGAAGGTGGCGAATTTTAAAGCTCCAATTCTCTGCCTGAAGTATCCGTAGTAGAATGTCGGTAAAATTCCGATCAGAGCACCGGAGGCTCTAAAAATACCTAGATAATTTTCAGTAATATGAGATGTGTCCTTAAGGTACGCCGTTAGTAATGCTCCATGAGGAGTCAGTACTGTGAACCAGAGACAGGCGTTAGCCAAGATCACCGGAAATGCGTACTGAGCGGCTAATGCTTTAAACCCATGTATTCCTACTTTTTGAGAATTTTCAGTTGTCTTATGCAGGTCTTGTTTATTTAAAATTTTATCAAATTTTCGGTAAACTATTCTAAGTAATCTGTACTCAACTATGAATGTTAAAATATTGGCTAATGCAACTAGCTCAAATCCCCAATCTAAAAGTAGTACAAAACCAGTAATCGCTGGAGCAAGTACCTCCATTAGTAGATCGATCCTCCTAATTCTACTGTTAATATTCGGTAGCTCCTGCGCTCTGAAAATTGAAGGGATCCAGTCAATATACAGTGAGAGATCTGAAAGAGACGCCCCAACTTTTGTAATTACTCCAGCAAAAATTATTAAAGGGAGAAATAGAATAGAGGAATCTTTATCCGGAAGGTAAAGAAGCAAAAGAGTTACAGATACCCCGACAGTTTGAGAGAGTATGTAGAAGTTTAAATTTATCAGGCGATTTTGATTGTTAAACCAACGAGAGAGTTTTGGAATGAGTAGTACGGTTGCAGCTGTGTTAATCAAAAGATACGCTGCCACCTCAGTGAGTGACCCCGGAAATATTCTGGCTAACATTATGGGAATAGCTAGATCCCAGGCGTGATCTCCGAACTTGGTAATTCCTCTAGCGGTGATTAGTTTTGATTCAGTACTTATTTGCACGCAGGCACTACTTGTTAAGTAATTTCAATATCTTATCAGCCTAATTGTGTTAATGCAGTACTACATATATGGTTGGCTCAATTCGAACATGCCGGCATCTAAACAAACGGTGTTTGTTTAGACTGGATTCACTAGCTTACATATCTTAGGTCAGAACCTCATGGAATGCTCCAACGAGAACGTGAAGAACTGGGTCGCTGAAGTCGCTAACCGCCTCCAACCTGAAAAGATTGTCTGGATAGATGGCTCAGAGGAAGAAAATAAACGTCTGTGCGATTCCCTTGTTAAGGACGGCACATTCATCAAATTAAATGAAAAGGCTTACCCGAATAGTTTCTGGTGTGTATCCCACCAAAATGACGTGGCGCGTGTAGAAGAGAAAACTTTTATCTGCTCCCGTTCTAAAGATGATGCAGGTCCACTAAACAACTGGGCCGATCCTAAAGAGATGTATGCCAAACTAGAAAAGCTCATGGCGGGCTGCATGAAGGGCCGGACCATGTATGTGGTTCCGTACTTAATGGGTCCAGATGGATCTCCGTTTTCTAAGGTCGGATTTGAGTTAACTGATTCTCCTTACGTAGTAGTGAACATGAGAATCATGGCTCGTATCGGCAACACGGCTCTAAAAAATCTTGATTCTAAGACTAATAATTTTGTTCGAGGTATTCACTCTGTTGGGCAACTAAATCCAGACGAAAGATTTATTTGTCACTTCCCGGAGGACAATTCAATTATTAGCTTTAACTCCAATTACGGGGGAAATGCTCTTCAAGGAAAGAAGTGCTTTGCGCTTAGAATTGCATCCGTTCTTGCTCGTAAAGAGGGCTGGATGGCTGAGCATATGCTTATCCTGGGAATTACTAATCCTAAAGGCGAAAAGAAGTACGTTTGTGCTGCGTTCCCATCTGCTTGCGGCAAGACAAACTTGGCTATGCTTGTTCCACCACAGGCTTACACTGAAGCTGGTTGGAAAGTAGAGACGGTTGGTGATGATATCGCATGGTTAAATTTCGGCGAGGATGGCCAGCTTTACGCAATTAATCCAGAAGCTGGATTCTTCGGTGTTGCCCCAGGAACTTCAGATAAGACCAATCCAAACGCGATGGCAACTATCCGTGGTGGTAATACAATATTCACTAATACAGCTCTCGATCTTGATACGTTGACTCCTTGGTGGGAAGGCTTGCCAAACACACCTAAGAGAGCCAAAGACTGGGTTAATAAAGACTGGACTCCAGAGATGGGCACAAAAGCTGCTCATCCAAATTCCAGATTTACTACTCCTGCTAGTCAGTGCCCTTCCATCTCTTCTGAATGGCAGTCTCCTCGTGGCGTACCTATCTCAGCAATAATCTTTGGTGGTCGTCGTGCCAAGTTGGCTCCGCTTGTTTACGAAGCTCGCAATTGGCAACACGGAACATTTATCGGTGTGACGATGGCTTCTGAGCGTACTGCAGCAGCCGCAGGAACCGTAGGTGAATTGGCTCGCGATCCGATGGCGATGCGTCCATTTATCGGATATCACGCTGGCGATTATTTCAGACACTGGTTAAGCATCGGCAAGAAAGCCGGCGCCAAGCTTCCTAAGATCTTCCACGTAAACTGGTTCCGTCAGGATGAGAACGGCAAGTTCCTCTGGCCAGGCTTTGGCGACAATATGCGCGTTCTTGAGTGGGTATTGGGGCGGGTAAATGGTTCAGCCTCTGCGATTGATACTCCGATCGGCCTTATGCCAAAAGCAAAAGATCTAAATCTTGCTGGTCTTGGACTTTCTGAGTCATCAGTAGAGAAGCTTCTCTCCTTGAATAAAGCCGACTGGATTGAGGAGGTAGCTTCACAAGAGGATTTCCTCTCCAGTATCGGATCTAAAATGCCAAAGGAGATCATTGCAGAGCACGAGTCTCTAAAGGAGCGTGTC
>CAZYRE010000002.1:0-8641 GCA_964650155.1 uncultured Bdellovibrionales bacterium
CCAGTTATTTTTGAAACTTCAGATATATCCATATTTTACCTAGCTGACTATTACTTGACCTCAAGTTCACTTGAGGTTGTATCATATTCTAATAATAGGATTGGTCAATTAGTAAGGAGTAATTATGATTAGTTTTGAGTGGTTCTTGCTGTATGTTTTTTTAGGAACGTTTGTTGGGTTTATGGGCGGACTTCTTGGAGTGGGAGGTGGAGGGATATTAGTTCCGCTGCTTGCGACACTCCTTGCCTATCAGGGAGTCTCTTCAGATAATGTTGTTCATTTAGCTCTAGGGACATCGTTGGCCAGCATGATAGTTTCTTCTCTGGCAAGTATTCGCGCCCACGGCAGTAGAAAAACGATTATATTGAGGATCGCATGGGGCATGGGTCCAGGCATCTTAATAGGTGCATTTGCAACTACTAGTCTTGCTGTAAGGGTTAACTCAACATACATCGCTGTATTCTTTGCTTTATTCATGGCGCTTATTGCAGTTCAAATGTTTATGAATTGGAAGCCCAAAGTTAACCATAAACCGAGCACCTTTTTTGATTTATTCGCGGTGGGGATCGTAATTGGATCGATATCTTCACTTGCTGCAGTAGGTGGAGGTTTTCTTACGGTAATGTATTTAAGTTATAAAAATATTGGGATGAAAGAGGCGGTTGGAACATCAGCTGCGATTGGTTTGCCGATAGCTGTCGCAGGGACGTTGGGTTACATGATTAATGGTTGGGCAAAGACATATGCAGATTCATATACATTTGGGTTTATTTATTTACCTGCTTTTTTGATAATTTCAATTGCTAGTGCCATTGCCGCACCGTATGGAGCGCGATGCTCTTACAATTTGCCAGAGATTTATTTAAAAAGAATATTTGCCGTCCTTTCACTCATTTTGAGTCTGAAAATGCTGCTGCAGGTGTATTAAATGAAACATATATTCCCTGATAGTTTTGCATAAGTATGTGCAATTGATATAAATTACCTCCGGTCGAGATAAGTAATTGTTTTGCTGGGGGTCAATAAATGAGATTTTTCTTACACACCCTTATATGGGTACTGATTCCGATTTCTTTGTATGCCCAAGAATTTGAAGAATCTTTTGATGGGGTAGCTGTTCCGAATTTACCGGCTGGTTGGAGTTCATCTACTCCTATGGGCACAGGATCTTGGACAACTACCGGGGTGTTTTCATACACTTCGCCGAATTCAGCGAAGGCCCCAGTTCCTGCTAGTGCCAGCGATGTCCAACTCTTATCCCCAGTAATCTCTTTTCCTGGAGCCATCGCCCCTGTTGGCGCGACCCTGACATTTTTCCACCGTTATGAGATCACTGACGTTAGTTCCGGAACGAATACCTATGACGGAGCAGTGATAGAAGTCAGTATCAATGGCGGGGCTTTTAAAGATATTCTAGATGTAGGTGGTAGTTTTGTAAGCGGTGGTTATACTCACACGGTTAATATTTCCACGAACGCATTGAACGGAAGACAAGTTTGGGCGGGTACTCAAACTGTTTTTACCGAAGTTGAGGTGCGCTTACCTAATATCCCTGTTGGTGGCAATATTAGACTACGATTTAGAATCGGTAGTGATTCAATTATCGGATCTGCTGGTTGGTATATTGATTTGGTTAGAGTTACACCTGATGTTGATGTTAGCATTGCGCTGACACCATCAGACACAGATATTATTCTAGGTTCTGAGGTTGAGTTTCAAGGTGTTATCACTAATCACTCAGCCCTTCCAGTGAATGAATTAGTGGGACTTATTCATTCTGGTACTAATCCTACTCTTTCTTACAATGCACCACCACCGGCAGTTGCCACTAGTCCTGACGGTTTCGTAGGAAGTATCTCTTTTCCAACACCAATAGCACCAGGAGCAACCTCGAATTTTTCATTCAAGGTTAAATCTCAGACTCCGTCCGTTGCGTCTGGCATGTTTACTATAGTAGCCCCGAGCGATATCGCAGGTAATCCAGTATTGCTAGTACCAGCGACTTTTAGTCCAGAGACATCTCCAGCAGGAATTACGGCACAAATTGTTGGGGCTGAGGATTCTGTAGGATCTCCGTATGATATTTGTCAGCCAGTATCCAATGTTTCAGAAGTTGCAGGGAAAATTGCTGTTATCTCAACGGACTCTGGATGTTCGATAATGACAAAAGCTCTCAATGCTCAAGCTGCTGGAGCCTTAGCTGTTATAATCGAAGTTTCTAGCTTTATAATGCCGCCATTCAATGAGCCAACTGATCCTAATTTGACAATTCCCGTTGTGTCCGCTTCTGAATTAACATTCTCAAGCTTACTTTTTCCTATAATTGGCCCATACCTCTCTGATCTTCAGATTAACTTATTAGTTCGTCGGGATAAGCTTGCAGTCCAGGCGTTGGTATTTCCTACTGCTGGTCGCGAAACATTTACTGGAGATAATAACACTGTCGTGCTGATTAATCAGAGTCAAGATAGCGATGGAGATGGTGTCGGCGATAATAGTGATGCATGCCCGACTGATAACCAGAAGCTTGCCCCAGGTCAGTGTGGTTGTGGAGTTGCAGAGACTGACATGAATAGTAATGGGATTGTCGACTGCCTCCGTAATAAGGATTTTCTCGAGAGAATTAAACTTTTAAAATCTAAGTTAAAAAAGATCGACGGAAGTGGCAGTAAGAGCGAGAAAAAAATTAAGAAAGAGATAAAGAAGTTAAATTTAGAGATTAAGAGCGTTACTGAAACTTCTAGTGCAGAATTGATATTAGTTTCCTCTGGTATCGATATTAAAAAATTAGGTAGTAATGTAAAGAAAGAGGTGTCAGCTTTGCTAAAGAGCGCTTCGAGTGAACAGCGTAAAAAAGCTAACAAAGCTTTAAATAAATTAATTAAAAGTCTGGTAGCTAATTAAAAGAGGTCATACCATAAATAGAGGACATAGTATTAAACGCCACTAATGAAATAATAATTCATGCCGATACTCATATAATGGGATCGAAGGAAGTATTTAAGAAGCAGCATAAGTTTCAAGGACGCTCCGGAATTATTGGAGTTATTTTTGTGCTTCTTCTTGGAGGGTATCGATTACAATCAATGTCTTCGATACCTAGGTGGCACTTGGAAATATAAGTATAAAACTACTATCTTTGGGTTTTATAGTAGTCTTATTTAGTAGATGATCTGCTGCTCATCCAAGCCAGACCGTAAATTCCTGAAGCAATAAACCATATTGGTGCAACTCCTAAAATCATAGATAGGTATTCAACAATGCCACCAGCCATAGCCCCAATTAAGTTTAGTCCCAAGGCGTAACCAGTCGATTTTTGTTTCTGAAATAAGTGACTGAAACAGAAAGATGCACCAAGTACTGGAATCCCAATTAAAAGAATTGAGGATAAAACTCTTAGTGACCAAGAAAGACCAGCTAGTGCACTTACTGGAAATAGTCCATTCCCGATTAATCCCAGAATTACTAGTAGCCAAGCGACTGCTGGCTTAGGCATCTGACCACGTTCCGTAAGCCAGTTGCCTAATAGTATAGTGAGTAGTACCCCACTAAAAACAACGCTACTGATTACCCAGGTGCTACCAAAAAGTAGTGCTAAACGAACGATTGCTGCTGATTGGACAAGAGTAAATCCAATTCCCAATAAGAGGAAGTTTAAGTGTAATCCAGTCTTTGGTTCGACCTTTCTAAGAATATAGTAAGCAATTCCTACCAGTAGAATAAGAACTAGGAAAAACCATTGATAGATTGGAGCAATAATGGGTTTTTCTAGATACAGAAATGGCCAGTTATCGGTAGAGGGGATTCCGCCGGAAAGTTTTGTTTTATTCTCGGAAGCATCCTTTAGGGTAGTTAAATCCCTACTCGCTATAATCACGGTATTAAAGAGGAAGCGATCTTTTGCAAAAAGAATTTGCATTCTTTCGCCAAATACACTTTCTACAGTTGAATATATTCTACCGTATAACCATGGCGCATAAACGGAATAGTAGAGTGCCACCATCCCGTTTGGATTAAGTAACTTTCCCGCATCTTGGAGAGCTTCTGCTGTATAGACGTAATTCTCTAATCGTACATTAGCAACTCCCGAAAGGAGTGTTTGGGAATCTAGAGTTCCAAAAACAATGAGATCGAATTTTTCTTTCGAGGATGCCAGATAGTGACGAGCATCATCCACAATTGCGCTGACTCTTGGATCAGAATATGCCCCGGCAGGGTTTCTAGCTTTGCCCAAACTTAAAATCGTCGGATCGATCTCTACAGCTGTAATTTTCTTAGCACCATTGAGTCTAGCTATATTTACATCGTTTCCAGTGCCTGCCCCTAGAATAAGTACTGACTCAGGAGACATGCCATTATGATGCTCACGATAGATCCCGTAAGGGACAGAGAATTTTCCTTGCAGCCCATCAATCTGGCCTTTGACTGATGGATCCTTAGTTCCGAAAGCCAGCGCTTGTTGATGAAATCTGCCGTTTACCCAGACTGATAATCCGAGCTTTTGGTCATACGATTGAATCAGGTAATACGGACTCCATCTGGCTTCAAATGAAGTAGTGGTAGAGAAGGCTACAAGTGCTCCGGCAATAATCAGCGTCAAACGCTCGAGTGCCGTAGGCAAAAATACAACAGCATAGATAAGGGCTAAAAGTGGAGGCCAAATCCAGGGTGGGATTGCGTATCCTGACGCGATAGAAAATAAAATAGTACCAACTACACTGCCGCCAATATCATAGCCGTACGCCTTGAGCCGAGGATGCTTGTCCATCTCCGTAACTAATTGTTGGCCAAGTGGGATGAAAGGAAGTGCTGCACTTAGAAATGCCCAAAGGATATTGATAAATATCGGTAGACGAATTTGACTCCCTCCACCTTCGGGAGGATCGAGCCAGAAATAAATTACACCGGCCGATTCATAAACGGCCATTCCTTTTGTTAAAATTAGAAATACACCGACACTTAGAAGCCCGATCGGCAAAAGGATTCCAAGAGAACGTTTTTTAGCCAGGATACAACCTAGACCGAGACCAAAAAAACTCGACATAAGGAGTAGGTTGGTAAAATAAGAGACAGCATGGTTTTCTGCTGGTAGAATTCTGATGAAAGTAAGCTCAAGTATTAAGACAAAAGCTGAAATGATAGATATTCTAATAGGACTAGATTGCATGTATCTGTTCTATCCTGAAGTTAGGAACTAGAGCAGATGGAAATTATGCCATATTATTTGGGGCAACTTGCTGTTCGACTCGTAATCTGTAAACTGTCGCCAACATGAATACAAAGGAAATCATAAATCTTTGGAGCTCACGAGTGCTTAGCCAACGGGAGTATTTTGAAACCTTTGAGGGCACCATCAAATTTTCTATTGATGGTGTGGGCAGTTGGATATTTGCTTGTCGAAATCCAGTGACCGTCACTGAAGGGGAGGGGCGGGCAGACTGTGTATTTTCTATGAATGAAGGCACGCTTAAACGTTTGGCTGACCTAAAAGAGAATCCCCAGGAATTATTCTTGGAGGGTCTTATTAGAGTGAGTGGTGATTCATTATTAGCTCTCAGAGCGAATGATATTTTTGGTGTTGTGCAGTGATTCATCTCTTAGAAGTTCATCCAGGTCTCTCAGTTGCAGAAGTAGCAAAGCTTGCCCGGCGCTACGCTATGACTGGGGGCTATGAATTAGCATTAGATTCGAAGCTTTCAGCTCCTGGTTTAGTAGAGTTAGCTCAGATTTGGCAAACTGAGCTTGTAAATATGGCGGGAACTAATGCTGAAAAGCGAACCAGTAATGCTTATAGGATACTTTGTTTAATTAAGAATGATGTACGCGCCGATGAGGCAACTATTCAGGAATTAAGCCGGATCTTGGCGGCGTAAGTTAGAAGAGTGACTTAATTAGATTTGATTGGTAATATAGGGCCATGGAGTCAGTTGAAGAGCTTTATCAAGAATTAATCCTAGATCACTCGCAGAATCCGCGCTGCCGTAAACCATTGGAAAATGCCGACGGAGAAGCTCAAGTTTATAACCCTCTTTGCGGCGATGAAGTTAAGGTAATGGTTAACCTTAAAGATGGATTAATCTCAGATATTACATTTCTTGGAAATGGCTGCTCCATTAGCCAGGCCTCAGCTTCTATGATGGGTGAATTATGTTCAGGCAAGAGTATAGATGAAGTTCGAAAACTTTACGGAGAAGTAACCTCTCTGATTAAGGGCCCTGCCTCTGATAAGTCAGGAGAAGACCTAGGTGATGTTGTTGCATTGGGTGGAGTTAGAAAGTTTCCGGCCCGACAACGGTGTGCCATGATTGCCTGGGAGGCCTTAATAAAATGCTTCGATGAGATTGAGAAAAAGAATCAGGCCTAATCTTCTTCTACTTCTGGCAGATTAAGCATTTCATCTTCCGTACCAACGCATCTACTGAATGAGCCTAGGACAAAGCGCCCGCCGCCTTCAGCGTTTTTCCGTTTGTTTATATCCAGGTCAAATTTAGAAACGAACTTTCGAATTTTCTGATGGAAGCGGGAGCCTTCCTTAGCTATCCACTTCCTAATTTTAGGCAGATCAGATTTGGCAATATTATCAAATTCCGTACGAATATGAAGATTCGGAATCTTTTGACTGCCAAGAATATTTTCATCCACAGCACTTAGGAGGTGGAAGGTGTCCTTAGCGAATAGTTTAAATCCTTCGATAGGATCTGCTTTTGGTACGTATACAAACCCGCGAAGCTTGAGACCTTTAGCGGTCTTTTCAACAGCACCTAGTCGCTCTAGTTGGAATAGCACCGTCCCAGGATGCACATCCCCAGTTACTTTTCTTACGAGTTGATTGAATTCTGAATTTTCTCCTTCGTATTCTAGAATACGAGGTTTTCCACTTGGGTTTAAGTAAGCCTCGTCCTGTTGCCATTGGCCCATGACTCGGGTGATGTAACCAGGAGAATAATCTTTTTTCTCACCATCTCGGAAAATTCTTTTGACATCTTGGCGATGCATTCCAGTACAGAGACTGATTCTGCTGACGTTAACTTTCTCAGTTGATTTGCTAATCTCTTCGGCCGCCACTTCAACAAAGACCACTTTTGCTAACTCGGTCATGTCGCGAAGGCTAAGGTTGCGGCGAATACAAAAGCGCGCTACTGGGCGTAGAACTATCGCCAGGGCGTCAAGGAAGCCTTGTCTTAAATCAGAACGCATACCCTCCCGATGGAGAAGTTTTACACTTACTTCTCTATATCGGCTTAAAATGGAGAAACTAAACATTATTGCCTATCGTCGCGAAACGATAAGACATTACCCACCGTGGGATAGGCTAGACGGGGGATTAATTCTGGTCAAGCCCTGAACGAAGCAATCTTATCTCAGCTGCAATCTCGGTGGGGCCACCAGTTCGATATGGCCTATTATCTGGGTGCACTAGGGGGCCATTGCTTAAGCCTTGCCAGTCGGCTCGCCATAACCCTATGTAAAGGGCACCCCTATCTTCGGCTTCTGAGATCAGAGCCATCGCTGAATCAAAGCCAGTTCCGGCATTGGCTTCGCCGGGATACAGAAATTGCTCTCCATCGAATGTAAAGCCATCTCCTGGGTCAATTCGGTAGTGGGCTGATTCACCATGCTCTTCAACTGCGTCACCAAGTCCATCATCATCATTCCCTTTGTAGCAACCTAAGCAGGGATTGCGGACAATTTGAACAGAGAGATTTCCTAGAACACTAGATGCGATTGACCTCATCGCACTGTATGAATCTCTATCTAGATTATCCTCGAGCATTGGTACTGCGATATTAATGTTTCGGGAACTCAGAGATTGGTTGTGAGCAAAGAGGGGAGCTACATCTTTTGCGAGCTGTCTAAATTTTTCCTGAGTTGATTTATCGGATTGTATTAATTCTCTAAAACTTTCAGGAGAGATATTGCTAAATCCGGCGGTAATGGGTGTATCTTTGTATGCACGCATCGTTGCGCCGTTAGAGAGGTACGCTACAAATGTGACATGTCTGCCAGCATTGGAAAGTCGCGAGAGAACATTTTTTAAATAATCAAAATCACGACCGAAAGTCCCATCGGTTAAAACCCCAATATAAACATTCTCAATCATGGCATCGATTAATGTTTGAACTTGCTGCTCACTTACAGCACGAGCCCGCGGATGCATCATATAAAGCATCGTATAGCCCCTTGGACGACTTCCTTGAATTAATTTTAACGAAGAAGGAGAGGGCGTAGTCTCAGGCTCATAGTCAAAATTGAAAGTCCCATTTTCGAATTTAAGCCCACTATTTTGGTTGACTGCTTTGGGGGTTCTGACTCCGGCATTTAGTCCCCCAGATCCTTGACTGCGGCGGCTACTGTTACCGGAGGAGAGAGACGCCGCATCGTTTCTGGATATTAATCCACCCTTATTTTTGTTAGCACTATTTGCGGGAATCTTTTCTGCTTGAGGAAGATCTGACAATACAGACTCCATCAATTGAGCCATAGCTTTATTATCTTTTGCTTTGTTGAGCATCTGTTGGATTTCGGGTGGAGGAGTAGGTTTGCCTGAGTCAGCCATGAGCGCGGCAATAGCTTCCATACTATTTTGTTGAGAAGGGATTTCAGCGACTACAGCTCTTTTTGTGCTTGCGGTTGCCAGCCC
>CAZYRE010000002.1:8741-9950 GCA_964650155.1 uncultured Bdellovibrionales bacterium
GGCACATATCGCCAGCCGGGTTTTCCTGTTGCCGGATCATTTTTTTGTTGATCGAAATAGCTAAGTTTGACCCCGGAATGTTCGGAGTGTTTTTTTAGATCATAATCTGTGCGGGAAGCTATCCCTTCTAATTCTCCCCAGCCCCATGGGTAGTCGTATTCTAAGTCGTAACAATTAGAAGCGTAGTGGGCTAACTCATCTGGAGTATGTTGACGGAGGCGGAATTTCGATTTGTTATTGGCATAACGTTGCCACCAATTCATGCGCTCTTTGCACCAATATTCGAGCCATTCATCGTGGGTACCAGGCTCTACAAAGAATTCCATCTCCATCTGCTCGAACTCACATGAGCGAAAGATAAAATGTTCTACTGTAATTTCATTTCTGAAAGATTTTCCTTGTTGGGCTATTCCAAAAGGAACTTTCATTGACATGGTTTGTTGACAATTAAGGAACTGTACGAACATAGCCTGAGCAGTTTCGGGACGGAGGTAAACAGCGCTCTCTGCTATTGCTCCTTCAATTTTTGCACGTAATTCTTGTCTAGTAAGAGCCGCGCCATTTTGAACTTCATCAACTACTCTTTCGATTGGATCGACTGGCCCTAAGGAAGTACGAAACATTAAGTTGAATTGCCTTTCATCTGAGAGATCGGTGCTGCCACATACTGGACAGATATATCCACGATCGCTAACAGTACCTGAAACTTTTTGGCCTTTATCCTTGCCACCTTTGACATAGCTAACAGTGGATCCTGGTTGAGCCTTCGGAGCTTTGTCAGCACGGAACCGTTCTTTACAATTTCGACAGTCAACTAGCGGATCAGAGAATCCAGCTAAGTGACCACTAGCGCGCCAAACGTTTGGATGCATGACGATGGAGGCATCTATACCAATAACATCTTCTCGTTGGTGAACCGTGGAAGACCACCACTCTGCGGCGATGTTACGTTTAAGTTCAACCCCAAGTGGACCGTAGTCATATGCACTTCTTAACCCACCGTAAATCTCACTGCTCTGGAATACAAATCCTCGTCGTTTGCAGAGTGAAATAACTTTTTGCATTAGTTCTGATTCAGCCACGGTTAGATCCCATTATAAGAAAGTCATAATCGCCTAAATCTACTCAATAATCCCTTAAAACTCCAGAAACCAAAGTGTGTTTCATAAGAAGAAGATTGTGCTTATTGCCATAATTGTTAATTCTGTG
>CAZYRE010000002.1:10050-19677 GCA_964650155.1 uncultured Bdellovibrionales bacterium
GCCTGTCTCCTTACAATTCATCGATACGAACAATCAGTACTTCGGCCCCGCCGTTGCCTCATGCAGCCCATTATTGAAATCACTTGGTTGTCCATTTACCACATCAAGTGTTGGGGTTGGATTTTCTGGGAAGAAAACTACAGAGATGAAGTTTAGAATGAAGGATGGATATCTAAAGTTTAAAGCTAAAACTTTGCCTCAATATAAACAAACTAAAAAATCAATGAGAGCGAGGGGAAGTGGGGGGGCTCCAGTAGGAGCAAAAACCTTCGGGTTAAATGAGGGTACAGTTTCATTGATTAACTCTGCGAACTCAGCCGATCCTAATAGAGACGGAATACCTGATGCCTACAGCGTAGATGATGATGGTGATGGAACTTTAGATAACTATGATCTTGCTGATAATAATCCTTCCGGGTCCTCGGTATTAGCCGCTACAGGATCGGTGATTCGGCCATTATTTTCGAATCTTAAAGTATCAATTGAAGATAGCCTTAACGGAAATACAGGGACTACTCCTACAATTTCCGAAATTGATAATCTTCTTAGTTCCTTCGGTACCATCGCTATGGAGGTAATGGGGGACATCAGTGGAGCTGGCGATACTGTTGAGCTTGATTGTGGGACTCTTTCTTATTGCTCATTGGGCGGGACGGGATTTGCCGGAGGAGTTTTCCCTGGTGGTTTTGACGGGGATTCCGACGGTAAAGGAACCATTACTCCGGGTGGTACTGGAGATTTCCAACTGACACATGGAGCAACTAGTAGTCAGATTCAGGCAGGAGACACATATATACAAGAAGTCTTGAGTACGGATTCTTCTGTTACTCTTGTGCCTGGAATGCTGAACTTCGTTTTTCACACCACTCCGGCAGTCAAATCGGTTGCAGTAAATTCTGATCCAGCAACTGATATTACCTATCCAGCTGTTGCCGGCATGCTTGGCAGTAATGGCAATTGTATACCAGTACCTGCGAGTGGAGCGGTGTCTTTAACTATTGAAGCATGGAGACCACAACGACCTGGTAATACTGATGCAGGGGAGCCCGCCTCACTAGATATTGGAGGCTCCTTGGTGACTATTGATATCCCTAATCTTCCATGTTCTGGAGGTGGCGGATGCTCAGGTACTGGTCCTGGAAATTGCGCCATAGGAACTTATTCAGAAACAGATCCTAATCTAACAACTGGCACAGATGCGTTACAGGATAACTTTCCTGATACCGAGACCAATGCGGCCAATACTTTTACCTTCACAATTGATCTGGTTACCTGTTTAGGATCCACTTGGAATTCAGGCGAGAAGCTCTTTGTGGATCTCCAAATGAGAAGCCCAGATGGTGACAATGCGGCCCAGAAGTTCTGCGTACAGCGGTTGTAATTAGCTGTTAGCCTTCTTCAGCGCTGATAGTCGCTCCGCAAGCTCGGGGCGACTATCACCAAGAGCCTTGGCCTTTTCGTAGGCGATTACTGCATTGGCTGGATCTTTTGATAACTCATATGCCTGGCCAAGAGTTACGTAAGTACTAGCTTCAACTTTTCCTTGAAGGCTCTTTTTGGCGGCTCTAATAGATTCTTCAGGTTTTTTGTTTATCAGTAAGATGGAGGCATAGTTGGCAAGTGTTTTGGCGTCATCTGGTGTTTCAGCCACTGCTTTAGTTAACATCTTTTCAGCATCTTTATATTTATTTTTCATAGTGTAGATAACGCCAAGTTTCGCAGCTACTCCGGGATAACCATTTTCAATTTTCATGGCGCGTTCATAGTTGAGTTGAGCAGCATCAATATTCTTATTTGAAAAATGAAGGTCTCCAAGGCGAGTAAATAGCCCAGCATCTTTGGAGTAAGTTTTTACAATAGGGGTGAGAAGTTTGATTCCTTCCTCTTCTCTATGAAGGGCAGCAAAAGCACCAGCAAGATTGTATGCCGCCGTTATGTTTGATTGATCAATATTATAAGATTGTTGAAATAGTTCTAGAGCCCGTTCTGTTTCATGATTCTGAAGGGCAAGAGCTCCCTTCTCATTTAATTCAAGAGATTTCTGATAAGCGCCCTTATTAGGTTCGGGGGTAGCTAATACTAAAACTGGTAAGGTTGCGATGAGTAGAGCTGTATATAAAGAGACACGGATAGTTGGTTTCATAGGTACTCCTGATGATGTCGTACGCTACGAAATCAGTAACAAAAGAGCAACCGCTAGTAACATAACCGTTGTTGCTATTACTGTACCCTCATAAAGACCAGCAGCGGCTTCCCTGGAATTGCTTGTTTGGCTCCCGGCAAGTTGTCTAAATCGATGAGGTAATTGGTACATTATGGCAATTCCTACTAGAGCAAAGACATAATGTTTAGGTAGTTGGCGAGAGATGGCTAGTATGGACCAACACGTTGGCCCACCGACTAATGTAAGGGTAAACAACATAGAGAATATTTTGGGATAGTTATTGTAGTGCGCAGGCCTCTCTACTAGCTCTTTAGCTAGATTAATCGAGGCGATACTTAGACCGTACCCAATTCCAATTACGGTGGGTTGCCAATCTGCTCGTTGTGTCAGAACAAAAAATGAAGCTGCGCCAAAAATTGAAGTTTCAAGGAAGCTGGCAATATGAGAAGCGAGGAATGCCTCTGAGTTAATCGCTATTGCTTTGATTATCCTTGAGGCTAGAGCGCCCACCACCATCATAAAGATGAACTCTTGATTCCGTTCTTTTACCAAGTGAAGTAATCCAAGGGCGATCAGTCCTGATACTATCAATGCAGTAGCACTAAATAGGGAGGATAATCTGGAAGACTTTCCTGATTTATGTGAAGAGTCAGGCCTATCTAGATAAGCTAGAAATGATTTTTCAAAGCCTATCCAACAAACAGCTGCAAATACGAAAGTTACGTATCTCTCTAGGTCGATTATAAAAGCAACGCCTGTACCTAGTTGGATTCCAAAGAGCGGCCCTAAGAAAAGAGCTAATCCCTTAAGAACACTTTCAAAAACTAGAATCATCGGACTCAACCTCCAAGGCTTACCTGCCGATATTACCAGTACCGGCCTGCTTGGCCCAGGTAGGATTAGGAAGAAAAGCTTTTGAAGTTGCGTTGAAGATCTTTTGGGTTTTCACCGGAATGGAAAGAGGCAGCGTGGACCCGGTTTTATATAGGATTTTTTTGAGGTTAGCGCAGGTTCTTTAGTCCCGAGTCGGTATGTGTTTGGAGAGCTATCCCCTGAAGTAATCCTTCAGGGGATAGCTCCCCGAGCCGGTTATGACAGGTTAACCAGAGGTTCAACCTCAGGTCTTAACCGACTCGATGCATGTCTCTTCCATTCCAACCAGATCTGCGTACAAATTTCAGCAATTCCGAGAAAGTCCAGTGAGGCTTTCTCTTTTTTTCTAGAACCGTAAATCGGTTCTTTCGCAGCCGTTTGGAATACGTAATGACGTTTCACCATTTGCTAGGGCCACGGGTCTATCCAATCTATCAGTGAATCTTAAAGTTGGACTTCCGTAGGCGCATCCAGAAAGTGGGTAACGAAGAGTTGTAGCGTAACCATTCCCTGGTCCAATGTTATTTCCAGTCATAGATGATGCTGCTCCTTCAACTGAAACCTGTACTGCGAAAGCATCATGGAGAATAACTAATTTACCATCACTATCTGAAACTGGCTTCCATAAAAGGTGGCTAATTACCTGATCAGATAGCTCTTCAGTAACTTCAATTCCAGCATAACATCCGGCCAGGGCATCTCCACCACAGCTGCCAGCTTCTGGAAAAGCTAATCCGTTTGCCACCAAGATTTCACTTATACTTTCCTGTTCAGAAGTAATAATTTGACCAACTGTACCCTGACCGCCACCATCAAAAGTGACGTTACATCCATCTGCGGCAGGCAGAAAGAAGGCATTAAAGCCCGCTTTGTCAGAGATCATCTGACGTGCTCTTTTTACTTTTCCATCTGAGAGTCCGGAGGCGGTAATACCTTGCAGTTTTACAAGTTGTTCGTTGCCAGCTTGCTCACCAGTAGTGCGTTTTATGATAACTACATCAGCGCCGATTGCGTTAACACGAACTGGCTCAAGTGATTCCAGCGGAATTCCAGTATTGAATGCTCCATTAGCAAACACACCACATTTAAGAGTAGAAGCTACAGCTCCACCAGAATCGCCAGAGGTTTCATCCTTTCCATCTGATGGTGCCTTGGTGCAACTGCTTAGAAGAAATAGAGAAATCAGTAATGTAGTAAATGGAACAACTTTCATCGGGCCTAACCTCTAAAAACAAGGACTCCACATTTGAAAACTATGAGGGAATCCTCTAAGTTTACGCAGAGATAGTTATGCACACAAATTTGGTTAATGTGTGCTGCCTTGGTTTCAGAGAGCCTTCTGATTTTATTGACCCTAAGATGTTAATATGACTGAATATTCTCCCGCCTCACATCCAGTTAGAGAGATGTTTGGCTCAATTGCTGAAAAGTACGACATCACCAATACGGCACTATCGATGGGCATGCATCATCTTTGGAAGCGAGGCCTAATTGGCATGTCCAGTGGTGGAGTTTCAAAAGTTGCCTTGGATCTTTGTACTGGCACAGGAGATCTGCTTCCTCGCCTAGAAAAAAAATTCGGTAAAGTTGTTGGTGCTGACTTTTGTGGTCCTATGCTGAAGGTGGCGGCAGAAAGATTTAATGGAGAGTCAAAGAGATTTGAATTAGTTGAGGCTGATGCCATGGCTTTGCCATTCCCTGATCAGACCTTTGATACTGTGACAGTTTCCTTTGGTGTCAGGAATTTTCGTGATCTAAAAGTAGGGCTAATTGAAATTAAGAGAGTACTCAAAAAAGAAGGCGAAGTCCTGATACTTGAATTCGGTCAGCCTTCTGGATTTATATTTGGTCCACTTTTTAGATTTTATTCCAAGTATATTATTCCTCTTATCGGTGGCGCTTTAACTGGGAACAAGCAGGCTTATACATATCTACCAGAGACCTCAAAGAATTTTCCGTGTGGTCAGCAGTTTGCTGAAGTTTTAACTGGCGTGGGATTTACTACCGTTTCTGTTAGGCCATGCTCTTTTGGCATTGCTTACATTTATAAGGCTAAGAAGACTTAGCCCCAATTTCTATCCGTGATTTGCAGCTTTCGCAAATAATTGGAATTGTTCAGAAGTTGGGAATACCGGTGAGTCAGCGGCTTTTAATTGCTCATGATAGCAGGAGTAACATGCTGGAAAATATTTCTCTTCAGCACCTAGGTCCACACTTGGTCCTTCAATCGTGGCACGGCCATTTGAATGTTTTAAATTCATAATAGCTTTTCGATTACAAAATGCGCAGGTAGTTTTCACCTCTTCAATAGTATCAGCCAATTCCATTAATCTTTTAGAGCCTTCAAATAGTTGACTCCTAAAGTCAGCTCTTAATCCGTAACAAATGACAGGAATGTTTTTAAACACAGAGATCTCTCGTAACTGGTTAATTACGCTGATGCTTAGGAACTGTGCTTCATCAACCAGAACGCAACTAATTCCAGAGAGCTTTTCATCTGGTATTCTTGAGTTCTCGGTTAGAAGTAGATCGGCCTTTTGTTCCAACCCGGCACGAGACTTAATTAAAGACTCTCCAAAGCGGTTATCTAGGGCGGGTTTAACCAGAAGTACACTTTTGCCCTGCTGCCTATAATTATAGGCGACGGCAAGTAGATTCATTGTTTTTGCGCTACTGACTGTTCCGTGACGAAAGTATAGTTTGGCCATAAATATTCCAAAATAGGCAGCCTTGCCATTTGTACTACAAAATTGGTTGAGATAATATCCCGGACTCCTTTATTCGCCCTCAATTTTTTAAAGGACCTATGCACGATGTTGCTCTTTCGAGTGGTATGGAGACTGCTCGGCCAAAAAGTGTGTCTTTTGAAGTGCCTGCCTCTTCGGTACGTCAGGTCTGGTTTGATTTTTTAGTTGAGAGCAGTGAAGAAGAGAGGAGAATTCTTAATTTTGGTCTGAGCTCCGCGATAACCGCAGCCTTAATTGATAATCGAGCAGTTTATCTTGATGGCCTGGGTGTAGTTTTCCCGGAAGAGCTTACAAGAACGAAAAGAATTGATAACGACAAATCGTTCACCCTTATCAAGGAAACGGTACGAGTTCCAAGATTTGAAAAATGTACTGACCTTATCTCATTTCAACGGCAAAGATTTCCGGGATTAATAGAACTCAGAGATCTTGTCGCCTCGGTGGCAGAACGAATTGCTTTTTTTATTAAGTGGAGACCTCGTAAACTTGAAAGATATATAAAGGGATTGTTGGCTTTGATCCGACATGAAGTAGTTACATACGGTTATTCGCTGCGGCTATCTCAATTTGGCCGCTTCTTTTCTTTGCATAATAGACAGGGACAAACAGAGCAGGATTGGCTTGCCGGATCGGATATCTGCTTAGAATCAGATGTTGAATCTGTGTTGGGCTCAGAGGTTGTGGGTGATTTTATGCAACCCATACTTGGTTCCGCCTGGGAACCCTTCGAGGCTTGGTTAGGAAAACCAATATCAAGTTTTACACTTCGACCATCTGAACAGATTGAAAATCTTGGACTCAAAGATCTGCTGAGACAGATTGCTTCAAAGAGAAATTTGATTGAGGTTGCGGTTTATCGAGTCGAAGATTCCGATCACCCCAGCTATATTTTTGTAACTGAAGGATTAAGGCACGAAGCTAAAGCTGTTGGAGCAGAAGGTAGTGAATTAGTTTTCCAAATTGAACCAAAGAATGCTGTAGTTGATGACTTTGAATCGTTAGTTGAATATGCTCGCGGTCCTCTTGCACTTGGCTGGTTGATGGCTCAACACTCTAAGACAAAATCACTCCAAGTCGGCCATGGGTTAAGCAGTAGAGTATCCCTTTGGTCACATGCTCCTGCTCCTTATCGTACCGTATTAGTTATGCCTTGTCGGAAATTTCCTAGGATTCAGGTGTCCACTGATGGTAAGTTTATCTTCTCTTCTTTAATCCTACTTCACCCCGACGAGGCCCAGGCGGTAGCAGAAGTAGGCAGTGACATGCTAATTCATCAATTAAAGCATAGGAATCTAGACCAGGTTAACCGTGAGGTTCGCGGCTCCATTTTAGGTAGAACCGGGCGGTTAACTAAGAATATACTCGATATTTCCGTGTCTGATTAATGGTGGCCCTTTGCACCCAATTCCCTATATAAAGTGAGGGTAATTTTCTAACGGAGCGTTCATGAAACCGTTTCGATATTTTTTGTTATTAACAGCATGCTTACTTTTCCCAAGTAAGAGCTTTGCTGTCCCAGCTAGAAGCTTAGCGGAGTTCCTCAAACTTTCAATAGAGAGAAGTCCTGAAATTAAGGAAGCGTATTTCAGTGTTAATTTTGCTGAAGCACGACTAGATGAAGCAAGGGCGGGACATTACGGGATCATTGAGTTTACCGGATTCGCTGGTGTTCATGGGAACGCTCGAGCAAATGGTGATAAATTATACGCTTTAGATGAGACTGGGAATAAAGTTCCTCTTCCTCAGGGAGAATTCTTAGGATCTAAAGATGCCACTAACGATTTTCAAGGCTTTGCCCCGTTTGCTAAAGGAACATTGATTGCTGCAATTCCTGTTTGGACTTGGGGTAAGCTAGATGGTTATGTGAATGCAGCTACAGCAGGTGTTAATGTAGAGAAGGCTGCGGCTGAAATTAAACGCGGTGAAGTAATTCAACGGATTAAAGAATTCTTCTACGGATATCTTTTGGCCTCTGATGCGTTAGATCTAGGTGATGAGGTTGGAGAGTATCTTGATAAGGCAATCAAAAAAGCAAATGAACTTTTTGAAGAGGGAAATGGTGAGGTTAGCCAAACTGATATTCAACGCTTAGAAGTAGGCAAAGCCGAATTAAATAGACAGTTAGCTACTGCCAAGCAAGGTTTGCCGCTAGCCCGCTCTGCACTTGCTGGCTTTTCCGGCGTTGAGGCCAATTTCTCTACCAAACCAGATTATCTTCAAGTAGAAAAGCTAACCGTAGATTCTTTAGATGAATTAGTTTTGCTTGCATGGAAGAATAAGCCAGAACTAAAACAACTCTCTGCTGGAATTATCGCCCGTGATAATTTAGTGAAAGTTGAAGAATCAGATCTTTATCCACTTTTCTTTCTTGGTGCCAAAGTGGAAGGTGGTGCCTCAGATGCTAGAGATAACTCGTACAATCCATTTCTAGATGATGATGGATTTGGCCCTATCTCCGGTGGGCCTGCCTTCGGAATAAAGTGGAATCTTAATTTTCTTTCTACGCAGGCAAAGGTAGCTCAAGCAAGGGCTCAGTATCGTGGACTAAAATCTAAAGAAGAATTTGTAAAAATTGGTGTGCCTTTGCAGATCGAACAAGCCTACCGGAAAGCTCTTGAATATCGTGAGCAGATTAAGCAGGCAGAAGAGGGTACGAAAGCCGCTCGCGGATGGATGGTGAGCGCTTCTAATAATTATGAGGTTGGTATTGGAGAGCCAAAAACATTAATGGAAGGAATTGGCGCCTATGCGATGATGAAGATTAATCTTTTACAAGCACGATATAATTACAATATGGCCTTGGCTAATCTAAGTCAGCTCGTAGGGAAGGAAATTACAAATCTTGAGTATTAATTCAGTATCATTACTCAAATCTAAAAAGTTTCACGCAACCCTTGGTTGGTGTGTAAGTGCCGCATTGTTAATCTGGGTGGGATCAGGTCTTGAATGGCATGCTCTTGGAACTGCTCTTAAAGAAACAAAATATCTCTACTTAATTCCGTTAACTTTTATAATGGCTTTTCATTACTGGTGTAAGGCATATAGGTGGAGGTTTCTGTTGCCACCAGGCAACACTATGCCATCGACTAGGTTACTTTTTGATTCAGTAATGATCGGAAACATGGCTTCCTTTGTCTTGCCACTTAGGGCAGGGGAGTTCATTCGGCCATATTTATTAGCGCAGGATTCTAAATTTAAATTTGCTACCTTATTTGCCTCAATTGTTATTGAGCGGTTTTTTGATCTCGCCACAGTTCTTTTGCTTTTAGCCTTAGTATCGCCAGCACTTCCAACACTACCTGATTGGGCGTTGGCCGGAGTTAATGCTTTATCAGTACTAGGTGCTTGTATCTTCCTATTTATGTTTATCAGCGCTTTTCTGCCTAATCTTGTGCTGAAACTGACCGAAGCTTTGCTAAAATTTTTGCCGGATAAACTCAGAAAAGGTTTGCGAGAGTTAATCGCAAGTCTTATGGCAGGAGCCTCTGTTCTAAAAGATCCGTTTAGACTTTTTGCAACGATAGGATTTTCAGTGCTCGTCTGGGCATCGGTTTGGGCAATTTTTTGGGTTGGCCTAATGATGTTTGAAGGGGCGTGGACATATCTTTTAGCACTCACATTAACCGTAGTAGTTGCACTTGCTGTGGCGGCGCCAAGTGCTCCTGGATTTATCGGCGTTTTTCAGACCGCTTGTGTTGCGAGTTTTGTATTACTTGGATTTCCTAAAGAAGTCGCATTTGCCTATTCGCTTGTAATGCATGCTCACCAATTTGTTTTTATATGTGGCTATGGTGCTTTTGCATTGAGTAGGAGGCATCTCTCTCTAAGCACGTTGCAGGATCG
>CAZYRE010000002.1:19777-24973 GCA_964650155.1 uncultured Bdellovibrionales bacterium
TCAATTCGAGAGGAGAGGTTTACTGAGTCACCGATTGCAGTGTAATCGAATCTCTTTGACGATCCTAAATTGCCAACGACCATTGGTCCGGTATGGACTCCAATACGAGTATTTAGTGGAGGAAACCTTCTTGAATCATTGAACCGTTTAACTTCTTTTTGAATCTCTAACGCCGTCTGACAAGCCTTCTCAGCATGATTATTTATCCGAACTGGTGCGCCCCAAATTACAAATATGGCATCGCCAATAAATTTTAATAAAGTTCCATCGTTTTTAAAAACTACATCCATTACCTCTGTAAAGTATGCATTTAACATTGCTGAAACTTGCTCAGGTGGCATCGTTTCGGCAAGGCTAGTAAAGCCTTGAATGTCAGTGAACATCGCAGTCGCCCAAACTTTCTCGCCACCAAGTGAAAGACTGCGCTGATTCTGGGCTACTTCCTTTGCCATTTGTGGCGATACATACAATTCAAATGCAGAGAGCATCTTCAATTCAGCCTTTCTTGTAACGAAGTAATAGTAAAGAACGCTTGAAAGGAGGCAAAGCGGAGCAACTATACATGTAAGAGTTAGCCCGGGTAGAAAGAGATTATTCGTTAACGCGAAGTAGCCTGAAGAAAACCATATGATGAAGAGTCCCAGAGTTATGCATGTTCCCCAGAGCGGTCTTAACGAGAATATTCCTGTACAAGCAAGGAGTGTAATTAAGGTTAGAAGAGCTAATTCAATTCCACTACCTGCTCGTCTAATCCAATCTTTATAAATTAAGTTGAGTGCAGCAGTTGCGTGAATTTCGGTCCCAAAAACTCTGCCAAATGGGGTAAAGAATACATCTTTTTGAGAGGGCCCAACGTCCGTTTGCAAAACCAGGCCAACGAAAACAGTTTTATTTTTTAGGGCTTCATCAGGAATCGGGTGCTCTTTATCAATCACTTGATAGTAATGTGCAAAAGGAATAGTTCCTGCAGGGCCATAATAATTAATAAGATCTCTTGATTCGGGGCGTTCCTGCGCAGTTCGATCGAATCCTGCAGCTGCCTCAGCGAGTGTTGGGTAATCTTTTGTTTGGGCAGTCCTATCAACTAGAAATCTTCTGACATACCCATGATCTTCTGGAAATCCCACAAGACCTAGTGAAGCAGCAGCTTTATGAAATGGTTCAAAAGGGAGTAGAAGCTCTTCAAGTTTAAAGGATCCACTTCCCGAAGAGTAATCTTTGATTAAGGCATCGGTTCCGAGTACGACTGGAACTTTAGCCATGTCAGCAGCAAGACGTTGATCTATTTTTTGATCTGGTCCTGCATCAATAAACAACACATCGAATATAACTTTTTTTACTCCTGCTTTGCCGAGCCGTTCCAGTAGCTCAGCATGCTTTGATCTTGGCCAAGCCTGATTAAGTGGAATTTTTAAATTTTGGTAACTCGCTTCATTCATCGCGATTATGACTATGTCATCAGGAGTGGATCGTGAGCCGCGAATGAGTGACCATAGATCTAGAGCCTTTAATTCAATTCGATCGCCGAAAGGTGACACTAAGATGCCAATATGTATGAGAGCTGCGATAAGAGCGAGAAGCGCCCCAAGTAGTAACCTTTTCATAGTTCGTTTGAATCTTAGAAAAAAACGCGTTGATACAACAGGGTAAAGGTAATAGAAAGGGTATGGAGGACCCTATGAAACTACACCCAATATTACTTTCGCTTGGTTTTAGCACCATATTATTTAGTGGTTGTGGCAGTGATGGAGGAGATAGTTCCCCTGGGTTTGTTGGTTCTTGGGATATGCGAGTTAATTTTGCCGCAGATGATTGTCAGCTAGTAACTCCCGGAATCATAGGATTTGCTGATGAGCATGTAATCACAGAAGAGGATGGCCTTTTTACTCTTGAAGCTACTTCTGGCTTTGGTACGGGAGCAGTAGGAGTCGATGCAGACGGTCTTCTTTCACTAAATGCTACTGACCAAGTAGATATTTTTGGAGACGGCTCACTTTGTGAACAGACGACAGATGTTGGATACTCCGATTTAACCGCGGATGATGCTACAGTTACTTTCCGTTTCGCTATTAGTTGTCCAGATGGATTCTTTTGCTCCAGTGAAGGTATAGGACAGGGAACACGACGCTAATCGTGATATTTATTTGAGTTTTCTCTGATCTTTACTAAGATACGCCGGTTAATACTGGGGGACACTCATGAAGAAGATCTTACTTTTTATTTTGCTAATAGTACCATTTGGCGCTCAAAATCTATTAGCTCAGTCCCTTATATCGATTGATCGAACTAGTGAGACCTCCGCAGGGAGCGGCCAGATAGGCCAGATTGGAGTTCCGGTGATCAGTGCAAATGGTAGATTCGTAGCTTTTACCTCGACCGCTTCCAATCTAGTAACCGGAGATACTAACTCTAATAGAGATATCTTTGTTAAGAATCTCCTAACTGGCGCAATAACTCGGACGAATTTAGGGCTAGGACAAGCTCAAGCTGACGATGATTCATTTAATGTAGCCATAAGTCCATTTACCCCAAAAGGATTTTTGGCTGTTGTCTATGAGTCGGATGCCACGAACCTCAGCAGAACTCTTATCCCCGATACGAACAATCGTCGCGATATATATTTCTCAATTCCGGCTGCTAATAATTTAACCGAGCGGATCTCATATGGACCAAATGGCGTAGAGGCGAATGGAAACTGTAATAATCCATCGGTCGCAATTATTGCTAACCCAAATAAACTACTTGTGACTTACTCTTCTGTAGCCACTAACTTAGTGGCTACAGATACTAATGGTAAAAGGGACATCTTCTTATCAATTCTTACCGCACCCGCAGAAAATAAAACCCTAACTCCAAGTGATGTAGTAACAACCAGGATTAGTAGAGCTGCTGATTCCAGCGCAGAGTCTGATGATGGAAGTTTTGCTCCACAGATTAGTGGTAATGGAAAATTTATCGTCTATGAATCTTTAGCTACTAATTTGGTAAATGGGGTTACTCCGTCAACTCGACAGATATATCTATTCGATATTGAAAACTCTGTTACTACTTTAGTTAGCAAATCTGCAAATGGAACTCCTGGTGATGGTGTTAGCACAGGTGCTTCTATAAGCTTTGGTGGTAGATACATATCTTATCTCACAAATTCTAATAACATTGTTGGTGATGGGTTTACCCTTGCATCAAATATTCAGCAGGTAATGCTTTATGATACTAAGACAGGATTAACTGAACGTATCAATACTGCCCCTGATGGAACCCCTAGCGATGGTTTAGTTAATAGCAACTTCACAACTTCAGTAAGTCCAGCCGGTAGATTTGTTGTCTTTAGTGATGAAGGTACAAATCTTGTGGCCAATGATGGAAATGGTATTTCAGATGTTTTTGTAAAAGACCGTGGTACTGGAAATATAATCAGAGTAAGTGAGGGGATTGGAGGTGTAGATCCCGATGATGTGAGCTTTTTCGGCACATTCGGACAGAAAAGTTACAATGCTCTAGTAGGTCTAGCCTCATTTGCTTCTTCGGCAACAAATCTTATAAGTAGTGATACTGAGTCTCAGGATGATACTTTCGTTGCTGGGATATCTATCCCCAAATTACCCCTTACTGAGGACACCGAGATTGAGGTACCACCTGATGTAGAATCTAAGTCTGAGAAAGCCGTTACTGTGACAATGCAAGAGTTTGATGGTGCAACATTATCAGCTTTAGCAGCTAAGAAGAGCATGCCTGAGACTATGGAACTGGTGGGACAACCCAAGGTTCAATACGTGGTTAAATCAACACGTGAGGGAACTTCTCAAACGATTAAGAAAATTCTTAAAAAGAATGTTGCTACTCTCAGTAAATTAAAACAGGGTACACATGTAATCTCTTATCAAGCTCAAATTTATAAAAAGAATAAGAAAACTAAGAAGAATAAGGTTGTTTTTAAGACTCCGTTTAGTCCAGCGGAACGTGTATGTATTGGGACATGTGAATAAGTAACGATAAAATTAATTAATTGTAAACTCTGCTGATTCTGGGCTGGTATTCGTTGTTGTTTTAATTTTTACCCCGGATAATTTCAAGTTAACTTTCTTGTCTTGAATTTTATTTTTATTGTTAACTGTTGGAGGTTTAAGTTGTAGTTTTTTAATTTGGTTGATTATCTTCGTCTGTTTTGCGACTTTCTTGCTTTGGCTAACACCTACCACGGCATGAGCTTTGTAGTTTGCAGAATAAGTACCAGGTTTAAGTTTTATCGTAGTGGATGAGTTCTTGGATACAACTCTTCGAACAAGGTTGTTTGATTTGTTTGTCACTGTTGCAACGTACCGTACTACTGGCGTACTGCCGACTAATTTGAGTGATGATCCATTTGTAGCCGCCTCATCAAGAATCGGAGTTCCAAAATCTTCGAATGTTAGAGTGACTTTATCCTCAGAGTCATTTACTGCAACTGCGGGAGCATCGCTTATAGTAGTGTCAGATGTAAGAGGTGGAGGTTCTCCAAGGACAAGTCCTAGAGGCCTGTTAAGACCATTGGATGTATCAAGGATCAAAGTTGGATTTGCACCCGGGGAACTTAAATCTAAACTAAATACCTCTCCACTTTGAACTGCGTAATATAAGATTGGGTTGGTCCCCGTTGCATCGATAGTTAGGCTAGTTGCATTAACGTTTGAAACAACTGTTGTCGCCGTTGTTGAAGATCCGTCACTAAGAGCTGAGCGAATTCTTGTTAGGGCTCCTTCTATCCAATATACAACTCCGTTAGTAGAATCGACAGCGATATCAGGAAGAGTAGTGCCAGCTGTGCCTGTAAAAACATCTGTGATGTTTGATCCGTCAAGATTCATTCTTTTGACTTTAGTATCACCGGAGTCGACAAAATAGATATCTCCGTTTTCTGAGTCCAGAGCGAAACTTTCAACTCCGACCATGCTAATCGAAGTAAATAGCGTTTGTTCATTTTGTCCATCTAGATCAGCACGCTTTATAGTAGACAGACCATTTGAATCTAACCAATAAAGCTTTCCGACTTTTGGATCGATGTCCAGATCCTCAGGAGTGCCGTTTCCAGTAAAAACATATGAATGGGTTGTGCCATCAAGAGAGGAAGTGCCGATTGCGCCATTTGTGGGCTCTGTCCAATAAATCGTTCGTTGATCGATATCTAGAGCTAAGCCGTGAGGTGCCTGAACCACAGTA
>CAZYRE010000002.1:25073-44000 GCA_964650155.1 uncultured Bdellovibrionales bacterium
TGAATATCTATCCGCGTAGCTTCATCATCGGGATCTAGTGAAAATAATTCCTTTTTTAAGTCTTTTATGCGTTGGCTCAGTTTAGAAATGGCCGCTTCTCGTCTAGAAGGTTTGCGTTTGATTACAGCTAAGGCTCTGTAATCGATCGTCCAGGAATCAGCTGCAGAAGCTCCAAGGCTACGCGAGGGCAATCGAAATCTAGCCTGGTTATTTTTTGATACGACTCTCCTTGTGACTCCGTCACTTCGTCGAGCAGTGCTACTGTAACGAACGCTTGGGCTACCGATGCCTTGGATAGAGTTGCCAAAGCCATCAGGAAAGAAGAAGTCAATTGTATATGATTCAAATGTAGCTACTACCTCATTCGCTGTTGGGTCCACAGTAAGTGCTGGTGGGGTTGGTACTACTTCGGCCGGTGGAGTGGGAACGGGTGTTGGGGTATTTTGCTCAAAAAGCAAAGCAATGCCCGTTGGCTTTACTAATCCATCTATCGAAGTAAGAAGTACTTGATTTGAGGAACCTTGAACATCATATCGATTAACTCTGATTCCAGCAGATTCGGTCCAAAAAACGGCAGGACCATTTAGGCCATCAATCGCAAGTCCTTTGGGTAAAACGACAGAAGAATACGAAGTGATTAGAGTAGGAGATGCACCAGTAAAATTAGAGCTTGAGATATTGAAGTTGCCGTTGTCTATCCAGTAAATACGATCGTTGTCTTCGTCAATGGCTATCGCATCTATAAAGGCAGTTGAACCTAAGGAAACTATATTAGTAGAGCTAGTTCCATCGGCGTTAGCGATCTTAATTATGTCGTTTGTTGGCTCTGCCCAAAACAGTTTCTGTGTTGAAACATCAAATGCGATATCAATTTTTGATGTAGTTTCTCCGGTCACTACAATTGTTGTAGCTGAGGAGCCATCCAGATTGGCCTTATTGATAGCTCGACTAGAAACACCGTGTGAGTAGTAAAGGACACCAGCGTTTGCATCTAGGGCTATTCCAAATACACCGGTGATTGTTACGATAGTTTGAATGTTACTGCCATCAAGGTCGGCACGAAGAATTCGATTGTTAATTGGTTCGGACCAATAAATTTTCCCGTGTAGAGAATCGATTGCGATACGATCTGGTTCGGAAGGTGAGACAGGGACAGTGGAAAGTCCTGTGCCATCAATAACCGCAGAGAGAATATTGCCAGCACTCGTTATATCTTCTGTAAGATAAAACTTGGTGAAGTCAGCATACGCCGAAGAGATTGAGAAATATGATGCCGCTGTAAAAAATATAATTACCCAGCGTTTCATTTTCATTCCTCAGAAGTTAAAGCTCAAAACGATCTCTCCGTAGGTGTTGTCTACAACGAATTCCTCAAAGCCTACTGATTGGTCGTAAATAAAATCTTTATCAAACAGATTGTTGCATCTTAGAGTGATGCTGCCTTGACGATTTGGAAATCTATATCCAGCACCTATATCAGTAATCCAGAAATCATTTGAGCCATCCTCCACAAAGAAGCTACCTTCTCTATCTTGCTGTCTAAAGGTTAGCTCAGCAAAGGCAAACCAACCCTGTGGATCAAAATAACGAAGTGCACCGCGAGCCTTATGTAAAGAGATATCTTGAGATACCTCGGGATCTGTAAGTTCACTCATGAAATAATTGTAATCAAGGGTTGTAACCCATCTAGATGTAAGCACGTGATAGAGATACCCGGTCAAATACTCTTGATTGTAGAAGAGTTCCGCACGCTCAGCTATTGAACTTGTTGTGCTTAACCCACCATTATCTAGATCTAGTGTAATTAGAGAGTCTGAAAAATTTGCATCTTCGATTGTATCTCTGTGATTGGCTTCAGCGCCGAAGTAAGTTCTCTTTGATAATTTATAATCAAAGCCCACACCATAAGTTCTTGAGCGAGTGCCTGAAAAATCTGTATATACTTGGTTAAATCCACCAACCAATGTTGGTTCAAGCGTTCCAGTATCTTCAAGAGCGGATTTTCTTAACCCTTCAAAGTAAGCTGTTTTGAGGGTTAAACTCGGAGTTACGTATGCAGTGGCACCAAGTTTTGGGTTCCATTGAGATCTATTAAAGCTAGTATCAACAAATGGAGGTACTTCTTGAGCCTCTAACTCTAAGTTAGTATAAGTTATCCCGCCGTTTATATCTAAGTAATCTGACACATGCAAAGTTGGATAAAGATAGAGATCTTGCGAATCAATGTTTTGATTAGTTTGAGTTTTAAATCTTCTATCTATTCCAGAGAAGAGATCAAATTGATCATCGATAATCGGCGAATCCTCCAGACGTCGAGGTCTTGCAAAATAAGCTTCTCCACCAGCAACGACGGAGAGTAGTTTAGTGTTATGTAGTACTTGTGCGCTAATTCTAGTATCTCGTACGTCAGATCGAGCTAGTTCTCTGAGTAATAGGACATCTTCATAGGAATTTATCTCTCCACCAGAAATTATATCTAGAAAGGAAGATCGTTCAAATGTTCCATATTGATGTTGTCTAGAATCTCGATAGGTAACTTGACCAACAATTGTAGTTTCAGGAGCGAATTTACTATTAAAGCCGGCAGCGATTTCATGATTCTCAAATAAGATATTATCAAGTCCCGCGTTGTGATCCACGCCATGTCGAGCCTGATATTTTGCTTCTGTAAAAAGTCTCGTGTCGGAATTCAACTGGTACTGTAAGGCCCCTCGAAATCGGTTGTCTCTAAGGTAATCATTATCTTTGCTGCCATTGAAGTTTGCTGACTCTACACCAAGAAGATATCCGAGCCGTTCGGTTCTGCCGGTAAGAGAAGCAGAAGGAGCGATTAAATCCTCCGCTGTGCCAGCTTTAAAGCCAAGTCGTTTGCGTATTTCTCTTCTTTCAAAAAGTGAATTGTAATCATTAATAGAGGCGGAGTTCTCTGGCCCACCGAGAAGATTGAAGCTCAGTGGTGAGTATGCTCTAGCAATAGTTTGTTCAGATACGAGAGCGTCTGTAGTTAATATGGTATTGTAGCTGTCAGATAATAATCTATGAGCAGAGAAATTACCGTAATCTTGATTGATTGATTTAATAGCCTCTAATTGCGCCGCGCGGTTAAAGCCAAGAGCAGTAAAAACCTCCGCTAGGCCAGCACTTCTTACTGCGGTGTCTTTATCAAGTAAAAGGGAAGATCTGTACACAGCACGGAAGTTATTTCTCTCTATAGAGTCCTCTACGTCAGAAAGTGCACCAACTGGATCATTTGCAGAGAGACGGTTGTAAGCTCGATATAGATATGGAGTTGGGTCTCTAGGATCTAATGAAATAGCTCGATCATATTCATGACCAGCTAAGGTTTCTCTATTCTCTTCAAAAAATGCTTTTCCAAGATAGCTTCTGTAAATAGCAACGTTAGGCTCAAGTGCTGCGGCTATTTCAAGATGATTTCTGCCAACGGCTAAATCGCCTTCATTTATAACCGCAAGGCCGAGTCCTAATTGAGAAAGCGCAGAGCTTGGATCAAGCTTAACGCTTTCAGTAAATAAATCTCGTGCCGCTGGTGTTTCGTAGGAAATCAGCTTAGCAAAACCAAGAAGGGTATTTCTTCTAGCAGACGGAGAAAGTGAATTTAGTAACTGAGTAGCAGCCTTCACATCGCCTAGTGAAAGATTTACTTCAGCAAGTCTTAGAGCTGCAGATTGGTTTGAAGGATTTAACTTGGTCGCAGCTAGTGCATAACTTTGCGACTCTTCCAGTTTGAATTCTGCTTGCGCAACAAAAGAGGCAACAATGTTAGCGGTTTCTGATTTATCATCAGCACTGAGTGCTTTGGTCGAAGATTCCTTAGCTGCTTTAATATTATTTTTAGAGAGTTCGATTAATGCTCGGTATGCTCCAGAGATGGCCACGGCTGTAGGATCGGAGCTCTTTTGTTTCTCAAAGTTTATCAAGCTTTGAGTAGCTATGGTCATTTTCCCCGAGCTGAGATCCTTAGAAATCCTCATCAATTGTGATGATTGCGTAGCATTTTTAATTTTCCTTAAATCATTTCCGGCCTCAATTTTTGGGACATATATAGCCCACTGCACTGCATCGATAGGATTAAGCAGGATGCTCTTTTCCGGTGCTTGTCCAGGTTTTGCTTTGGCTATCTCATTTGCACCGAGTGAAACTTCACCCTTTTTGTTGGATACCTTTACAGCCCCGTCAAGTACTGAGACCGTGCTTAGGTTGCCGATTACCTCAACTGTAAATTCTGTACCTCTAACCGCGGCACTTACAGCTGGAGTTTTAATAACGGGAAATCTCTTTGCCTCTCGACTAAAGAAGAAAGCTTTGCCGGAAGATAAGTTTGCTGTAGGAGTATCTCCGGTCGTCTCTAAGGTAAAGAATGAATTCGGACTTAATCTAATTACACCGCCACCAATTAGTTGCATTGCAGCTCGACCATCGAGGCCAGTGCGTATTACATCACCATTGTTAAGAGATTGATTTGTTGATGCTGGACTAAAGTTCCCCGTCCCAGCAATCCTAATATCTACGGTTCCTTCTTGAGAGACTATGAGTGCACGCTCGTCAGAAAATGCAGCCGTTGTATATGTGCAGACAAAAACGGCAAAAAGAGTCAAAAGCAGAGTAGCATTTTTATTCATAACCTATTCCTTAAAGCCCAATATGAGATGCTTTTAAGAGAATGTAATACGCATGAGTTTAAGTCTGAAGATGAAAATTTAACTTAAAAACAGAACGGCATTTGGCTATTCTGTTTCTATAGGTGAAACGCCCTGGTCTAGTGACTCATCCTAGTTGGATAGTCTCACAATAGTTGATTTGAGAATCTCACCCCTATGACTGAAGTAGATACGCTTGAAAAGACAGTTGCCTTGATGAAGCAACATAAAGTCATAGCTCCAATTTTAGCTAAGTTATCCGCAGAGCTTTCCCCTGATTTATCTTATCATAATGCTGCTCATACTGAAGAGGTGATGAGAGAGGCGTTATTTTTTGCAATCAAAGATGGATTGGGACCTCGTGATATTGAACTCATTGCCATTGCCGCGGCTTTCCATGACGCAGGCTTCCTATCAAAAAATACAGAGAACGAAGCGCTCGGAGCTAAGCTTGCCGTAGCAGCTATGAAGGAGGCGGGCTCGTACGCCGAAGAAGAGATGAAATTGGTAAATGGAATGATCTTAGATACCGTAGTACGAAGCACGCCACACGGGCTAAAGCAAATTCCAACAACTAGACTCTCTCCATATCTCCTTGATGGCGACATGGGAAATCTTGGACGAGAAGATTTCTTTGAGAAAGGTGAAAATGTTTTCAAGGAGCTTGGCATATCCTCCAGAAAAAGCTTCTTGAAAGCTTCTCTTGGAATGGTAGAAGCTCATCAGTGGTACTCTCCTGCCGCAAGGAATCTAAGAGAGGCACAAAAACAAAAAAATATAGAAATATTAAAAGCTAAGATTAAAAACTAAATCGCTTCGGCCAGCTCTTTTGCTGCTTCGGTAAATGCTTCAGCAACAAACTCCTCTGGAGATTTAAGAGCAGTGTATAGTTTCTTAACCTGAGACTTGAGTGATTTCTCTTTCTCAGGGTCAGTTGAAAGTATTGCTGAAATTCCCATGGCTAGTTGCTCTGCCTCTTCATATTGGGGATGCGGTGTGGTGGCAGCAAATTGGGAGACATTTCTTAAAAGTGCCAGTCGAGTTTTTGAGTCTAATGGAATAGATTCGGCTACTCCCAGAGCATCTTTGGAGAGAATTTTACTTATATCCTTTAATAAATCTGAGGCTTCGCCTTTCTTGTAAAGGTCATGTAGCCGTGAAAGAGAACTCTCTAATTTTACAGCAATGTCCGGTGCTAAAGTAGTAAACGCATCATGAATGAGGAGTAGGGATGAGAGGTTTAATCTAAGCTCTCCCGGCCCATTTTTATATTCCCTGGTTCTCCACTGCTTCTGTGTTAAGGAGTGATGACAAGCATAACAATTAAACAGTGAGAGTTCCGGCCAGATGCCATTTCTAGCTCTCTTTTCAGAAGCCATAACATTAATTGCCCCTTCGGCTACTTTGATCTGGCCGACTAGCCAGGCCCGAACTGGTTCGTATTTACCTTTTCTCTCCTGATAATCTGCATCGTAATCCCAATGCCGCGGCTGAATCATTGAGTAAGTATCAAGCTCAAAGCTTAAACGAGGATGACCGGCGCCAATCATTCTGTGATTAACAAATTTGTCATCATTACCTTGATGGCAACTTAAACATAATTCGGCACGAGCCTTTACCGGCACTAAGTTTTTCATACCGTCCTCTAAATTATCTTCATGACTTGAAGATGAACTCGTATGAGATTTTAACCAATCTTCAGATGCACCATGGCAACTTTCGCAGGATACTCCGTCTTCGACGGTGTATTTATCCCCGCGTACTTTCTCTCCTATAAAAGTCGAATGACATTTTAAACACAAAGGTTCTTTGGAGGGATCTCCTAACCCTAAGTTGTGAGAGATTTTTTTTGAGTCTTCGTTTGTTAGAACACGCCAGGCTTTTGAATGAGCATCTTTCTTTGACCAAGTTGTGTATTCATTATGAAGAACATTTGATCCCTTTCTAGGAGCAGCAGCCCCATGACAATTCGATGACGCGCATGTAGCCGTTCCCATATATTTATGTTCTTCAGCTTCAGTTGAGGATTGAGATAATAGAACAGATCCTGTTAGGAGCAGGGATAAGAGCATGTCGAATGTTTTTGTCATCTTGTCACTCAATTTACTTGGACAGTGTATTCGGTTATCGGCATTTCTCAAGGCAGAGAATACGTGATAATCGAGCATCTCTTTATAGAACCTTGTTTCTATTGTTCCGTGCTTTGTGTCACAGATTTTTCATTGCCACGATCTACTACTGGCTATATTTTAATCTGTTTAGGGAATTAGTTGAGCCATCCATGGCTTATTTAGCCAGCTATGCAGGAACATTTTGAGATCGCGATTATTGGTGCAGGCCCAGGAGGTCTCGGTGCTGCCACCAATGCAGCTCACCATAAAGTTTCCCATGTCCTTTTTGAAAAGGGCGAAATCGGGAATACAATTTTCGAATATCAACTTAGAAAACATGTCATGGCTGAACCTGGTAAATTACCACTCAGAGCCCATGTAGAGTTTGCACCAGGTACGAGAGAAAATATCCTAGATAAATGGAACGAGGCTATACGAAAACATCAAGTCAATTTTAGAAAAGGGGATGTTCGTTCGATCAAAAAGAGCAGTGAATATTTTGAAATAAGTTGCGCTGACGGCGCTGTATGTACCGCAAAATTTGTTGTTCTTGCGATAGGAATTCAAGGAAGTCCGCGTAAATTAGGAATTCCTGGCGAGGATTTACCCCACGTTGCATATACCTTAAGAGATCCTGATGCCTTTGTTGACAAAGATATATTAGTGGTTGGTGCCGGTGATGCAGCTATAGAGAACGCGTTGGCGCTTTGCGAGAAAAATCGGGTAGCAATTCTTAATCGTACCGAAGACTTTGCGAGAGCAAAAGACGGTAATGTCAGTCTTATAATGAAGGCAATTGAATCAGGTAAAATCAGGTGCTTTTATAATTCTAGTACTGAAAAGGTTGAGGTCGGCAAAGTTTTTATTAGTTCGGCAACAGAAGGAACGATCGAGTTAAAGTGCGACCAGATTATTGCTCGGATTGGCGCAATTCCACCGAGAAAGTTCCTGGAATCATGTGGGATTGTATTTCCAAATAATGAAATGACTGCAGTTCCAGTTGTTTCTCGTAAATATGAATCAAATGTGCCCGGTCTTTTTCTTTTGGGCTCATTAATTGGTTATCCTCTTATTAAGCAGGGCATTAATCAAGGGTATGAAGTCGTTGAGCACATTCTAGGGAACTCCATAGAGCCAGCAGATCAGGTTTTAGTAGATGAAAAATTACAACATCTCGGAGTGCCTGTTGACGAGTCTCTCGAGAGGATTCGGCAATCCTTACCAATTTTTTCAGACTTGAGTGATCCACAGTATCGAGAACTGATCATCGATTCTACCGTTCATAAGTTTGACTCTGGTGAAATTATTTTCAATGAAAATGATTACACAGATACCTTTTTTAATGTGATAGAAGGCGTTGCCGAAATCAATTTGCCAAATGGTAGGATCATAAAGGTTGAAGCAGGTGAATTCTTCGGTGAGATAGGGCTACTCTCAGGACGTCGTCGTACAGCTACAGTAAGAATGGCTTCACAAGGACTTGTTTTAGAGACGCCCCGAAAGCAGATGCTAAAATTGATCGCTTCGGTTGATGGTGTCAAACGAGCAATAGATCGAAGATTTTTGGTGAATGCACTGGCGACGGCAATATTTCCAGATGTTGATGTGCATACGCTTGCAGACATTGCCACCACGGCTCAAACCAAAATTTTCAAGAAGGGTGAAGTTTTATTTAAAGAAGGAGACCCTGGCACGCACCTCTATGTAATTCGAAAAGGATCGGTAAAGGTTTCTCGGAAAAATGCTGCAGGGATTGATGTAACACAAACGTATGTGCCCGCTGGTCGCTACGTAGGCGAGATGGCATTACTTTCAGAAGCCGTGATGCCTCGTAATGCTACCGTCGTAGCAGCGGTAGCTTGCGAAACGATAGTAATCGAGAAAAATGATTTTAGGTATGTGCTTGATAAATATCCCGAGGCTAAGAAAAAAGTCCTAGCTGTCGCCAAGGAGCGTGAGATCCAAAATCTGACTACAAGGCAGGATGAAAGAACCGGGGCGTTGCTCGACTTTATGTTAAGTCAGGGAGTAAGTGACGCTGATAACGTTTTACTAATCGATTCAGATCTCTGCGTAGGTTGCGATAACTGTGAAACTGCATGTGCATCCACGCATGGTGGATACAGTCGATTAGATCGCAAGGGGGGTAAAAGTTTTGCTGCCATTCAGGTTCCTATTTCTTGCCGTCATTGTGAAAACCCACTTTGTATGGTCGATTGTCCACCTGATGCCTTAGTCAGACGCCCTGACGGTGAGGTTATTATCCAGAATAGTTGCATAGGGTGTGGTAATTGCGTTTCAAATTGCCCGTACGGCGTAATTAAAATGGTTTATCCGAAATCTGAGGAGGGCTTCTCTCTACTTTCACTTCTTGGATTAAAGAAAAGCTCTGCTAAAAAAGAAAAGGGAGCAGGCAAAGCAGGGAAATGCGATATGTGCTCAACGCTATCTGGTGGTCCGGCTTGCGTTAGGTCATGTCCGACAGGTGCGGCTATGAGAGTAAATCCCTCGAAAATGCTTGAAATAATTTCTCGCAAGCAAGAGAGGTTTTCGTGAGGCAGGAGACAATATTAAATTATAAAAATTATAAGTGGATGTGGATCCATCTATTTGTTTTATCAATTTTACTTGTAATTTATGTAGCCCATGATCCAATTGGAATTCCTGCAGGTGACACATGGCTAGGATATACCTACGGTGTGCTTGCTGCAGCGGGAATGATCGCTTTGATGTGGTACGCAGTCAGGAAGCGTAGTTATTTTGCTAGCTCGACAACTCTCAAAGGGGCTCTGGCAGTTCATTTCTGGTTAGGAATCTCCTTGGTTTTTTTAGTGCCGCTTCACTCAGGATTTAGTTTCGGTTTTAATGTGCATACGGCTGCATATATCTTTCTTCTTCTGGCCGTAGGGACTGGAATTTGGGGCGCAGTAGTATATTTTACCTTAGCTCCTGACATTGGATCTCATCGAGGCCGCGGATCTTTAAAAGAACTTCTCGAGCAACTAAATATTATTTCTAACGCTGCAGATTCTCTAACGTTAAGAAAATCTGCAATGTTTATGGAATTAGCACATAAACTTGATTTTAGTTTCGCACCTACAATTTTAAATTGTCTAAGTGGTCAACCGATTTCTTCTCTTGATAAAAAGTCATTGGCAAATGAAGTAGCTCTTCTCGAAAGCAACGAGCAGGAAGATGCCGTAAAGTTTGTCGGTATCGTTTCTAGAAAAGTAGAATTATCCAATTTAATTAGAAAGGAAGTCAAAGTACTTTTTTGGCTCAAAATTTGGCTTTACTTTCATGTCCCGTTAGCTTGCGCTGCATTTACGACCATGGTTATCCATATAATCTCTGTTTTCTATTATTGGTGAGACGATGAAACTTAGACACACCGTACTCATCAATCGCAAAAACGGACAAGAAGAACGTACTAAAGTAGATATTGAAATCTTTCCAGTAACTCTTGGACGTGGCGGATCTTCCGATATCGTTCTGCCAAATCGAACCGTTGCTCTTGAACATCTTCGTATCGGTTTAATTGAAGGCAATATAGTCGTTGAAGATATAAGCCGTCGAAATGATTTAATCGTTAATGGTGCTGTTTGTGCCCGTGCGAATTTAAAAAATGGAGATAAAATTAAATTTGGTGGCATCGAGTTTAGTGTCTCCATTGGTCAGGGGCTTGTTGAGCTAATCGAGAGACGAACAGATTCTACAGAAGATAAAATCGAAGAGGCGGCAATTGAAGGTGCTAGCCGGCTGCAAATTTCCTCACATCTGCCCAGTGTATGGAAATTTAGCTTAATTGTTACTCTTGTTACGTTTGGAATTTATTTCATCTTGCCAATTGCAGGATTCAATCGTTCCTCATGGAGTAGTGGGCCTATATCAAGTAATCACAAGATGATTGAGCAGGATTGTGCTGCGTGTCACAGCGCTCCTTTTAGAACAGTTCCAGACGAGAAATGTTTAACCTGCCATGTGATGACTAATCATACTGAGCATCTCCCCACGCTTGTATCAGCTGACCCTAGCCTCTCAATAAGCTGCGCTGAGTGTCATGGTGAGCATAATGGTAATCATAGGCTAGTCGAACAGGAAGCAGCCAGGTGTGTTACATGTCATAGTGATATCAAATCTATAGATCCAAAAAGTACTCATGCTAACGTTTCTAGTTTCAGTGATCATCCTGAATTCAGATTAACGCTATTTAAATCATCAGATAGTGATGATTTAATATGGCGACGCTTGGATGATCGCTCAGCAATTAAAGATCCAACCCCGATTAAATTGAACCATAAAGTTCATTTGGCCGCTGATTTAGCTGGACCTGATGGTTCCGTAACGTTGAATTGTAATGATTGTCATCGACCCGACAAAGCGACAAAAGGATTTTCCCCGATAAGTTTTGAACGAGATTGCAAGTCATGTCATCCGTTAACATTTGACTCAAGGATGCCTACACTGGAAGTTCCCCATGGAGAACCAGAAGTTGTTTTTAACACTCTATATGCAGAGTATGCTCAAGTTGCTCTTGGTGGAAGAAATAGTCCAGCTCAAGAGGAGGTTGAGGAGGATGACGTACGTCAGAAGCCAGGAATTTCTGTCGAGCGGGATGGCCAGAAAGCTGTTGATTTTGCCAGAGCAAGTATAGTTCGAGAGTCACGCCAGGCAGAAAGAGAATTATTTACAAAAACCGCTTGCCATCTTTGTCATATAGTTACGGAGAAAACTGGTGAAATACCTGAAGAAGAAAGTTCCTTTACGGTATTAAAACCTAGAATCCCTGATCATTGGATGCGGAGTGCTCAGTTTAGTCATGTTGCTCATGATGAGGTAACGTGTGAGTCATGTCATAAAACTGAATCGCATTCAGTGAGGGAGTCTACTGACACCGAAGATGCTCTGATGCCGGGCATTGCTGAATGTAAAGATTGTCATGGTGATGTTAAGCGAGCAGGTAAGGTCCAGTCTGAGTGCGTCATGTGTCACTCTTATCATGACTCAATAGGACTTCAGTCAAATGATAAGCGAAGCATTGAGGATATAGTCGTTTCCTTAAATAGGCGGAGGTAGTTTTGTTACGGCTTTTCTTTATTTTAGTAGTTATCAGTTCTTTTGTTGCCTGTAGTGGTGGTGGGAGTTCTGAAAGTGGTGAGGCTTCAAGTTCAAACCATGGATGCGATGGAGGATGTACTAATTTCAACCTTACAGCTCAAGATGTAACTACAATATTAAGACAAGGAGTGACTGCCGCGGAATTACTTGGCGTGGCCGCAACGTTTGCCGTCACTGATCGAGTTGGCAATGTATTGGCTGTTTATCAGATGGCAGGAGCAAACCCAGCGAGTATTATTAATGGACAAATCGGTGCTACCGGCGGGCTAGAAGGGTTCACTGTTCCAGCAACAATTGCAGCAATCTCAAAGGCTGGAACAGGGGCATACCTAAGCTCTCAAGGTAATGCCTTTTCTACAAGGACTGCCAGTCAAATAGTTCAAGAGCATTTTAATCCAGGTGAACTTCAACAACCTGGCGGCCCACTTTTCGGAGTTCAATTTTCTCAATTAATTTGTAGTGATGTAACCACAATTAATCCAGAGTTTCTTGGCAGTATTGGTGCAGGAGGTAAATTTCAAGGTGGCGGTACAGTTGGTCCACGACCGCTGCCACTTGGCTTAAGCGCAGATCCAGGCGGAATTCCGCTCTATAAACTTGGTGACGTAGTTGGTGGATTAGGTGTTGAGTTGGATGGCGCTTATACTTTAGATCGGAACATTGGTGATATTGATGATAGTATAGAGGAGAGAATAGCACTTACCGCAACTCTTGGAGGGTTTGAAATTCCTTCTGAGCGTACGGGTAATCAAATTTTTGTAGCTGGAAAATCTCTTAGGACTACAGATCTAAAATATTCAGATTTAGATCCTCCTTTGGAAATATTAGCTGAGCTTGATACTAACAGGCTACTGCCGGTATCACTATATTTTGGCGGGCAGATACGGGACGGTGCAACTTACGGAACTGTCGGATCTGGAATTTCACGAACTTTAAGAGCCGGAATACCAGCAACTTATATTGCTGATGGTGCAGGTAATCCGAGATTTCCTACTCGTGCTGGAACTGCCCCTAATGGTAATGCTTTAACATCCGCAGAAGTTGATGCCATACTAGATAGTGCGCTTATGACGGCTTTTCGAACGCGCTCAGGGATACGTCGACCAACAGACTCTCAAGCTCATGTAAGTATTTGGGTTGTAGATAAAGAGGGTATTCCCCTTGGTATGATTCGTACCTCAGATGGTCCTATCTTTGGTATCGACGTAGCTCTGCAAAAGGCTAGAACGGCAGCGTTCTTTAGTTCGGTTGATGTCATATCAAAATTAAACAGTGGATACTCTGGATACGCCTCTGCAAGTAACGCTTTTTTTGGTCAAGATGTTTTTTCATCCGGTCGGGCATTTTCAGCTCGTGCCGTTGGTAATATTTCCAGACCATTTTTCCTAGATGGAATAGATGGAACTGCGCCAGGCCCGTTCTCCGTGCCTTTTCCTGGGCTTGTCTCAGGTTCTGAATCTTGGAGCCCATTTAATACAGGGCTTCAACTGGCTTTAGTAGCACAGAGAGTACTTAGTCCCCTTGGCGTGCCAGCTTTACCCAGCGCTCTATCGAATAGTTGCGTTGATACCTCCGTATTTGGTTCTCGATTACGGAATGGAATTCAGATCTTTGCTGGGGGAGTGCCTCTCTATCGTAGTAATACTTTGGTCGGCGCAATTGGAATTAGTGGTGATGGAATTGATCAAGACGACTTAATCGCATTTTACGGAGCTAGCAGAGCTGGGCTAGATCATGTTGGCCACATATCAATTGGTGATCCAATTTATGGTTTTAATGCCCCTATGGAAATCCGTAGTGATACAGTTCCACTTTCATTAGCGGATGCGAGATTGCGCTACGTCAACTGTCCTGAAGCACCGTTTAGGGGGAGCAATGAGCAGAAGGTGTGTGAGGGATTATGATGAAAAAATATCTGCTTATCTTCCTCCTGATGATATCAACTTCAGCGCGGTTGTTTGCGGATGATGGACCTGTGAGGCAGTTACCCGGATCTGATGAAGAGGTTTCTTTCCCGCCGTTTGTTTATGAAAGCATTCCAGATATTAACTCATCTGCTTCTGAGTTTGTTCCGGTTCCTGATAGATGGAGGCAGTTTTATACCGGAAAATGGTACGATCCTTACAATCAGAATGTTTTAAAGGGTGATATTCCTATTTTTGGTTCGGCAGGTCACGAATGGTTCTTAGAAACTGGACTTATCTCAGATACATTACTTGAGCGAACTAAAATAGCTCTTCCAGTAGGTGGCAGCTCAACTTCTCAGCCAGGTAGACTAGATACAATTGGAAATGGAGTCCTCGATATCCTTTCTGAAACTATAATCCCCAGATTTTCATTGATTCGGGGTAATACTACTTTTAAACCTCCTGAGTATGAACTTAGAGTAACCCCAATCATTAATTTTAATCATGTAGAGGCAGAGGAAACAGGAGTTCTTAATATCAATCCTGCTGAAGGCGCCTATAGGGACAATGAACACATTGGATTTTTAGAATTGTTTGCTGATGTTCATATAGCGAATATCTCTGAGCGATATGATTTTATCTCTACCCGAGTTGGTATTCAGGAATTTCAAAGTGATTTTCGTGGATTTGTTTATACCGATTCTGCTCCTGGAGTAAGATTATTTGGAAACTGGGATGAGAATAAATGGCAGTATAATTTAGCTTGGTTCTCAAGACTTGATAAGGATACTAATTCCGGAATTAATACCTTTGATTCCCGGCATGAAGATGTTTTTATTGCCAATGTGTATAAACAAGACGCCTTGTTTTTAGGGCATCAAGTGCAGGCCAGTCTTATTTATCGCGAAGATACAGCTGGAGATTACGGCTTTCATTATGATGATAACGGCGTATTACGACGGCCTGCCTCGATTGGTGATGAGCGAGAGAAAAACATTTATTCTACTTATTTTGGTCTTACCGCCGATGGTCACATCGATAGAATCAATACGACCACAGCGTTATATTACGTAACTGGTTCTGAAACTCATAATCCAATTGCGGGGCAGCAAGTAGATATCAGTGCCGGTATGTTTGCGCAGGAATTTTCTTACGATATCAATTGGATTAGGTTAAGAGGTTCTATTTTTTTGGCCTCCGGTGACAGTGATCCATTTGATGATAAGGCTAATGGCTTTGACTCAATTGTAGATAATCCAAATTTTGCAGGTGGAGATCTCTCGTATTGGCAACGTTCAGGTTTGCCTCTAATTGCAGGAGGAGAGGTCCTTCTCGTAAACAGAAATAGCTTTCTCCCTAATTTCAGAGCAGGGAAAGAAGAGGGACAGTCAAATTATGTAAATCCTGGTCTGAGATTATTAAATCTTGGGGTGGATTTTGAATTAACTCCAACCCTTAAGCTTATTACCAACGCAAGCTACCTGCAGTTTGATGATACCGCTCCTTTAGAAGTTGTAAGGCAGGATGG
The DNA here is from genome assembly GCA_964650155.1 of uncultured Bdellovibrionales bacterium. Taxonomy (GTDB): domain Bacteria; phylum Bdellovibrionota_C; class UBA2361; order UBA2361; family J135; genus JAWXBT01. Next base: position 40,396 of record CAZYRE010000002.1, read on the forward strand.
GTCCTTTGATCGTGATATCGGCTTTGACTTCTCCGCTGGCCTCCTTTACCGGCCATTCTTAAATAATAACGTTCAGTTCCGCTTTGGCGCCTCTATGTTATTACCCCGAGACGGAGTAGAAAATCTCTACGGCGATAATAAACTTTACGACTTTTTTACAAACCTAATCCTTGAATACTAAATTAGTGACAGTTACTCTTTTTCTCGCCTCTATTCTTCGGGCGATGCCACTACGGGCAGAAGAAAGTGTAACTCCTATTGGCCCGCGCATCGAGGAAGCAGATGCTCATGCATCAAGTGTTGGTTGTTTGGATTGCCACTCTGGAATTGATTCAACATCAATGCACAATAATCCAGCTGTGATTATTGGCTGTGCTCATTGTCATGGTGGAGATGCTTCGGTACGAGCTACGAACTTAACAAAAGATGATAAGGCCTATACTGCTGCTAAAATAAAAGCTCACGTTGCCCCGAAATATCCAGAAAACTGGCCTTCTTCTCGCAACCCAGAACGTTCGTATACAAATTTATTAAAAGAGCCTGCTGAATTTATTAAATTCATTAATCCAGGTGACCTGAGAGTCGCTCCAGAGACATGTGGTGGATGTCATGCAGAAACAGTCGTTGCCGTTAAACGGAGTTTAATGACAACTTCGGCAATGCTTTGGGGCGGCGCCTCATACAATAATAATATCCTGCCATTTAAGAGATATGTACTTGGTGAAAATTATACCCGCGAAGGTTTACCACAATCTATAAAAGATGATTCAGTCACTCCAACTGTTGCTGCCAAGGGAGCATTGCCATCACTTCTGCCTCTACCACAATGGGAAGTAGTCGCCCCTGGGGACGTCTTCCGCGTTTTTGAACGAGGCGGAATATCAATAAAGTCACAGTTTCCTGAAATAGGTAATCCAAATCGTTTGGATGAACCGGGTAGGCCTGACATTAGGCAATCAAATCGTGGGCCAGGCACGGGGAGTAGGATCTCAGTTCCGCTAATTAACGTTCATAAGACTCGGTTAAACGATCCACATCTCTCTTTAATGGGAACAAACGATCATCCTGGTGATTATAGAAATAGCGGCTGCACAGCATGTCACTCAATTTACGCAAACGATAGAGATCCGAGGTTCTCTGGACCATACGCAAAATTTGGTCATGAAGGAAAATCTCAAACAGGCGATCCTACAATTCCTAAAGATGAAGAGGGACATCCCTTAAAGCACGAGTTTTCAAGAGCCATCCCAACCAGTCAGTGTATGGTTTGCCACATGCATCAACCAAACATGTTTGTGAATTCCTTCCTTGGATATACGATGTGGGATTACGAGTCTGATGCTCCATCCATGTGGCCTAAAGAGCAAAGGTATCCAACCAACGAAGAGAAGTGGAAATCTTTGGATCATAATCCTGAAGAGGCGGCTACACGAGGCCTTTGGACTGACGTGGATTTCTTAAAGAAAGTTAGTGAACTGAATCCAAAATTGCAATCAACCCAGTTCGCTGATTATCACGGTCATGGTTGGAACTTCCGTGCGGTCTTTAAAAGAGACAGGAAAGGGAACTTGCTTGATGCAAAAGGTCAAAAAGTTCCTGATATTGATCCGAATAAATTTAAAAAGGCAGTGCATTTAACTGATATTCACGTGGATAAAGGGATGCACTGTGCTGATTGCCACTTTGGGCAGGATAGTCACGGCAATGGGCACATCTATGGAGAGGTTGCTCAAGCAGTTGAGATAACATGTGCTGATTGTCACGGCACCGTGAAAGCAAGGACAAATTTATTTACTTCTGGTCCTGCAGCTCCTGAGGGTGGAAACGATCTCTCTACTATGCGAGTTCCTTCTGGAAAGCTTCGCTTTGAATGGAGAGGAGAGCGGTTGTATCAACGTTCAAATCTTGATCCCAAGAAAGAATGGTTAGTGAAACAGGTTAGAGACATCGTTAATCCAAATGATTCTCTTTATAATCCAAAAGCTGCACGTGCAAAGTTAACTAAAGAACTTGGGCCTTCTGATATTACCGATAGCAAAGCTTCCCTAGGGGAAGTCGATTCCACAAAAGATTCCGCAGCTCTTCTTGCTCACGATGATGGAAAAATGGCTTGCTTTACTTGCCACAGTTCATGGGTCACTAGTTGCGGAGGATGTCATCTTCCCATTCAGGCAAACTGGAAACAGAAATCTAAGCATTATGATGGTAAAGAAACACGTAACTGGGCAAGCTATAATCCACAAGTAGCACGGGATGAGATGTTCCAAATCGGCAAGCATGGGCCAGCTAAAGGTGGACAGATAGTTCCGATCCGTTCATCAAGCGCACTTGTTCTCAGTTCAACAGATATTAATCGACAGAAAATCTACGTACAGCAACCACCAATCGCTGCATCAGGACATAGTTCGCAAGCTTTTGCCCCCCATTTTCCTCATACGGTTCGTACTACTGAAACAAAGCAGTGTGTGGATTGTCATGTATCAAAAGAAAACGACAATAATGCCATCATGGCTCAACTCCTTTTATTCGGTACGAACTTCGTCAATTTCATGGGGTATCACGCCTATGTTGCAGTTGGTGAAGGAGGTGTTGAGGCAGTTCAGGTAACTGAGTGGGATGAGCCACAGGCGGTAATTGGCTCTTATCTACACAAGTATGCTTATCCTGATTTCTATAAATCACATCAGCAGAACAAACTTGAGCTGCAAACTTCTCATGAGCATCACGGTGTTGGTGGAGTAACAAATGCAATTCAACTTCGTGGGGAGTATCTCTTTACTACTGCGGGCACTGCTGGATTCAGAGTTTACGATGTAGCCAACATTGCTAATAAAGGATTTTCTGAACGGATTGTAACTTCTCCAGTTTCACCTCTTGGACAAGACACGCATATCAGCACGAAAAATGCTACGCACTTTGCACTTCCAACAACTATGCCAGTTGCTCCGTTTAGAAAACAGCTGCCAGAGAATCTTGAAGACCCTCTTCATGAAATTTATCACTACGCTGCAATTACAGACAGTGAAGAGGGATTAATCTTAGTAAATGTTGACACACTAGCTGATAGAGACCCACAGAATAATTTTTTTGAAAGGGCATTAACCTGGAACAAAGATGGAATTTTAACCAGCGCTCGTCACATTGAGCTTGCCGGAAGCAACGCTTTCGTCTGCACCGACAATAAAATTGTATTCCTAGATCTTGATAAGCCACTCGAACCTAAAGTTAGAGCCACGCTCGATTTCGATCATCCAACCGCAACAGCAATCCAGTTCAGATATCTATTTGTCACAGATGCCAATGGGTTTCATGTTGTTGATATTACAAATATCGATTCACCTAAACTGGTTGATGCCTCATTGAAACTTTCAGATGCTCGAAATTTATATATCGCTAGAACCTATGCATATGTGGCAGGCGGCAAGGATGGACTTGTAATTATAGATATAGAGAAGCCTGAGAACCCCCGCATTTATCAAGTTTACAATGAAAACGGTACAATCAATGATCTATCAGATGTAAAAGTAGCCACTACTAACGCTAGCCTCTTTGGCTATCTTGCTGATGGTCAGAACGGCTTGAAGATCATCCAACTAACAGATCCA
>CAZYRE010000002.1:44100-50803 GCA_964650155.1 uncultured Bdellovibrionales bacterium
AATTAGGGACAGGCCCCATTTTCTATAGAAAATAAAATGGTCAGACCCCTTTATTGACAAATTCTCAGAGCAAACTAACCATACGAATCCAAAAAACCTTACTCTTTGGGGGTACCAGTATTACCGAGTCACCGGTACCCCCTTTCGAGTCGCGCACTAGAACTCCTGCACATTCCCGAGGGACTTTGCCAGATCGACCTTGGCTTCCTGACGATCCGACAAGATGAAAGCGTTGCCTTCCTTCTTGACGATCGCAATCACAGCGGACTGTGGAAAGCCGTAGTTCTTCCTGTACACGATCACGGAGAGTCTCCCGGCAGAGTCATCTCCGTTCAGGAACTCGATCGAAAACGCCGTTGCTGGGGAACCTTCCATCATGCAGTTGAACGCGACGGATCGTCCGGACGTGACAGTTTCCACCTTGCCCTTGAAGCCGTACTTTGCAACTTCGGCACCGGCCAGTTCCGATTCACGCTCGATGATCACCTCCCAGGCCCCTCTGAAGTTCTCGGGGATGCTCTCGGAGGATGCCTTCATCGAGACCTGTTGAGTTGCCGCCTTCTGCCCCCCTTGTGCGTCGCTGCACGCGAGTGGAAGGAGGAGGAGAGGAGCCAGAAGTAGATTGAAGAGAGGACTCATTGATTCGTTCGATCTGCAGCTGCGTTAGAAGAAAGTGGTTCAGTCATTAAAACTGAGGAACGATTATTACCTAAATACAAACCATCAGATGATTCGCATGGTTGTTCGCTCCTCCAATAGATCATATTGGAGCAACAATTCCTTCACCACCACTACCCAGTAAGAATCCACCATCATCGTATCTTAAGCCTAGTTTGCTATCAAGGTTTAGCATGATTACGAATATGCGACCACGATTCGTGCTGTGTCAATGTATTCGTGCCACCGAATTACCTTGTCATTATAGTAAGGATTTCCTCTCACTCAAAAAGAGTGGAAAAAATCTTTTCAACACCTCTTTTCCCGTGAAAGGTGTCTAAGTATGAGATGGATTTAGCACCGATGAATTCCCATTCGATTTAATCTGAGAGGCAATCCAACGCACCGGTCAGATTTCCCTTGCAAAGTTTTCATAATTTTTCTTCGGCAATTCATTCGCATTCTTTGGTTTGAGCTATGGCATTCTACGTAAAGGCACAAGACTCAAAAAGTATAGTAGTATTAAGTAGTTATGTCATTTTATCGGTAAGATCTTCAAAGCCCTGGTTTTTTTAGATCCGAGAAAGAATTCTTGATTTAAAGGGAGTGTTTGGGTCACGTAACTGGCCGTAACTCATTGAAAATAAACCCTGATTGACAGTACGGAGGCCGATAGTCGTACCATATAGGGACATCATGCGAACGTGTGATCAGGTGGAGAGCGGATCGCTTTCGGGACGCGCGGCGCAGGATGTAGATAAAAGGAGATTCTATGACTGATCCAAAGAAACCAAATACACCAAATCCACAGAAGCCAGCCCCAACACAGCAAACAAAACCAATGACTGGTTCTTGCTCTACTCCAAATTCTGGAAAGAAGGGCGGTTGCTGCTAATTTAGGCTTTATAAGCTTTCTATCGCTTTGCGGTAGATAGTGATTGGGGGGCTGGAAGTAATTCTTCCGGCCCTTTTTTTATTTCTAGGTTAATATTTTCAAGAATGGAAGAAAGGCTTTGACGGGCGAGTATGCAGTCTCGAGGTGTTGTAGGGTCCTGAGAGATACACTCCATAAGTTGTGACTCATACTTAAGAGTTGCCGAGAGCTCTGGATCGGGCGTTCCGCCTAGGAGAAGAATATCCTTATCCCTCATTAATCGACTCAAAAAACGGGTACTTTCTCTGAGATTGGCTTGGGAAGCAGGGGTTTCGATTTGACCGATAAGTCTCGAGACAGAGGAGGGGATATCTAGGGCAGGGCGGATCCCTCGCTCTGATAACCTTGTAGAAAGCGAGAGATGGCCATCCAGGATACTTTTTACCTCTTCTGCCAGGGGATCTAATTCCCGCTCATTATCTGTGAGCACTGTATATATCGCTGTGATGGAACCTTTATCGCTGCAACCACTTCGCTCTAAAAGTTTAGGGAGCTCTACGTATAGGGATGGCGGATATCCATGGCGAACCGGTATTTCTCCAGCGGCTAGTCCAACTTCTCTAACTGCTCTAGCAAATCTGGTGATTGAATCCATAAGGAGTAAAACTTGCTTCCCCTGTGCTCTGAAATATTCAGCTACAGAAGTTGCTGTATAAGCGGCAAGTCTTCTTCTGTTCGGTGATTCATCACTAGTTGCAACAATCATGACGGAACGTCGAAGACCATTTTCGCCTAAACAATCCTCGATGAATTCACGGACCTCGCGACCGCGTTCCCCAATTAAGCCCACAACAATTACTTCAGCTTCTGCAAATCTAGCAATCATCCCCAAAAGGGTAGATTTACCAACTCCAGCGCTGGCCAGAAGCCCAAGCCTTTGGCCTTTTCCGATTGGACAGAAACAATCGATCGCGGAAACCCCGGTGTTAAGACGTTCAGTGATCCTTTGTCTTGTAAGTGGTGAGGGTGGAGCATTCCTTAATGATAGTGGAATTGTTTGAAGTTGATCTGCTGTTTCAGTCTTATTTAAAGGTTTTCCTAATGGATCTATAATTGAACCTAAGAGATTTCGTGGAACAGTTATACTTAGTGGTCGGCCATGAGCAATAACTTCTGTACCTGGACCTATGCCAGAAACTGAATCTAGAGGGGCAAGGGTTGCCTCTTCACCACCAAAACCGACTATCTCAGCAAGAACCGAGTTGTCTCCCATATTTAGTGTACAGGCGTCACCTACTGCACCGTGAGGTAATTGGGCGGTAATTATCGGTCCGCGACAGGATGTAACCCTGCCGATACCATGCACGCCTCTTTGGGAGATATCCCGCTCAAGAAGTGAAATTAAGTTATGCATCTAGGCCCTGTTCACTTTGAAATTTATGATATTCACTTTTAGATTGGTGTAGCTGGAGTAGTGCTACGATCTCATCAAAATGTGCTTTCCATGATACCTCGATCTTTCCTCCTGCTGTTTCGATACGTGCGTTGCCAATAGGAATCCTTGAATCAGCTAGTAGGTCGATCGAATATTCAGGCGAGTGTTTGGTGAAAAATTCATGAAGTAAAGTGACCTCATCTTGGTGAACAGCGATACGAATAGGTCTGTTAGTGGGTAATCGTTTAAGGAGTGATTTTAATCTTTCACCTAAGTTTGAAGTTTTATTCTCAATAGCTTCTCCGATAATGCTCTTTGCCAACATGATGGCGACTTGAAGACAATCCTGCTCGGCATCTCTGATCGCTTTAGAATATCTTCTTTCTGTTTGCGAGAGCAGGTGCAATGAGAGTTGCTCCTTTTCCAGGGTAAATTTTTTACTAAGGTGGGACTTAACTCGCTTTTTATAAGTAATGATTCGTTTTGTAAGACGAGAACGGAGTGCAGCTTCTGACTCAACAAATGCTTCATGAGTTTTATTTAGTGAGTTTATAAGATTTAAGACTTCAGTTTCGTCCTGAAGTGGAGGAGTGTATTTAGCAGTAACTTTATGAGCCACACGATTTTACTGGTAATAAATCGGGCCTCTTACTTACGAGACCTTCCATCTATTAATCGCCGCAGAAGACCAAAAGTTGCTTGAAGCTCATTAATTTTGATAATTGCAGAAATTGCTACGTAAGTGGCTGAAAATATGAGGCCCTTAATCAGCAAATTGGGAAGTGGGGAGAAGGATACGGCACTACCTATATATATGGTCAGCCCAGATCCAAGAAGGACGGCAATTAAGCACTTTATTGTGCTGGTAATTACAATAGACCAACTAACATCGGAGCGGCGTTTCTTAAGTAACAGGCTGATGATTATAAAGCCAACTGTGCTTGAAACAGCAGAAGATAGGGCAATTCCAGCATGCCCAAGACCAAAACGTGAAGCTAGATCTAGGATTAATGAAGACTGTTGGAGTTCGTAAAGAAATGAACCAAGAAAATCGAGTGGCTGAGACGGCAACGGGCCAATTAGAATCAGAGAAAGTAGCGCTGTTAAGAGCAGCATGACAATTCCAACAATTACTGGAGTAACGGTATCTTTCCGAGCGATAAATGCCCGAACAATCATTGTGTGGCAACTAGTGCCCCATAAACCAAAAGCATAAGCCTTTACAGCCAAGGCCGTGCGCATAGCATCAGTTGCATTAAATTCACCGCGAAGAAATAAAACTGATACTAAGTCTTCTGCGCACAACCAAAGTAAAGCTGATACTGGCAAGATTAAGAATGAGGTGTATCTAAGAGAGAGGGAGAGGTTTTTTTGAAACCCAGCCGCATCATTATCACTTGCTGCGTTTGATAGAATTGGAAGTAGTACTGAAGCAAGTGCGATTGAGTAAATACCTAAAGGCAACTGAGCTACTCTATCAGCATAAAAAAGAGCAGAGACTGCACCTTCTCCCAATAGAGATGCAAAAACAGTATTTAAAAATATAGTTAATTGATAAATGGCAGCGCCAAAAATTGCTGGAAGCATCAACCTAATTACGTCTCTTACTACGGGAGTAAAAACTCTCATCGAAGGTATAATATTGAAGCCAACACGACGAAGAGCAGGTAGTTGTACTAATACTTGAACTATTCCGCCAACTACGATTGACCAAGCCACAACATAAGGTGCAAGAGAGATACTTTGAGTCATAGCTAGAATAATTCCAGCAATGAAAACAAGATTCATGATTACCTGAGCGAGTGCGGCTGTTCCATAAATTTTGACTGAATTAAGAGCGCCACCAAGCATTGCAACTAAACTGACAAAGATGATGTATGGGAACATGATCTCTAGAAGTGAGGCGCTTAGTGTGGCCTTTTCTTGATCAGTGGTAAATCCTGGAGCAAAAAGAGTTGTTATATCGCTAGCCCAGAAAATTCCAATGGCAGTAATTATAGTAGAGAGAACAATTAAAAATCCTGCTACTTGCGAGATAGCGTTTTGTGCTTCTTTCTTGCCTTTTTTCAGCTCGGTAGCGAATGTTGGGACAAAGCCGGAAGTAAGTGCCCCCTCGGCCATAACGCTTCGCAAGAGATTCGGAATTCTGAAGGCTACAAAGAAAGCGTCAGCAACATTTCCAGCGCCAAATAGTCGAGCAAAAAGTAGATCCCTTACAAAGCCAAGTATACGACTAAGCAGGGTCATGCTGCCAACAATGGCAGTACCTCTAATTATTCCAGGTGCACGTTTCTCTTTCGACACAATGCTTTCTTATACCCGTATCGGTGAGTACTTCGAAAGGCTGAAATACCTACCTAAATGCATTGCGGATTTATAAGTATAGACTAGAATCTTGCAAGGAAAAGATGGCTCGACCTCTACTCAATTTTTTTAAAAAAGAATCAGCTGGCGGAATATGCCTTCTGCTGGCGGCTGTCCTGGCTACTGTTCTTGAGAATTCTCCGTTGAGGCAATCATACAGAGAGTTATGGCAGTATAAAATTACTTTAGGAGTGGGGCATTTCTCCTTGAGCAAGCCACTTATTCTGTGGGTGGATGATTTATTGATGACTTTGTTCTTCTTTTTGGTTGGTCTCGAATTAAAGAGAGAAGCCATTGAGGGGGAGCTTCGGTCAGTAAAACGGGTCATGCTTCCAGCAATAGCAGCTCTAGGCGGCATGATTTTTCCAGCCGTAGTTTTCTTTCTTATAAATTTAAATGATCCACTTCATCATCAAGGCTGGGCTATTCCTGCTGCGACTGATATTGCATTCTCCTTAGCCGTGCTTTCAGTTCTTGGTAAACGAGTTCCGCATTCACTTAGAATATTTTTAACTTCACTCGCTATATTTGATGATCTCGGGGCTATTTTAATTATTGCGTTATTTTACTCTGCCCATCTTTCGATTCAGTTTTTGTTACTGGCAGCTGGAATCTACATACTTCTCTTATTATTAAATAAGCGTGAGGTTAAAACAATTTTCCCATATGCTATATTAGGAATCTTCTTATGGCTCTTTACTCTTAAGTCCGGAATACATGCAACAATATCTGGTGTTTTACTTGCTTTGACGATTCCGACTAAGCCTTGTGATCAAGAAGAATCTCCACTGAAGAGGATTGAGCATGCTATCCATCCATGGGTTGCATTTTTTGTGCTTCCTATTTTTGCTTTTGCAAATGGCGGTCTAAATTTAGAAACCTTAAAGTTTTCCTCTTTAGGGAATAGTTTAACACTTGGCGTTCTTTGTGGTTTATTTTTTGGGAAACAGCTCGGCGTGTTTGCGACTTCATGGATTGCCATAAGGTTACGATGGGCTGAGCTACCTACTAAATGTAATTGGATCATGCTTTATGGTGTAAGTATTATTACAGGCATTGGATTTACAATGAGCCTTTTTATTGGTGGTCTTGCCTTTACTGACCACCATCTAATTGAATTAGCTAAAACTGGAACTATAGTTGGATCGCTTCTATCTGCGGTCTTCGGTTTTATTATTCTACGATTCTATTCAAGAACTATGACTAAGTGAATGGGATTGTTCTCATCCGAAATTTAGTTGTATAGTAAAAATTCTCTTGTTCCTTCCACTCTAAATATTCAGTAGAAAATTTATCGCGTGTCTCAATCAAAGAAAATTTTTTGATTGAGGCGATACGCGGATCGGTTTTTCTTGGGGTAGCTTCCGACCTTT
>CAZYRE010000003.1:0-49837 GCA_964650155.1 uncultured Bdellovibrionales bacterium
GGCACCAACTCTTTCAAATTCAAAAAGCACTGTATACGGATTTAAGTCTGTACTGACGGATCTTACCAAATCAACAAATTCACTATTGCTTCCCTCAACGGAAAGAACTCTAGGACGACCTAACTTATCCTGAAATTTTTTGGCCTCTCGCCACTGACCAATAATTTTACCAAGTAAACTTACTGAAGAGCCATCAGTAATTTCACCTTTTAAAATTTTTGTTACATCACGACGATGAACTCCGGTCATTACAGTTATCTTACTAATGCTCTGTTCATGCTGAGACGTATTTAGTTCCTCCAATGCTATGTCTACGAACGCGCCCTTGAGTACTTCAATTAAATCCTGGAGCTTTACCGAATTACGCACGCATAGTCTGACGAATGGCCTAATTAAAAGTCTCAGACTCTTTAAAAAACTTCCCTGATCTAAATAACTGTTCATGATGTAATTTATTTACACTAGTTTAACTCATCGTATAAACGCCTATTTAACATAATAATCTAATATAACTTGACAAGCAAGAGGATTTTCCGCTACCCTTGTTTTATGGTGGTATTTAATTACATTATCACTGCTACTTTCTTGTTAGGATTTTATGTTTAAACAAAATTTCATTCCTCTGGTGGTAGTCACAAATTTATTCCTACTTTTTACTGGCTGCGCTGGTGGTTCATGGGGTACCGGCGTCAAGCCCAACACCTTTCAAGAGCAAGAAGGAGAAAATTCGGCCGATGCTGCGGCTAAGAAGCTCAAACTAAAAAATATTTTTGGAGCAAGCAGATCGTCAGAATGCACACAAGCTGAGCTGACTGCGGATCCGACGCACTGCAAGAGTAATTAATTTAATTGGAGGACATATGAAGAATATTTTATTTGCTTTATTATTTCTAAGTGGCTGCACGACAGCAAGTCAACATTCAGCCCAACTACATCCAACTCAAGGAGAACGAATAACAGTTGGTAAAGTTCAAAGTCAGATAAAAAAGGGCATGAGTCAGGCAGAAGTTGCTTCTGTTCTAGGATCACCAAATATCGTGAGTCGGAATGAAACCGGCAATGAAAGTTGGATTTATGATAAGATTGCTACTGAGAGTAGCTACTCAAACTCCACAGGTGGATATGGTGGAATATTAGGTGTTGGTGCACCAATCGGATCCGTTCTCCTTGGCGGTGTGGGAGCAGGATCAGTTCAAGAATCCGCGGGTGCTGCTGCTACAACTGAGAGGACATTAACTGTCATTATCGCATTTGATCAAACAGGTAGGGTTCAGAATTCAAGCTACCACTCTAGCCATTTCTAAGGAGGCATTATGATGAGGTTTGTTGTTTTGGGTCTATGTTTAAGCTTAGCTGGCTGCATGATGCCGCCAGCGATGCCACCAAAAACTCCGCTTCAGGTAAGAGAGATTCAAAGTCGGGACTTTGATACGACCAACTCTACTTTAGTGATGAAAGCCTTACTCAATGTCCTTCAAGATGAAGGATTTGTAACCCGGAACGCGGTTACTGACCTCGGCTTAATTACTGCGACACGCGAAGCTAATGCTCGTGACACTTCAGCAATGGTTTTTGGATCAATAATATTGGGGAACGATGCCAGCTGGCCTCAGACTAATATCGTTGAGGCAACTGCAAACGTCTCTCCTTATGGGTCCACCCGTACACGTGTGCGACTTACCTTTAAGGAAAAGCAGATGGATAATCGTGGCGCGGTCTTCAGCGTGAAAGAGATTCAAGATCCTAACTACTATCAAAACTTTTTTGCCAAAGTTGACAAAGGGTTATTTATCGAAAGAAGTGGGATCTAGCGTTCGATCGCTCCCATGTCAACTCCAACTACCCCATCGGTATTGCCATCTTGCGGTCGCGGTGCTCCATAAATATCCTCCGCTGAAACCACTACGGCAGCCGAATCTACGGCGGGACTACTCATAGCAGGCTTGAGAAATGCATTACTTGAAGGATTGATGCTTTCAAATTGAGGGTTAGTCATTAGCGATTGAGCATCTTTGCCCAAATTCTGCCAATTGGAAAATGAATATGAAGCTCCGGCATATGCAAATATCCAGGAGCTAGGCTGATTCGGAGCGTAGAAAAGATTGAAGTTCGATCGTATTCGAGAAAGTGGCATATCAAGTAACAACGCAGAACCCCAATTGGTAGAACTGGTTGAGTAATAAATATTATTCTTAAAATCTATTTTGTTAGACATGCTCTGAGCGTACAAAAAATGATGTTCGTTATTAACAGGAGTATCAGTATTGAAATAAGTATTATTTGCAATCGTGACATTTTGACATCCACCAACTAATGGATGATTAGATAATGCAACTGCGGTTGCAGTATTTAGAAAAATATTATTTCTAATCGCAACTCCTCTAGCCGTGCAAAGAAAACCTATGTTGGAAGCGGCTTGGCCTGGAGTGTGAATCAAGATGTTTTTTTGGGCTAAAATATTCGTTACATACTCTGTAGATTCATTATTCTGCGGTGCAAACGTAGAGATTGCGCCCAAAGTATTCCCGGAAATAACAGCGAGATTATTATTCCCTCTTATTGTCACACTAGTGAATGTTTCCGGTATATTTACAATCTGATTATGAGCAATAAATGTTTTTAGCCCGCCTTGAATTCTGATGGCATGCTGATTTAGATGAAGATCATGAATGTAGTTGTCTATCGCGGCAAACCTTGAAGATCCGCCGTAAATTGCATACTGTCTTGAGTCCTGAACTTCCGATCCAATAATTGAAACCCCATCACTCGTTGTAGATCCTGCACCTAAATAAAATGCATTACCATTCAACTTCTTTAACTCTAAATTACTCAAAGTAACATTTGAGCTTGATACAACAGATACTCCTGAAACTGTCGGGGAAGCTCCACTTTGCCAAGCGCCACTGATTGAAAAGTCGGCAATTGTGACATCATTAACACTATCGAGCCTTAATACCTCAGTCCAATTATCTCCATTTGAAACTAAATTTGGTTTGATTGGCTGAGGGGTGTTAGGTGAAGGAAATCCTCCAATAAACAATGGACCATTTAAATTTGAAATTTGCGCGGAATTCTGTTGCCACACCGCACCGCGATCAAATAGGAGACGATTATTTACTGCGGCGTACTGTAATGCCTGAGAAAAGTTATCTGTTACGATTCTTCTGTTAGGATTTGTCGTTGGACATCCAACAAAGTTATTCCGCAGAGTGGTTGAAAAGCAGTAAGTTTGCCCTTTACGCGGCATATACTCGACCGCTGGATCTAAAACAGTCACCTGAACCGGCACAGCTTCTGCAACCACGCCTGTTCTATCTGTCACCGTCATTCTGATCGTGTATGTACCAGGATTTGGATAAACGTGCGCTGAAACAAATCCACTTTCCTGGCTGAAAGCATTAGTAGGATCTAGATTAGTTGCATCGAAATTAATTTGAATATCTGCATTTACCAAATCATCTCGAGTTAAGCCGGTAGTACCGCTTGCATCTGCAAAGATAGATAATGGAGCGACTCCTATTGTTCGGCTTAATTGTAAATTAGGGGTAATTAGAGGCTGCGCAAATAGATTAGTACTGAAAAAAAGTACGAAGACATACAATAAGCGCCGAACAAGCATAAAACCCTTAGTAAAAAGACAAAAAAATTTATGATCTTACCGAGGATGACCAGACCAACCTGCACAATGAAGTGCAAATACTGATCCAGCTGCGGGGCTAATCGTCTCTTGCCAGGGAACGACCTCCAAGCATAGTCGACGCATGACGTAACTCATTGTTTTGTTTAGGCTTTTATAAACCTAACATATTATGGTCGCTGCTTTGTTACTACTGACTAAGCATCTGGGTTAAAGCTAAGGCTCTCTCAGGACTCATAAGTGCTAAGACCTGTGCAATCCTTTTCTCAGGCATCCGCTTCAATAGGGACAAAGAGATCGTTATATCAAGCTGCTCCATTAACTTAGCAGCCTCATCTGGAGCCATAGAGCTATAAACTTTTGAAAGTTGTTCGAGCTGTCCATCACGTCGACGATCTGTTTGATCTCGCTTAATCCTTAATTCATCAGTCAAAGATTTAAGCTCTGTTAATCTTGCAGCCAACTCCATCTCTTTACGATCTAAATCCTTTTCTCTGTCTGATAACTTTTCATCACGAGCCTCTAGTTCTGCACGTCTTGAATCAAGTTGAGTTAAGATCTCTACCTCTTCCCGACTAAATGTATTTGGAACAGCCAATTCAGATAATGCCGTACGTGGCATAGAAGCTTGAGATGCTTGTGCCACTGGAATCTCGGTAATACCTGAGTACTCAATCAAACTGAGCCCAATCTTAGTTAGACCTAATAGCGCAATTAAACCGATTGCAAGATTATTTCCACTCATAGGAAGGGAGATGTTTTTGAACATATTTATTTTCGTCATCTCTCCAGAGAGCCTGGCTCTAGCAGCGCTTACATACTTTTTCTTTGTAGGAGAAGAAGTAGGAGTGTCCCCTTCGTTCATCTTATGTAGAGTTTTTTGAAGATCTTTATATAGCTCAGCCGCTTGTTCTCTCGTTAACCCTTTGTTCTCTTTTGCCATATAACCTACCTCAAAAAATTATTCTCGATCTAACCGCCCGTAACGCTGCACAGCCAATTCATCTAACACTTTGGCTTCTTCCTTATTGATGGCTCCTTGATACTCAAGTTGCTTACGAGCTTTAAGCATCTTCAGTGCCTCATGCTCTTTCACAGCTTCCAAATACTCTTCCTTAACCTTTTCTGCTTCAAATACAAGTAATGCTAACAACTCCTTTGCAGCATCAATCTCATGCAACAAACGAGCTTCATATTGAGCTGATAGGTGCAATTCCTGTGCCCTTATTACACCTGTTGCACGCCCGGATCCCTGAAGCTGTACGTCTAGCTCTGATATTTTCGCTTCGGTCTCTCTAACCGCTGTATTCTTAAGAAATAACTCCTTTTTTTTCTCTTCTCGAATTTGCTCTCTAAGCTCTAGAACCTTTTCGAGTCTGAATTTAAACTTTTTAGCCATAACTTAACCTGTTCTAATACCTATTTTGACTTTGTCTCTGTGACACCCTCAGTCAAAATTTTGGCAAGAGTTAACCAACTATCTTGTAAACCAACCTTTTCATTCACACGTTGTCGCAAAAACTCTGTGACTTTATCATAGAGATTTACCGCTCTATCCACACGTGGATTGAGTCCTGCCTTGTAAGCTCCAATGGTAATTAAATCTTCGTTTTCTTTATACGTAGCTAATATATCTCGAGTCTGATTTGCTAATTCGATAACTTCTGGGGGAACAATATCAGGCATTACCCTTGATGTGCTCTCAAGTACCTCTACTGCTGGAAAATGTCCCTTACTTGCTAATCTTCGGCTAAGTACCACGTGACCATCCAAGATGCCTCTTGTAGAGTCAGCAATTGGCTCATTCATATCATCGCCTTCAACAAGTACTGTATAAAGTCCGGTAATTGAACCTTGACCTTCTGAAGTACCAGCACGCTCAAGTAATTTTGGTAACATAGAGAATACTGAGGGTGTGTAACCTTTTGTGCTAGGTGGCTCCCCAATTGATAATCCTATTTCTCTCTGAGCCATTGCCAAACGAGTAACAGAATCGACCATTAAAACTACTTTTTTACCTTGATCGCGATAATATTCTGCAAGTGCGGTGGCATAATATGCTGCTCTAATTCTCTTGAGTGCGGATTGATCGCCTGTTGCTACAACTACAACAGATCTAGCTAAGCCTTCAGGACCAAGATCTCTTTCTATAAATTCTCTAACTTCACGACCACGTTCACCTACTAAGGCAATTACGTTAATATCACTGGTAGAGTTTTTGGCTATCATGCCTAAGAGCGTAGATTTACCAACTCCTGAACCGGCCATAATACCGATACGTTGCCCTGAACCTACCGTAAGCATAGAATTTAAAACCTTAACCCCTAAATCTAGAGGTGCTTCTATTCGACGTCGCATGACAGGATTCGGTGGAGCCCTAAAAAGAGGAACCATATCCCCTTGTGTCGGCATCGGTTTTCGATCCATTGGTTGACCAAAAGCATCGATTATTCGACCTAAATAATCATTCGAAACGAATACTGAGCTTGCTGCACCACCCACTCTAACTTGTGAACCGGGGCCTACGCCTTGAAGTTCTTCATAGGGCATCATTAAAACTCGATCGCCCTTAAAACCTACGACTTGTGCAACGATCGTTTGATTACCACTTTGAACTCTTACATTTGTACCAACTGGCACTGATGGCCCATTACCTTCTATTACTAAGCCAGTAACATCCATGACTGAGCCACGTAGTTCGTACCGTGTGGATCTGTTAATATGATTTTCTATCCGATCAGTTCGCGGGCTCATTTGACCATACGAACCGCTACTGCGGCGATTCGCTCCCAAGCTTTATGAAGGTCGAAATCAACTTCTCCTGCAGAAGTTTCAATTAAGCAACCTGCTTTAACTGATTCATCAGCTTCAAATGTCCAGGAACCATCAAATTCCTTTAGTTTCTTGGATAGCCCCATGATCTCTATAAATTCTAAATCTTGCGCGCTTACTTTTACTTTCTTAATGGTAGCGCTTCCTGCGTGAGTAAGGGCCTGCTTTAAGACCTCGACGATATACTCAGGATTAATTTCAACGGCTTGCTCTATAATTTTCTTGGATAGCTCGATTGCGATACGGACAGATGTCTTTTCGATCTCATCCTGACTTTTTTGTACAAATTTATTAATTTCTTCAGTTACAGAAATTAAATTACTCTTTAATTTTTCGATTTCAGCATCTCTTAGAGCCTTAGCTTCTTCTGTGGCAGCCGCTCGACCTTTGGCTTCTGCCTCAGCTAGCATTTTTTTTACTTCTGTTTCAGAAATAGACTTTTCTGCTGGGGTTGAAGACTCGGCGACCTTCTCTTGAGCGCGCCAGCGCTTTACTGTAGAGGTCTGTGAAGTACCTCCAAAGTCTGCAAACATAGGATCTGTCACGAATTCACTTGATGCAACAACTTCGATGTCAAACGGCTCAAATTGATGCTCTTCTTGGATAGTTCCCAATACTTCCCATTCTTGTCGTCCAAATTGCGTAGGTCGATACTGCGACTGGGAAATACGAGATGATTTCCCTTGCTCCGAAGACTCTTTATTATCTGCCTGAACCTCTGACATGAGCTACCCCTATCTTCGTTAGATGCGACCATCGTTTAACCAGTAGCGGATCAAAAGTGCGGCCTGCGATGGATTGTCTTTCACAATCTTAGAATTTTCCGCCATAAGCGCTTCAAGTTGTTCAATATCTACGTTGTTAGTCTCTACAGCTACAGGAACAACAGCTTTACGCTCCTGCTTTAACTCCTGCTCTAGCTCTTCAATTCCCGTAGGCAGTAATCGGCTAAGATCAATCTCTGCCTCAGTAGGTGTAACCATAAACTTCACTAGTGGTCTTACTACTACGAAGAAGAAAAGAAGAATAAAAATTCCAGGAACAACTTTTGAAACAACATTGAAGATAAAGTCTTGAGTCGCCTTACTATCTAACTGCTCTGCGACTGATTCATCCCCAACATGAAATGGGATATTCTGTACTGAAAGCGTATCGCCTCTACCTGCGTCAAAGCCTACCGCGCTCTTAGCTACGTCTTCAATTTGCTGTAGCATCTCAGAAGGTAATGGCTTGTAGACCGGTTTTGCTACGGCGTCCTTGCCAGTCGCTATATCTTCATAAACCCCATCAACGAGCACAGATACGGATAATTTCGTAAGTTTTCCTCGCGGTAAAACCGTCTTAGAAACCGCTCGCGAAACTTCATAATTCTTAACTGATTCTCTTCGCTTAGAAGTGCTACCTTCTGTCTCAGGATTTGGTAGATTCTGGGCATCGGTTAAATTAGAAACTACACCTGGGATACCACCTCTCACATTTGCGCCGGAACCCTCTTCAATAGTCCTTTCAGATCGAGCAACTTGGCCCCCGGGATCAAAGCTTTCCTCTTCTCTTTCACTAGACGAAAAATCAAGGTCAGCTGCTACTCTAGCAATAACTTTACCTGGTCCAAGAACTTTTGAGATCATTTGCTCTATGCGTTGTGCGTAGTTTTGCTCCATCGATCGTTGGAACTGGATTCTATCGGCATCACCAGTTAAAGCCTCATCATTAGATTGAATTCGTTCAGAGAGTAGATTGCCATAGATATCAACAATGCTTACATTCTCAATCTTTAATCCTTCAACGCTGCCAGCAACTAAGTGCGAGATGCCTCGAATCTGTTTCTGGTCTAATTCTCCACCGGGGCGCAATTTAATCATCACTGATGCTGTTGGCTCGCTACCCCTTTTAGCAAAGACTGTCTTTTCTGGTTGAGTTATATGAACGCGTGCTGATGCTATAGCATCAAGTGATGAAATCGTTCTCTCCAACTCTCCTTGTGTTGCTCGGATAAATTTCAATCTTTCAACAAAACTTGTCGTGCCGAGATTATTTGTATCAAACAACTCAAATCCTACCTTGCCACCACGAGGCAATCCTTCTCCAGCTAGAGACATTCTTAGTTCATGAATCATATCTGGAGGGCTAATCGCTATGGTGCTTCCATCCCCTCTAACTTCATACTTAATTTTCTGTGATTTTAATTTCTCAACAACCGCAGAAGCATCTGCTGGCTCAAGATCAGAGAATAACACGGAGTAGTCTGGACTAGTTGCCCAATTTGAAACGAATACTATTCCCCAAACTGTTCCGACAATTAAAATTGGAAACAGCAACTTCTGAGATAGAGGCAACTTCATGAAATTGGCCATGAACTGACCGAAAATCGCGCTAGGATCAAATGCCGATGCCACAAAAACCTCCCTTCAACAAACCTATAAAAACTTAATTATACTTGTGTCCTCATTACCTCTTCGTAAGCTCTAACGATCTTACTTCGAACCGCATTCATAAGCTGGAATGCGATATCTGCCTTCTCTAAAGCGAGCATGGCTTCATGGGAAGTAAATCCTGGCTTATTTAAAACTATCCCCTCAATCTGCTTCTCTGCTTGATTCTGTACCGTATTTACATCTTGAACAGCATCTTTAAGAAAATCGCCAAAGCCCTTGGTTTTTTGAGAACTGTCTGAAGTCTTAGGCTCGATAGATTGGGACTTCTCAGATGCCTTAGGTCCGACTATCGATTGAATATCTTGGTATGCTTTTAATCCATTGATGTTCATACCCTATTCTCCTTTAAAAGCTCGAAGAAATACGACGAGCTTCTCTAGTCATCTCAGTTACTGCTCTAGCTGCTGCTACATTTGCTTGATACAGCCTTGTAGCAGTCATTAAATCAGTCATTGACTGCACAACGTTTATATTTGGAAAAGCTACATATCCATTAGGATCAGCATCTGGGTGGCCTGGCTGAAAAACCATTCGAGGCTGTTGTTGATCTTCCACTACAGCAGCTACACCTGGCTTTGCTAATGACATTTCATCTAATGCCGATTGAAATGATGTCGGGGTTTCAGTTGCCGACATAACAACATCTTTTCTCTTGTAAGGTCCGCCTTCAGGTGTTCGAGTCGTTTCCGCATTTGCGATATTTGAAGCAATTGTATTAACTCTTAAGCGCATTGCGCTCATTCCAGCGGCAAGTACGTCTTGTGCATCAAACATAGACTACTCCTTAGTTAGCATTCCTTATCGCTTGTGAAATCACTCTTAATTGTTTTCTTAAGATAGTGGCTGCTTCTGTAAAATCTCCTTGATTTTTTTGTAAACGAATCATCTCTGTATCGATATCCACGTTATTGCCATCGGCTTTTGTTGGACCGGAAAGATCGGGAACTAATCGAGCACCAGAATTCGCAACAGTATCCATGTGTAATGGGTTAGTTGTTTTTAGCTCATTAGGTTTTGCATTAAAGGCGCGTGCAAGCTCGGCTTTAAAATCTAGGTCAACCGCCCTATAACGTGGAGTTTCAGCATTGGCAACATTACTCGCTATGGCTTGTCCACGTTGCCAGGCCATATCCAACGCTTTCTCAAGAGCGGGGGTAGTACGGTCAAATATACGATCTACGAAAGACATGGGTTAAATCCTCTTCTGACTATTCTTCACTAACTCTGCAATGCTCATGCAAACACTTTAAAAATCTCAAGTTGATAAATTTCAAGTACTTAGATTCTCATAAAGAGACTTTCTGTCAGGAGTTTGACATCTACTCACCATCCCCCTGACGCGACACCCCATATTCGTGCAGTTTATTTCTGAGAGTTCTAATACTAATACCCAACATATCTGCTGCTTTTGTTCGGTTATTCCCGGTTGATTTAAGCGTTTCAAGGATCAGATTCTTCTCCATTTCATGAACTGTCATGCCGGCTTTAATTTGAAGAGGTATACCTTCGTTCGATGTTGAACTTGGAACTTGAACACGTTCAACAGTGATTTGAGCAGCAAGTCCACGTGGCTCTTCGCTTAGAAGAAAGTGTTGCGAGGTAGGGCTGACTCCTCTAGATAAAATACTAGCCCGTTGCACTGCGTTCTGAAGCTCTCTAACATTTCCTGGCCAACTATAATTTTCCAAGGCTTGTAAAACCTCAGACGTTACTTCTGGAGCTTTGTCTCCGAGAAATTGCCTCATAAAATGCTGAGAAAGTAGTTTGATATCTCCCTTTCTTTCTCTAAGCGGCGGTAGCGTCAGTGGAATAACATTTAAACGATAGAAAAGATCCTCACGAAAGTTACCTGCTTTAACCATTTCGGAAAGATTTCTATTCGTTGTGGCAATCACTCGAACATCAATTGATATCGGTTCTCGTCCGCCAACACGGTCGAGCTCTCTCTCTTGAAGAACACGCAGGAGCTTAGCTTGTAGTCCAAGATCCATCTCTGAAATTTCATCCAAGAGAATAGTTCCACCATGAGCTATTTCAAATTTACCTGGCTTACTATTCTGCGCTCCAGTAAATGCTCCCTTTTCATGGCCAAATAATTCACTTTCAAGAAGATTCTCAGGGAGAGCTGCGCAGTTAACGGCAACAAATGGCTGCTTGCAACGAGGGCTCATAGAATGAATAAACCTAGATAATCCTTCTTTACCAGTTCCAGATTCTCCTTGAACCATTACTGTTGCATCACTTTTAGCTACTGCTTCAGCAACCTCAAGAATTCTAATCATTCTTGGATCATTGGTAACGATAGTGCTTGCTCTACGAGAATCTTCGCGTTGAGCATGCTCACGGAATTCCTGATTTTCAGGGCTTAATACTCTTTCTACGATTCTTAAAAGGTCTTCTACAGAGAACGGTTTTTGAATAAAATCAGCAGCACCAAGCTGCATCGCTTTTACTGCTGCATCAACTGTTCCATGTGCTGTGATCATTATAAACGGAGGCTTCTGCTCACGAGCATTAATTGTTTCAAGTAGTTCTTGACCTGACATTTCAGGCATTCTTTGATCTGAAATGACAAGGCTATAGTTCTGAGAATCGATCATCTCTAGAGCAATCCGTCCATTCGGTGCTACCTCAACTGCGTAACCCTTGCGAGACAATGCCGTCTTAAGTGCTAACTGCATCTGTGGCTCGTCATCTACAACAAGTATGCGAATTTCATCTTTCATAACCCTCTCCTTGAAACTGGAAGTAAAACCTTAAATTCAGCGCCATTATTATTTCGTGCTTCTATGGTGCCATTATGTTGCTCAACTGTTTTCTTAACCACTGCTAAGCCTAGCCCTGTACCTTCTGACCTACCTGTTACGAAGGGCTCAAACAATCTTGGCAGAATCTCCTTGGAGATACCTGGTCCATTATCAGCAACGGTAAGTTCTAAGAGTCGTTCTGTTGAATTAGTTATCTCTTTAGTACTAATCAAAATTTTTCCACGATAAGACATCGCCTGAGCAGCATTAAGAAAAAGATTTGAGAGCATTTGTCGAAGCAATCCATCATTTGCCAGTACAAATGACCACTCGCAGAGATTCACTTCAAAGTTAATGCCACCATCGCGATCTAACTTTTTAAATAAAGCCACTTCATCGGCGATAATATTGTTAATATTCGTTGGAGCTAAAATACACTCTTTATCCTTAGCAAACTGCAACACGTTAGAAATAACTCGATCTAATGTTGTGATACTGCGACCAACCTCATCTACTAACTTCAATGCCTCGGGCATTTCACTTACGTCCTCTCTTAATAAGGACATAAAAAGCTTAATCGCCCCAAGTGGATTTCTTATTTCATGAGCTAGCGCAGCAGCTGTTTGTCCAAGCACAGCCATCTTTTCAGCTTTTCTTACCTCAGTTTCTTTCTTCTGCAGTTCGTTTCTAAGCCGCTCGGATTCATCGCGCAGTAATCGATACCGCTCTTCAAGACGGTGACTTGCTTCTTCAAATCTAGCAAATGCAGCGGTTAAAAATGCTGGGCTTGGGGGCTCGTTGAGCAAAGGTTTATTCTCCATGTGGAGCACCTCCTGATTTAACCTTCAAGGATGCTCTTGCTGTTGTGCCAAGAGACTTTTGCCATAGTGACTCCTCTGCGGTTGCTTGTAATAAAATCAACCAACCATCAGATGGGGGATATGTTGCAGTGGCATTCTCATATGCTTTTTTAAGTTGTTCTGAATCGCCAGAAGCGGCATACGCTTTGACAAGAGCAAAATCTACCCAGCTATCTAAGAAAACATCTGGATACTCTTGTCTGCCTTTAGTTAACCAAAATGTAACTTCATCATATTTTTTATTTTCTAGCGCGAGCATCCCCAATCCCTTCATCGCCAAGCCACTCTTGGAATGTCTTAACGGAACAGCTGTAAAATGCTCCTCTGCCTTTTCAAGTTGACCTATTGTCATAGCTGCTGTTGCAATCAAATAATGCAAGTCGCCCTCTCCTTCAGGACGAATCCAATTGAGTGCAGCTTCACATTTTTCTAAAGCGAGTTGTGGCTTGTTAGCTTTTAGTAAAGCTTCACCCCAAAGCTGGAATATTTCTGCTTTTAATGGTCCTTCGACTTCAATCAGATCTGAAGCTTTTCCAGCAAATACAATTGCTGATTGATAATTGCCCTCTTGAAATTCAATTATTCCACGTGAGAATAGAATCCGCGATCTGTCAGCATCACTTAGCTCTTGTCCTTCAGGGTCTAGCAACAATGCTCGATCATATTGGGTTTTTGCTTCTTTCACCAAACCTAGTGCCCAAGCACTCTTTGCTGCAGCTAATGCAGCTGCTGGTGTTACTCTTCTAGTAGGCAACATTCTGAAAGCACTAAGCGCTTCTAACCACTCCCCAGCTTGGGCTTTCCTCTCTACATCAATAGGATGTTGTGCAACAGCCTGAGCAGCAACTCCGAGAAATAGAAATATGGTAAGCAGTAGTCGGACTCTCATGATCAACCTTTAATTAAGCCTCAACAGACATTTCAATTGAGGAGGCTAAGCCCTTCTTCTTAATTTTCTCTACTAACGTTGTGCGATTGAGATTAAGTAGCTTTGCAGCTGCTTTTTTATTTCCACTTGTTCTCTCTAACGCTGAGGTAATCAATTGAGTTTCAAAATCATCAACAAGTTTGTTGAAATCAATCCCACCATCTGGAATTACTGCGTTTGGCATTGAGATAGAACTGCGAGTTGCTTCTCCTGATGTTACGTAGGTAGGCAAATCACTCGGATAAATACAGCTATGGTCACAAAGGATTGCTAGTCGTTCGACGAGATTCTCTAATTCACGAACATTTCCTGGCCAATGATAAGTATTAAAGATCGCCTCAGTCTCTGGAGCGAATGTAATTGTATTCTTCCCAAACTGTTGACAGAACTGATCCATGAAGTGCTTCGCTAACAACATCACATCATGTCCACGATCAACTAATTTAGGTAGCTCAACCGGAACAACTTGCAATCTGTAATAAAGATCTTCACGAAATCGTCCAGCTTTTACTTCTTCTCTAAGATCTTTATTTGTTGCAGCGATGACACGAACATCAAGATCAAGGGACTTAGCTGATCCAACTGGCTCTACTTTCCGTTCTTGCAAAACTCTAAGGAGCTTTACTTGTAACTTAGGACTCATATCCCCGATTTCATCAAGGAATATCGTGCCACCATGAGCTAATTGAAAGCGACCTATTTTATTAGATATTGCTCCAGTAAAAGCTCCCTTTTCATGACCAAATAGCTCACTTTCAAGAATATCTTCTGGAATTGCGCCGCAATTTACAGGCACCAACCTACCCATGCGTCCACTTAGTTTATGGATAGCATTAGCAATCAATTCCTTACCTGTTCCACTCTCTCCAAGGATTAAGACTGTGGAATTAGTGCGCGCAACTTTCTTAATAAGGTCAAACGCTCTCAACATCTCGGCACAACCACTAACAATGCCCATGAAGGTATTCTTGGCAGTGTGGTTAGCGCGTTGTTGTCGCTCTTCTGATTCTTGATTGATTAATGATGGCAGAACAGAAACAGAACCCTCAGGTAAGTTGGTAGCGAGACCACTGTGCATAAGCTCTCCTTGCTTATAAAACCTTCACGACGCAAATCCGTTGCCTCGT
Organism: uncultured Bdellovibrionales bacterium; assembly: GCA_964650155.1. Classification (GTDB taxonomy): domain Bacteria; phylum Bdellovibrionota_C; class UBA2361; order UBA2361; family J135; genus JAWXBT01. Next base: position 14,567 of record CAZYRE010000003.1, read on the forward strand.
GCATGGACCTTAATATTTTGGTCCACTTAAAATTATTCTGGGATATAGGAGAGGAAAATTCATCTCTTAAAATCCCTCGCTCTGCAGCGGCTCGGTTCAATGAGAGGCAAAAACTGACAAAACCAATTAGGGGCACAAAAACCAGTCTCTCACTGGAACCGAAGCCTAAGGACTCCCAAAGTCTGACCGTTTAACGGTCAATCTTTCGTCGACCTTACTGTCATATCCTTGGCAAGTTACATACCAAGAAAATTGGCAGGTGCTAGGAATTTGACTCTTAAAGGTAGATGAACGGTGCGCACTAGATAACATTTTGAATTAATTAAGGTTATTTTTACAATTCTGTTACAATTTGCATACGTATTTCCCAGGTAAAAGGCAGAAAAGATGAAAAAAATTGATCAAAAGTGTACAGTTCTGCACGGGATTAGCCGATAAAGTTGCGCACTTCATCGGACGTGAGCAATGTTGCTCATCGCCAACAACCTGACTCCAGGCTCCCAGTCGTGCCAAGGCGCAGCGTCATTGATGTGGCACGGCTAGTTCTGGAGCTCCGCTAAACTACTATTCGCCCCTATATAAGGCGATGGTTGGTCTAATAAAAGACCATGGCGGTGGTGTCAGTATATATACTGTATTTAATTTATTGTTAATCACTATGGCTAGTATGAAAATGCAAGATGCTCAATCAAATCCTAAACTTAAAGAGGTTAACTCTTTAATCGCTAAAGCAAAGAAAGCTGGAATCCTATCTGAACAAGACCTAACTGTTTCACTTTTTGAAGCAGCCCCCTCTACTTTTCTAGAAGCTATGACATCTCAAACACTGGCGGCAATCACTGAGAACTGCGCTTCCACAGTTGATCGACATAACTCTTCCACTGCTTCAGTTACCGTTAGCTCAGGACAAGGCGAGGATCATTCGTATCTTATAATTGCCATGGGCGATCGTCCTTTTATCGTCAATACAGTCGTGCTCTCTGTTAGAGAATGCGGCTCTGATATTCAAACTCTGCTCCATCCACTTCTTAGCTTAAAAAATGGTCGTCGACTCTCTGTCTTATACGCAAGGATAGACCAATTAGATGACAACACTTTAAATCTTTTAGTTGATCGTGTTGAAAGATCCTTAACTGACCTCTCAATAATCACCGAAGATCATCCTTCGATGCTGAGTCAGGTTGAAACTTCTGCCAGATTACTCAAGGAGCGAGTTCCAAGCAGTGGCAACACTGAACAAGAAAGATTTGAAGCTGCTGAATTTCTGCGCTGGTTATCTGATGGTGGCTTTGTGTTCCTAGGCTTTGCCGAATGGCAAGTTGAAGAAGAAAACTCTGGTGGCAAAGGAGTACGATTTCTGGATGAAACGCCTAAAGTAGAGTTAGGATTTTTTAGAAGCACAAACACATGGGCACAAGATTTTATTAATGAATGCCGCAAGGATGTACTCGAGAACCTATCTGGCACATCCCTTGTTACAGTAACGAAACTTTTAACTCGAAGTATCGTGCACCGCGCTGAAAGGATGAACCATGTGGTTCTTCCTCAATATGCCGGGGATGGAACTGTCAGATCTCTTATCTCAATTGTAGGGCTGTTTACTTCTAAAACCCTTTCACAGGAAGCTTCTACTATCCCCATAATCCGCGAAAAGGTTAAGGCTCTAATAGCTGCGGAAAAGGCTATTCCTAACACCTTCTCTTACAAAAATATTATTAAAATAATTGACAGCATGCCTAAGGAACTTTTGCTAAGAGCAGATGCTTCCACGCTTAATTCATGCTTGGCGATGATTACTGGCATTCAGCGTGAATACCAAAGTAGTGCTCTTGTCCATCAAGATACTTCAGGCAAGGGTGCCTCGGTCATAGTTGCTATGCCGAGAAAGAGATTCAGCGAACAAGTAAGAGCAAGAGTTCAACGCCATGTTGAATATTCTTGTGGTGCCAATCCTGGATCTGGCGATCTGCACGTGGCACTAAATGTAAAGCCATTGGTCATCGTTTATTATCATGTTCCGCTTACACCAGGATCAAAAAAGAAGTTAGTTCCTCAAACTCTCCAATCCGAGTTGATCGAGCTAACAAAAACTTGGGGCGACGGCTTAAGAGACCGCCTTCTAAATTCTGACATTACATCTGCGCCTGAAGCGATGTGGTTCAAGTATCAAAATTCTTTCTCAGAAGAGTATCAGGCCTCAACAACTCCTGAAGCTTGCGTAAGAGACATCGCCATTATTGAGACCCTCAGTAAAGATCGGCCTTTGCGTTTAGATATTTCTGCAGGCACTGGCTTAAGTGATGGATTATTCCAGTTGAGCATCTTTCAATGGCACCAAGAATTAGCTGTAAGCCATCTTCTTCCGGCCCTAGAAAATGCTGGGCTTCATATATTACGCGAGCAGGCTTTTGAAGTCGGGACTCCAAACTCTGGTACAACTTATTTACATAGACTTATTGCTGAAACTAAAGATAAGTCTGTAGGAAAAATAGAAGTATTCAAGAAGAATCTATGTGCTGGTCTAGAGCAGATACTTCCAGATCACGCAGACAATGACATCCTTAACTCAATGCTTGTATCTACTGAACTCGATATCCGAGCTTTGTCAGTCTTGCGAGCATACTGCGCTTACCTATTCCAATTAAGCCCATTTACCTCAAAAGGAACTATCCGGAATACCTTGGCCGCAGTTCCCTCCGCCGCTACACTCCTTTGGAATATGTTCGAGGTAAAATTTAATCCAACACTCGGATTATCAATTGAAAAGAGAATCGAAAAGTTAGAGGCATTAGAGAAACACTATCTACTAACTTTAAGAAATGTCCCAGATATTAGTCAGGACAGAATTCTAAGAAATTTAGCCAATGTTCTGAACGCAACTGTCAGAACAAATGCTTATACTGGACGCGAAACACTGGCATTCAAGATAGACCCTTCAAAAGTTGACCTTATCAATACGCCTAAGCCTTACTTTGAAATCTACGTTAGAGGACCACAAACCGAAGGCATTCATATAAGATTTGGCTCTGTTGCTCGCGGCGGCTTGCGCTGGAGTGATCGTAGAGATGACTTTAGAAATGAAGTTCTGGGGCTAGCAAAAACTCAGAAAGTTAAAAACGTAGTTATCGTACCAACTGGTTCTAAGGGAGGTTTTATTGTACGAAAACCTCTCTCTGAGCACGACAAACTTTTAAAGCAAGTAGAAGAGTGCTACCGGGATTACATTCGCTCCCTTCTTTCTGTAACTGACAATCGCGTCAAAGGACAAATTACAAGACCTACAGATGTAATCTGTTATGACAAAGAAGATCCATACTTAGTTGTGGCTGCTGACAAAGGTACTGCTACTTTCTCTGATATAGCAAACAAGATCGCCACAGACGAATTTAAATTTTGGCTTGGTGACGCTTTTGCTTCAGGTGGTTCACAAGGATACGATCATAAATTGTATGCAATTACTGCCAACGGCGGTTGGGAATGCGTAAAACGGCACTTCCGTGACCTCGGCATAAACTTCGAGAAGGAACCATTCACAGTTGTCGGCATTGGAGACATGTCAGGAGATGTATTTGGTAATGGCTTAGTTTACAGCGATAAGATCAAATTGCTTGCTGCTTTTAACCATAAGCACATATTTATTGATCCAAATCCTGATCCTACAAAATCGTTTGCTGAAAGAAAACGCTTATTTACTACTCCACGCACACAATGGAGTGATTACAATAAGGATCTAATCAGCTCTGGTGGTGGTATCTTTGGTCGTTTCGATAAAGAAATCTCTTTAACACCCGAGATGCGTACGGCACTATCTATCCCAAATGAGATCCCAAATGTTGTGAACGGAGAGCAACTCATCTCTTTCATCTTAAAAGCCAAAGTAGATCTTCTCTGGAACGGTGGAATCGGTACCTATGTTAAATCTAGCTCCGAAACCAATGCTGACGTTAATGATGGCACGAACGATGGAGTTAGGGTTGACGCGAAGGAGCTCCGTGCTCGTGTGATCGGAGAGGGCGGAAATTTAGGCTTTACTCAAAAAGCAAGAATAGAGTTCGAACGGTGTGGTGGCAAACTCAACACTGATGCCATCGACAACTCTGGGGGAGTCGATTTATCTGACCATGAAGTAAATTATAAGATCTTCTTCTCTCGGCTTCTTGAGGAAGGGAAGATAACGATTGAGGAACGTAATAAGATTCTCAAAGAGGTATCCTCTTTTGCTTGTACTGATGTATTAAAAAATAATGCTAGCCATGCATTACTACTTACTTTAGGTAGTCGCCGCACACTGAAGCGAATGATTCAGGTTCGCGATCTACTGAGAGATCTATCACATACAGGACACATCAATCGCACAGTAGATTCTCTCCCAGATGACGAGGGTCTAGGAAAATTACAATCTGCTGGGCAAGGACTAACTCGGCCTGAACTATCTAGAATTTACGCTGGTCTCAAGATGTACCTCAAAGAGATAGTTGTTAGCAGTGGTATCACTAACGATCCCGCTCTATCCCCATATCTCCTCAACTATTTCCCTACTCCGATCCGAGAGCGTTGGCAGAAAGAAGCCTTGGAGCATCCATTACGTCCTCAAATAATAGCCACCAAGCTAGTTAACGAAATGGTCGACTTGATGGGGGCAACTTTTGTTCATCGAACTTGCAGATCATTAAAAGTAGATCCAGTTGATGTGGTAAAAGCGTACGTAGTTGCTGCATCATTGATCGATCTGCCAGCTATAAAAGCAGAAATTAAGAATTTAGATACCTATGAAGGCGCACAGAACTTCTTAGAGTTTTCTGAAGATCTAAACGTATTGATGGCTGGACTACTAACTGGAATCGTAGGCAACATGTCTAAGGATACTACCGTTGGTGCTCTAACTAGTTATATTACACCTTTATTCAAAGAAATTTGCTCATCTATCGAGCCAATTCTTTCACCTAAAACTTTTGCTCTCGTCAAGGAACGTACTCAACGAGCGCTTCAGGCGGGATTATCCACAAGTTGCGCTCAAACTCTGGCGCTACGAGACTGCATCTCAAACCTGTATGAAATTCTTGCCCTCCGTTCTGGAAGCACCGCCTCCATTTCAGAGCTAGCATTGACATACTCGACCGTAATTAACCGATTAGGTCTTGAAGACATATTACTTCAGATTGAACAGCTTTCGATGCAAAATAGGTGGGAGCAAGAGCTACTTGTTGCCAGTCGATCAAAAATTCAGAGAAGTGTGCGCGATATAGTTTCTCGCGCTAGTAAATCTCAATCCAAATTAAATTCGCTCTGGGAAGGACATGCTGCCTTTGCGAGAATTAGAGATATTACCGCCGACATTAATCAACGAGGGATGAACCTTGCGGCTCTATCACTACTTGCAGATGATTTACCACTGTTGGCTTCTTAATATGCTTTTGCTTGCTCACGTTTTGGTCGACGCATATCTAGGATCTGCCTAACCACAGTCTCTGCTAAGCTGAAAGCTTCATCTGTGGCTAGTGCTAGAGGCTTAATAACCTCGACAGCAAGTTCACGTTTTCCAGCGTTGAGTGCGCCTCTGGCCACTGCTAATCTCAAAATCGTCTCGTTTGGATAGGCTTCCTGTAGACGGCAAAGCATATGGTAGCCATTCATGGAGCGTGAAAATCGATCATACTCACTACATGCTAGCACTGCATAAAGGACTAAGTGTTCATGAATTTTTTCAGCCCGCAACAAAGCTTGCTCGATTGATTGCAAGGCTCGTGTAAAACACAGTGCGGCATGAGGCATACTTACCTTTTCGTACCGAATGCCTGAATATAAATATGTAACCATTGAAGAGAAAAACTTGGTAGGTCGTGTTAATTTTTTAAGTTTACTCAGAGCTGCAAAAACGGTTTCTGCTCGCTTTTCTACTGTATGGTGCTTTAAGATCTCTTCAAACCCAGCAAGCCCTATAGATTTACATTTCTCTGGCTGAGCAAGAAGTTCCTTTATTTTTTGGGCTGCCTCACTAACGTTTCCACGCTCATAAGTTACTAAATGTCTTCCGTCTTCAAATAATTCAAATAGGCCATTACTACTCCTCTCGGTTAAAACCAAAGAGCCACTAGCTAAAGCCTCAAATACTCGAAAGTTTAGATCACCTTTGACTGTCTGATTAATCACTATCCGAGCGTGAGGATAAAATTTCCAAAATTCTCCCCGAAGTAAAGTAACCGGGGCAACACGACATAGTTCATCAAAAAACTGAACACGATCTTTATTCAAATCGGGATCCATAGTGCCGACGAAAATTGCATCGTATTTCTTTTCATCGCTGGGTTCCATTAATCGCGATGCCCATAATGGCAGCCACTCGGCATCGACGCCCTCAGATTGAAATTCAGTAAGATAGTCCATATGAGCTACAAAACTCTTATCGCAAACAACGCCTAAATGTTTATGCCAATGGGAGTGATGATGTGCGTCAACGGAATAAAATAACGTAGGAATTTCTGTTTCCTCGAGACCTACAACAGAGATAGGCATGCTGTTGTCGTGGTAAACAATCAGATCGGGAACTCCGGATAATCCACAATCCCGAACGATATCATTAATCCGTCCTAGCGGCTTTTCGACGATATGATCAAGATGAACAGCGGATCCACTGGTTACAACTTCATGCCCAGCGGCTCTCCACTCAGCCGCGAACCAATCTTGGTTAAGCATGAGAATTTTCATAAATCACTAACATTACGTCATACGTTGCGGCATGGTTTGTGCGATCCCAAGCTTTTCTATAATCAAGCTTCTCAGTTCAAGAGCATGATTGTTACTAGGCTCAAACATAATCAATCGCTCTAATTCTTCTAGAGCTTCGTGATATCTCTCCTGAGCGAACAAACACCCAGCAAGAGAGTACATAAAGTTACAATCAGCTGAGTGTAGTTCAAGGTAGCCTCGTACTGCTTCCTCTACTTCTTTAAGTTTCTTCATTGGATACCCGAGTTCGATTATCCCTAGAACCGCTCTAAGATTTTCAGGGTTTATCTTAAGGGAGGCTCTATAATGTTCCCAAGCTTTTTGAACGTTTCGCATTTGTGCAGCACACATTCCAAGCCCGGCATAAGCTACATCAGATCTTGAGTCATATTTCAGAGCCTCACTAAATAACTCCTCTGCTTTGAGCCAATCATTAGAGTTAGCTCGAAGAGCCGCTTGCCCACACAATGCCCTAGCGCTGCGAGGATTTGCTCTAACAACCTCTTGGTAAATGTCAGATGCTTTCTCAAGATTACCTTCAAGAATTGCTGTTTCTGCTATGAGAATCTTAGCAAATTCTATCTGCTCGTTGTTAGCTTCAGGATTTTTAAGAATCAAATCGCATCCAGACTTAACAGAATCAATCTCACGATTTCTCTTCTTTTCATTCAACTCAGCCAACTGCATATCAATTAAGGTATTTCTCGACTTACTTGGTGATATAACCTGCGTTTCAGATTGTTCTTCATCAAGATAAACTACAGAAACATTTTTAGGCATACTTACTGTTGGTACCGATTCAGTTGCCGTAATGTTAGTAGCAGCTTGCTTTGGTAAGGATCTCTCTTCTTCAGTTATCCTAGAAGAAAGTTCTAATGCTCCTCGGTGAGTGCTATTCTGCGAAAGGACTGATTGTAGTTGAGCTCGGGCACCCAAGTAGTTTTGAGACTTATAATAACAACCAGCTAGACAAAACCGCATCTCTAAATCTTGAGGGCTGCTGTTGAGATACTTCTCAATGGCAACGGTTACATCAGTGAAGCGATTGAGGACGAAAGCACACTCTATTAATTGGTGTATCGCGACCAATTCAGTTGCCGATGTATTTAGCGCCTTAACAAAATAATCATATGCCATGGCATGATTCTTATTCATGACTTCGCACATTCCCCTTCCTATGAGCGACTTAGGATCATCAGACTTTATTGCTAGGGCTCGATCAAAGTATTTCTTCGCTCCTTCGATGTCGCTGGAGGCAAGATTGAGTGCGCCTCTCGCCATCATTAGTCGCACAGATTGTGGATTGATCTTTTCAGCTTGGTCGAAAAGGGATCTAGCCTCATCGTTTCGACGATTCTTTGTTGCCAGTTCTCCTCTTTCAAGAAGATCCTGAAATGTCGTTGTTTCATTATCCATGTCAAATGTAGGCGCCATAGGTGCTCCTTCCTGTTTCATAAAAACCTTATTATCGTTACTTAAACCAAGAATTTGTTGATATGAATCAAATGCGATCTGGGCCATATTTTCCCAGCTATATTGTGTCAATTTGGTACGCATTCTTTCATCATATGGTTGCGATAAAGCCTTGAGTACAGCCTCTCTAATTGACCTTTCGTCTTTTGGATCACAATAAAATGCTAAATCTCCAAGGTAGTCTTCGATTGTTCCAGAATTTCCTGAAGCCACGACATTGCATCCATAATATGCGGCTTCTAGGGAAACTAATCCCGGTAGTTCGTAAAAACTAGGTAACGCATGTACCTTGGCTGCACAGTAAGCACTGGCTAGCATTTCATTATCGAGTCGACCTAGGATTAATGTTTTCCCTTGACGTTTAAACTTTTGAACTGCTTCAGCGTATTCAGGCTGATATGAGAATCCACTACCAATTATCACCACCGGTATATCTGTATTCTCAAGCGCTTTGAGTAGCATTAACTGATTCTTTCTTGTCTCAAGCCTACCAACGCATAATACAAAGTCTTTGATGCCATAAGTCTGAATAAATTTTTCAGCAGTTGCCGCCTTTGCCACGGTACTACCAAACATCACAGGAAATATTGGCAAATTTTTACCGTAATCACGCTCTAAAATTTTCCCTTCTGATGGACCACTTACAAACAGTCCGGCACTATTTTGCGCCGTCCAAGTGTTGTTAAAGTGACCAGATGGCTTTACGTCTTTCAGGTTCGGACGATTTGTTTCAAACCACTTTTCATCCTGTCCCTTAGAAACATACTCAATTAAACATTTTGAAAGCACGTGTGATTGATAATGAAAATTTGGAACGTCTTCATATAATGTTGTAACTACGTACGGGACACCTGCGGCCTTGGCATTTTGTGCAAGAATTTTTACATAATCAGGTAAAGCAAAATTGAAGAGATGAACAATATCGTAGTTTTTCGGATCTTCTTTTGCTTCTAAATCTACAGTGACCTTTGCTCCTCTCTTCTCAACTCCAACTCTTGTGTGTTCCATTACTACGGTATCACCACCTGGTTGCGTATAGGCGTTTGGTCGATTCTGCATTAAAATCTTTATTTGTTTTGTTTGAACTACGCCCCGCCTATCCGTCTTATTCTGTATGTCCTTATTATCCTTCGACGTTGCCGACATCCTAATTCCAAGGTCTAAGTAAAGTTTTCGTAAGTCTCTACTTAAGACATTCCATGATCTTGTTTGGGAAAGTTTTTTTACATTATTTTCTAGAGTCGATCTAAGCTCCTGGTTAAACAAAAGCCTCTCTAACGAAACCGACATTGGATAACCTGAAGTAACTGTCCAAACTGAGTCGCCAAATTCAGCGAATGCAGGGGCTAGAGAAGTTGCCACGACTTTGCCTAGTGACAACGCAGTAGCACATGCTGCGGATAGTTCATGATGTTGAGACAAGTAATTCAATACGACTACGTCAGCAACAGCTATATATTTTTCAAGCTTTTCTTCAGGTATATACCCTTCAATAAAATGAATTTTGTTCGCAATATTTAATTTTGTAGCATATTGCTTTAATTGTTCAGAATAACTGCGACTATTAGGATCAGATTCATTTACTCCACCAACAATGTATCCATGAACATCTTGTTTGCTATCCTGTAATTGCTTCACTCCCTCGATTAAGGCCTCCATGCCCTTATGTGGCTGGATAAAACCGAATGTCAGAGCTACCTTTTGGTCTTGAGGAATTCCTAATTCCTTTCTCACCAATTCATTAGAATATTTATTTTTGCTGTCAGATATTCCATGTGGAGTGACTAAAATATTGTCATACCTCCATCCATTAGCCACAAGTTGCAACCGATTTTGCTGAGTATGTACGATTGCTTTATCAACACAACTTCCTAGGTTTACTAAAGCCTCGGTAGTTGTGAATGTTGTGTGCAACTGTGCAATTATCTTAATCCCACGGCTACGCAATTCCCTCAGCATCATACAAAATGACGCGGTCGGGAAAATACCAGCTTGATGGATATTGATATGGAGCAGTTTTACTGAATACTTATCAATTACTGATTTTAATTTTGTGAAATCGTTACTTCCTTTCTGCCAACACCTCTCTACAAACGCCTCATCTGGTCGTTGCCTTGGACTTGAAGTCTCCTCAGCTAGAATTACATAGCTATTTTGTGGATACTCAGCTACAAGATGCTCCGCATATCGGGCAATTCCACACTCCTGGTTCCATGTTGAGAGGTATCCGATTACACCCTCCGTCACATCGGAGTATTTTTCTTCATCAATAGAACTACTCTGTGCTAATTCGGTAATCTTCTTGGCTGTATCTTGCCAAGAAGGAATCCGACTAGAGACTTTTCTAGTTGTAGCAATTAACCTCAGAAGTTTATCTTTATCCCTCAATAACTCTGAAAGGGTGTTAGTTAAACTCTCCAGGCTGATTTCTGGTATAACTACTCCACTCTCACAGTTTAAGATTGTCTCCTTCATGCCACCAATATCGAAGGCGACAACAGGACAACCACAACTTTGAGCTTCCAAGGAAGTCAGTGGATAAGAATCAAACCAAATCGAAGGCAGTACACAGAAAGCCGCATTCTTATAAGCCTTTACCAATGTATCTTGTGAGACAGCGCCGTGAAATTTGATTCCGGGCACTTCGTTTTCTATCTTCTTTTCGTCTAATATCTTCTCGCGTCCCCACATCGAGGAACTTCCATAAACATCTAGCTTTAATCTAGGGAAGATCTTCTTTAGTTCAAGAAAGGAATGAATAAGTAACTCGATACCTTTATCTCTTACTAAGGCACCTACAAATATGATTCTATCGAGATCCCGATTTTCATTTGCAGCACAGATAAATTTACTTTTATCGATGCCATTATTAACAACTGTAATTTTTTGCGCTGGAAACCCGGCATTTACGATCAAACGTTTCTGAGCTTCAGAAACCGATATTACTCGATCACAATGTTTCGCCAGTGTTTCGCTTGAGACACCGGTGGCACTTCCAGAAGGATCATGACAGATCAAGGTTTTTGATAAGCAATTTTTATCACCAATTGTCATGAGAAAAGGCATTGCTCGACCAGCTGAGATCAGATGGTATGGTCCCTCTTTAGAAACCTGGTCTAAGGCTGGCCTAAGATCAAAATCTTCCCCTACATCTACAAACTCTACGGTAGATTTAATGTTTAAGGTGTCTTTGATTCTACCGACTAAAGTTACACGATGACCTAATGAGGCTATTCCTTCAGCAAGGCACAGTGTCGCCCTTTCGGCACCACTATTGACCCCACCCAACGAAAGTTGATGGTCGGTATGTACAATTAAGTACCTAACATTACTCACAAAAACCTCAAGCAAACTCCTACTGAATTAATCAAGGCGCTATTAGCCTTACAGTTTATTGTGCAAGAGATGTACGAACGATGAAGTCAGACTAACTTACTGATTTAACAATAGAATTGATCTTGTTCGAAATTGATACATCTGAAATTGAGCCAAAAATTTGGCGGTGACATTTAATTTACAATTAATACCGTATCTCATTTATTCAAACTGAATCTTAAAACTGTGGGAACATTGATTCTCGATCCCCTGAGTGGAGAACTCTTTAACTCTACTGATGGGATTGAGTGGGACACAGGTTCCCCATGGTTGAATTAGGTTGATTGAGTTCTTTTCAGGTTGAGGTTTGTATTCGGTTCTAAGCAGCTTAGGTTTGATCTCTTTTTCCTCGTGCTTGTTCATAATTGGTTTTATAGCTGCGAAAGTTTAAAGTCCCACTTGATTCCACTTCTCATCCTCTGCCAGAGTGCTGTCTTCAACTAAACCGAAAACTAAGATGATCACAATCTTTCATAGCAATACTCCGCTAAAGCAAAGCAAAGTTTTCGATCTGTCCTTAAGCAAAGTGAATACTAGGTGGGACGGGGCAATGCTCCCTTGGGAATTCCAATTTTTAATAGCACTAGATCCAAAGACGTTATGGCTAATGGGTGGCTCTGATGTGGTTCAAAAAAATACGCCCCCTTGCACTGCTGGAAGTTACTTTGACGGGTTGTGGAACTACGACGTTATCGAATTCTTTTTTGCTGGAACAGAAATTAATTATCTTGAGTTTCATATCGCTCCTGAAGGCAGGTGGTGGTGTCATCGATTTCATGGTCCATTAATCAGAGATCCGAAATATTCGGCTCCGAAAGTAATTAGCCATACATTATCTGGATCAGGTTGGAAAACAGCACTCGAAGTTCCGCTAGAACATGTAAAGTCTATTCTCCTAGGTAACCCAACATTGGCAAATGTAACGGCAAAGTTTAATAGTCAAAATCAACAATATGGAAGTTTTGAACGATTGCCTGGTGAGAAACCAAATTTTCACCAACCTGCATATTTTCCGAAGATAGAACTAGTAAAAATTTAACCAGCTGCTCTAATCGAATTTTGATTGTCTACTTTACCTAATACAGTTCTAACAACCGTTAATAAATCTTGTATAGAAAATGGTTTGCTCAGTCTTGCTGCGATTCCAACCTCTTTATCTGAGGAAGATGACGCAGGGTCGTAGCCGGTACATAAAATAGCTTTAAGGCCCGGTCTAATTTCTTGTGCCCGTTTAATAAGAGTTATTCCATTCATTGAGGGCATAGTTAAGTCAGAAATTAACAAATCACAAAGTAGGCCATTGCGAAGTTGTTCCAAAGCTAAATTTGCATCTTGTGTCACTGTAATTTTATAACCACTTCGCGACAAAACTTCCTTGACTAGCTGTGTCACCATCTCTTCATCATCAATAAAAAGAATATGTTCAGAACCAACAACTATTGAACGTTTCTTTTCAGTGACAGTTTGGCTATCAATGCCTTCAAAAAGTGGAACGTATAATATAAATTCAGAGCCCTTACCTTCTTCACTTTCTACAACTATTCTACCTCCTAAACTTTTGACCACCCCGTGAACGACAGACAAACCAAGCCCTGTACCTTCTCCAATAGGCTTTGTTGTAAAAAACGGATCAAAGATTCTTTCTTTGACTTTGTCAGGTATTCCTCTTCCTGAATCTAAAACTGATAGCTTAACAAAGTTACGAACTCGTCCTGCTTGCGTTTCTAAATGCCGCACCGCAGAAATTGATAAGGTGCCTCCACTTTCCCGCATTGAATATATAGCGTTCGTGCAAAGATTCATCACCACCTGATAAACCTGGCTGGGATCAGCGAGAATATTATTTTCCTCTTCTACTTTTGTAGAGATGTAAATCCCGGGAGGAAGAGAAACCCTTAATAACCTAACAACATCATCTATGATACTTGATACATTTACGATCTCCTTTCTAGCATCGGACTGTCTTGTAAATGTGAGAATCTGTTTTACTAGCTCTTTTGCACGATTTGCACCGCTTAGAACCGAGTCGCAATAAGTTTTACTCTCGTCGCTAGAACCGATGCCTTCCTTTAGCAATTCTGCATAGCCAATTATAGAGCTTAAAATATTATTAAAATCATGCGCGATACCACCTGCCAGTGAGCCAAGGGCTTCCATCTTCTGAGTTTGACGAAGTTGCTGTTCCATAATCGCATGTGCTTCTTCAGCTTTCTTTCGGGCAGTTATGTCTTCACAAATTCCAGCGATTCGGAATACAGATCCTGAATTATCACGTATCGGAAAAGCCCTATCACGAAGCCACCTTTCTTCACCATCAGGTCTCACGATTCTGAACTCAATATCATAGTTACCACTTTCTTGTGATGGTAAAGCAGCTTCAACGCGTTTTCTGTCATGTGGATGTACTGTCTCTAGCCAATCAATAGGATTCGCATAGTAGTAATCGCAAGGTCTTCCCCAGATATCCTCAAATGCAGGACTGATGTAATAGGCGATCTTTTTATCAGGGGAACTTAACCAGAAAACTCCATGAATGTTTTCTGTAAGCTGTCTGAACATCTCTTCACTTTGTCTCAACGCAAGGAGGGCATCTTCACGTTCTCTGACAATTAATGCTTGTGCTACTTGATCTGCAACATCAGCTGCAAAAGCTATTTCAGAAGCTGACCACTCCCTCTTAGTACCAATGTGCTCATTACAAACGGCCCCAACAACTTGACCACGTATACGTATTGCTGAGTCAAGCATTGAAGTTATACCAAGAGGTTTGAGATAAGCTTCGGTAAACTCTGATGTACGTGGATCTGTTTGTGCATCTCCAGCATCCACTGCTCTTCCCATTGTTAAAGCAGCAAAATATCTTGGATAATCGGAAGCCTTCAGAACTATTCCAGAAGAGTGCATCTTTTTGTTACTTTCATATAGATCTGAACACTCGATCTTGCTGTAGTCTGATGACAGCATCCAAATCCCACACCGCTCAACCTTCAATATTTTAGCCGCTGTTTCTGTTACAACCTGCATGGCCTCATTAAATCTTCCACCTACGATAGCTGGATGAGAAGCTACGTATACTAAAGCAGCTTGCTCTTCCTGCGCCTGTTTAAGTTTGAGTTGCTCGTCGTGTGCTAACTTCAATCGATCAGTCACATCGAGAGCAGAAGAGGCTATCGCTATTATTTCCCCCTTATCATTCTTTAAAGGAGTGTTGTACCAATCACAAAGAATCCTTCGTCCATCCTTAGTTATGTTTTCATTTGTACTTCGAAAACCTCCGGTGCCTGAGGTTAACTGATCAAAAATATCATTAATTGGTGGCAGCAACTCAGCTGGTATTATTAAGTCCGATCCTAACTTGCCCAGGACCTCTTCTCTTTTAAAACCAAATATTCTTTCAGCTGTATCATTCCACTCAACGACCCTAAATGCATGATCCCAAACTATAGTAGCAAGAGGAGTATGGCTGGTATGAGCTTTTAACCGCTGCCTTAACGTTATCACTTCATTCCGTTTTATAGGAATAGAACGAAAAATCAGATACAGCAGTGATGCGGTAAGTGCGAAAAAGATTTGTGGATGGTTGGTTAAAATAAATTCATATACCCAAGGTAGAGTACTTCTAAATTTGCTGATTCCACCTGAGAGATGAAAAGTAAAATAAGCAGCGATGCAAACTAAAATTGAGGAGATAGCAGCAAATGCTTCTCGTCCTAGGCGCAAGTGTTGCTTCTCGTCATCCTGAACCAATCTATTCCCCTCACAACTGCCGCGGTGATTAAAGTAACAGAAACTGAAACTAAATGTTCAGAAAAAGCTCAAAAAGTTAATTTTATCAATAAAATTAGATAGCTAACTAGTTGCTGTGCCGAGTAATACACCATTCTCAACAAAC
Source organism: uncultured Bdellovibrionales bacterium (assembly GCA_964650155.1). GTDB lineage: Bacteria > Bdellovibrionota_C > UBA2361 > UBA2361 > J135 > JAWXBT01. The sequence continues at coordinate 30,033 of CAZYRE010000003.1, forward strand.
ATATTCAAAGCAATTCGACACATTTGAGAATGGTGCTCAATGTTAGAATTAATACCAAGATCAATAATTGAGGCCTCAAAAGCATCCGCCCAGGAGCAGTTCCTACTTATAATTATATCGAGAACATTTAAAACTAGTGGTGAAAGCTCACAATATTTAACAATGTCAGTAGTAATATCTCTGTAAGTTAATAAAAAATACCTGCCGGAGACCTGAGAAGAATTTTTTAATTCTTCAATGCTCATTCTAAAAACAGGATACATTAAAGCGCTAACTTGATGCACAGGATTAATTATTATTGCTTCATTCCATGGATCAACAGACTTTTTAAATGAAGGTAATTCTATCTCTGGCATCATGCCTACTTCAATTTCTACCCACTCAAACTCAAGTAGATCTCTTAAGTATGGGAACTCCGCTGCTTTCCATTCAGAGTTTTCAACAAAATTAAGTAATTCTCTAGGCATCTGCCATAGCTGGGGCGAAGGACATGGATGTGAAGATACAAATGTACTGATTAAATCATCCCAGATATTTTTACCAAGAACCCGTTTTGCAATTGGATAAGCTCTCGCTAGAGCATCCTGAAAGCCACCAAATATTAAGTCGCGATATACTGCTACCCGCTCATGCGAAGAAATTCCAGGGATATTGTAAGATTTCTTTGTTAAACAGAATCTCACCATCTCACGTTGATATCTCTTGAAATCTGAAGAGGAATCACTACTAGGCAGCATTAGCTAAGCTCCAACGAGTATCAACGATTTTCTGTAGCCTTAACATCTCATCAGCTAATTCTGCAGCCTCAGGAAAATTAAAATCTCTCTCAAGTAGAACAGGGACCTCTCTTACATACTGTAAGGTCCAATCAAATAAATCAAAAACTGGTTCAATTATCGGACGACCGTGTGTGTCAATTATTAGGTCTTCTCCTCTCTTCTCATGTCCTGCCATATGTATATAGGCTATCTTTTCGAGTGGCAGCGCTTTCAAAAATTTTCGAGCATCATAATTATGATTAAAGCTATTAACGTAAACATTATTTACATCAAGGAGGAGAAGGCAGCCTGATTCTTTAACAACGGCAGATATAAATTCTGCTTCATCCAATGTCGGGGCAATGGGTGTATAATATGAAATGTTTTCAACAGCTATTTGCTGACCCAAAAAATCCTGAACCTCTCTAATTCTATCAGATACGTGTTTGACTGCCTCTTCACAAAATGGAATTGGTAGAAGGTCATATAGATGTGCGTTGTCACATTTATTAAAGCTTAAATGTTCTGAATAAAGCTGTACGTTATATACGCTCAAAAAATCTTTAACTTGTTTTAAAAATTCCCAGTCGAGAGGTTCTGGACTTCCCAATGATAAGGAAAGGCCGTGGCAGGTTATTGGATATTTCTCTGTCACGGCCTTTAGCGTTTTGCCCCATTTGCCTCCGATATTCATCCAATTCTCAGGTGCCAGCTCAACAAACCTAGGATTCAGGGCATCCTGAGAAAGTAAACTCTCTGCAAGATCTCTTCTAAATCCTAATCCAACTCCTGAAATTTTTTGCTTTTCGATAAGCATTTTCTTCCTTAGGGCAAACTAGATATGGAATTAATGGGAACCAGTCTCACCCTCGCCCATGTCCATATCGCCACATTTACCTTCGCCGCATTTTCCTTCGGCAGTCTTTTCGTCTTTCTTCTCATCTCCACATTTACCTTCCCCACATTTACCTTCAGCATCCTTTTCATGATGCTCAGCATAAACTGGCACATTCTGGGAATCAGAAGTTAAAATTGTAGAGCGAACTTGCATGGCAGCACCAAGATCTCTCACAGCGAATGTTTGTGATGCTTGAGCAACACCTGACATCAAGACTGAAACTGTGACAGCAGAAACAGCGCCCTTTCCTAATCTAATCTTCATATCTTTATTTCCTTTTTTTCTTCTAGGTACAGTCTACCGCCGAATGCGTAACTTATACCCTTCTAATGACGTATATTGATCTAAAACATTCACTTCAGCACCCGTAAAATTGAAACCACCTACTTTCCCGAAGCTAGGCCTGATATTAATCATCTAATCTATAGTTGTTTAATCAGACTACGTTGGGGATAACTCGATGAACTATCCAATTCAATTAAACAATTTTGAGATTGATGCTCAAAAGGGATTCTTGCCAGCCACTGATCCTTTACGAACATTAGGTAGTGAATTTACTCCCTGGGAGGATGCCGCGCAGAACCTTCCTAAACTACTCGTAACAGACCGAATACGAGAAATTTTAAAACGCATGCCGAGTCTGGACCCAACAGATCTGAAAACACGAGCTGAACTCGAACGTGGCATGATGCTTCTCTCGTATCTGGGGCATGGATATGTCTGGGGTGAAAAATCTATTGATCCAATCTTACCTTCCAACATAGCTGTACCTTGGCATGCAATCGCCTCAAAACTTGGTCGCCCTCCTGTGCTATCGTACGCTTCTTACGCGCTGTGGAATTGGCAGAGAATCGATTCATCTGGTCCTATTGCGTTAGGAAATATAGCCCTGCAACAGAATTTCTTAGCCGGTGTTGATGAAGAGTGGTTTATTTTAATTCATATAGATATCGAAGCAAAAGCTGCGAAAGCTATTACCTCCATCCCTGAGGCACTAACAGCACGGGATCAAAATGACATTCAGAACATGATTGTGGTGCTGAAAAATATCTCTACGTCTTTAAACGCTATAAACGCCACGATGGATAGAATGCCTGAGCATTGCGATCCATACATTTATTACAATAGAGTTCGTCCTTACATCCACGGTTGGAAAGATAATCCGGCTTTACCTAATGGGTTAATTTACGAGGGAGTCACCGCCTACGCTGGTAAGCCTCAAAAATTTCGTGGCGAGACTGGAGCTCAAAGCTCTATTGTTCCTGCTATTGATGCGATTCTAGGTATCAGCCACGACGACGACCCGCTCCGTCAGTATCTTAATGAAATGCGAGAATACATGCCTCCAGCCCATAATAATTTTATTAAAGCAGTCGAATCCGCTGGCTCAATTCGTGAATTGGTCAAAAAACACGCTAGCACTAACGTAGAACTTAGAACGTTATATAATAAGTCAGTTGAAGAGATTGAAAAGTTTAGAACTACGCACCTAACTTACGCTGCTAACTATATTAATAAGCAGAAACAAACAAGTGAAGCTAATCCAACAGGTGTCGGAACTGGTGGCACTCCATTTATGGTTTATTTAAAGAAACATCGGGATGAGAGTACAAAACACTTTCTATAAAAATCGAACTATTTTTTAGTAAATCTGGCTACTAACTCTTGATCAAGAGTTTGATTGGTGAGCTTGAGCTGACATATGGCAATTTGATTCCTTCGCAATTTAGCTCCTTTCGATCCGGTGGCGCGTTCTTTGATATTCAAACATCCAGAGTCCCAAACAACTTGGGAATTTCGTGCGGCTTTTGCAGATACAACTACATTGAGTTTTCTGCGAGTCAGCTTATAAGAATAACACCCTTCTCCACATTTTCTTCCTTTCGGTTCTAGAGAAAAATTACCATTACCATCTCCGACAGAGTATAGGTGGATTTCAATGCGCTCGTCATCGCTTTCAAGCGGGCTGAAAGTTGCCTTCACTATAGTATCACTAGAAATTGTAACCTGGCATATTCCGACACCTGTACAACTATCCCCACTCCAGCCTGAAAATGTGTATCCAGTATCTGGACTAGCAGTAAAAGTCATTATGGTCCCTGAAGTAACTGATACTGATTTGCTATCACAATTTTGACCACAAGTTGCACCTGTGACCGAAGCTATGATTCCTCCATTCCCTTCCTTCTGAATACTTACAGTGAATTCTGATTCATTGACCGGATTTATATTAACCTTAACTATAGCTACGCTAGAGTTCCCCGCGTTATCTAAAGCTGTTGCTCGTATCTCATAACTCTTACCATGCTGTAACAAGATAGATCCCCAGGAAATCATAAATGGAGCGCTAGAATCTGTATTAATGGGTAGGTAAGAGCCACTGCCTACTTCTCTATATTCAAACTGTACATTTGCAATCCCAGATCCATCATCGAGGGCATTAGCAATTACATTTGGTGCTGATAGATCAGTATCGGAATTATTTGTTGGAGATGTGATTGCTACCGATGGATCTACATAATCTATTGAAAATGTGCTCGATACTGCTGTTACTGTATTGTTTCCCTTTTCTAAAGTTAATTTAATCCGCGCATCATTAATTTCCTGATCCTCATAAGTGGAAGCAATGTTTGAGAATGTAATTGTTCTATTATTGCCGGATGTAACTCGAAGTGCCTTGTACCCATTTTGCACGTCTGTTCCACTTAAGGATGTTTGTGGAATTGTAGTGTAGCCACTGCCGGTATTAATTTCCGCTGTAACCCAAACGAAATCAGAAGCAGTATTTGTATCAAAAGTAATAGAAAGATTATTTCCTGACTGTTCAGCGACTAGATTGGTAATTGTAGGGAGTGTTGGTGAAGTCCTTGCGGTACTAGTTCCTCCATCATATCCAATATTGATTCGTCCCCCATTCTGTGATGGCTCGTTACTAAAATCGGAATCAGGATCTCCTTCATCTATTGCAAATGAAGTTGCTCGTAGCGAATAGTCGAAGGCTTCTGGATCATTAAATCCTGGATCTACTCTCATATTTCCATCAGACCAGGCAAACTGATTCATGTCATTATAATCACCTGAGATCTCATTGTTATAACTGTAAGCTGGCGCGAGCCCGTTGTGAAGAAAGGCCCCACCTACTGCTGAAGCCAGCATGTTGTATTTTAATGATCCAACTACGGCATTTGAACTCGAATACCCATCAATAGATCCAGTTATTGAAAGCCCAAAATATCCATTCCCTGTAAAAATATTATTTACAATATCGAATGGGCCCGCATTATTCCCATAAATATGCAGGCCAGCACTACCGTTATCTGCGGCAACGTTATTAGCGATGCTTGCTGTACCTGGTTTATAGAATACAATTCCATCAACTACATTCTGCACAGACACATTGCCTCGGACAACATCATCACCAAGCCAAAGTGATATGCCATTTGTATTACTATAAACTTTGTTTCTTAAAACTTGCGGAGCTACTCCTGCTGAAGCCTGAACATATATCCCTGTTTTGTTATTATAAGTTTCATTCTCTTCAATAATGTCATCATCATCCGCGCGCTGCACGTAGATGCCCACACAAGATGTACAAGTATGATTAAAGACAAGGTTTCTTCTAATTATTGCCTGGCCAGTTAGACCATGTGTTCCTGTAGATATTCCACCGTAATCACCATTTGAATATACGGTACAATCTTCGACAGTAAGATTATTCACATAGTAAGCATATATGCCGAAAGAAGTTGAATCATGAACAGTACAATTTCTAAGATATAGGCTACTTGATGTTGTCGAGGTTACGACTCCTTGACTGCTTGATCCTACAAATCCAAGACCATCGACTGTTACGGATCCACTATGAAATGAATTCAAACGAAAATTTGTAAATATACTTTTATTATTAACAGTATCACGTGATGTAAAGCTAGAATTATAACCGCCATAAATATCAAGATTTACGGCTCCACCTAAATCTATATTTTCATTATAGGTGCCTCCTTGAATTTCGATCCTATCGCCGCTATGGAAATCTAACTGGGCATCAGAAAATGTTGTGTAAGGACATCCGGATGGACAAATTCTTAGTGTTGCACTGAATGAGGAAACAGGGATCAGAAGCCACACAACCATCAATCCATACAATGAAATGGAAAACCGAAATAATTGGTTGATTGCTTGTATTATTCTCACTGCCAAACTAACTGTTACCGGCAGTTTAAGATCGGCAGCTTGTCTTACTATATTACTATTCTGTGTCTCTATAGATCGTAGGAAAAATTCTTAAAAACTCAACTAAAGTCTAGCTACACCATCTTTAATGGCAGCCTCTCGCACTCTTTCCGCTACACGCTTAGGAACTTCAAGATTGAACGGATCAGGGATTATATATTCCTCATGAAGTTCTCGATCTGGAATTGATTCAGCGATTGCTTTAGCCGCAGCAAGCTTCATATTGTCTGTTATTTTTGTGGCTCGGCAATCAATCGCCCCTTTAAAAATTCCTGGGAAACAAAGCACATTATTGATCTGATTTTGATAATCACTTCTACCAGTGGCTACTATTCTGGCAATGCCAGCAGTTTCTTCTGGCATAATTTCAGGTGTAGGATTAGCTAGTGCAAATATGATTGGGTCTTTCTGCATTTTTTTAAGATCTTCTCGAGTAATCACACCGGGCTTAGAAACCCCAATGAACATGTGCGCACCTTTCATGGCATCATGAATACTACCCTGCTCATTTTCCTTATTGGCAAAGAGTAAGATCTCATCCTTCATCGGATTCATCCCACCTTTTCTTCCGCGATAGACAATCCCTTCACTATCACACGGTACAATGTTGCCAGCTCCGGCACTATTTAACATTTTAGCTATCGCTACACCGCCAGCACCCGCACCACTAATTACTATTTTCAAGTCGGATATTTTGCGCCCTATTACTTTTAGAGAATTCATTAGTCCCGCAAGAACCACGCAAGCTGTACCGTGTTGATCATCGTGGAACACTGGAATATCGAGCCGTCGCTGCAATTCTGCTTCAATTTCAAAACATCTTGGAGCAGCAATATCTTCTAAATTAATTCCACCAAAATTTGGAGCTAGATAAGTAACAGTTTCGATTATTCGCTTCGCATCCTGAGTATCTAAGCAGAGAGGTACGGCATTTAGACCACCAAATTGTTTAAACAACATCGCTTTCCCTTCCATCACTGGAAGTCCTGCACGTGGTCCTATATTTCCTAAACCAAGCACAGCAGTTCCGTCCGAAACTACTGCAATCGTAGTTCCGCGCATTGTTAAATCAAATGCAGAATTCGGCTCTTTGGCGATATGAGAACAGATCCTAGCAACACCTGGAGTATACGCTTGAGACAATTGATCTCTAGTTCTTAAATGTATGCGCGGTTCAATAGTCAGCTTCCCGCCCTTATGCATCTCGAAAACATCATCCCTAACAGATTCAAAGGTATTTTCTGGGATTGTTTTTATTCTTTCTATTACATGAGCTGCATGAGCCTCACTCCTACAATGCATGGTGATTGTGCGTTGCTTGTAGTGAAAATCAGATGAAAGTAGATTTACTTCAGCGACAGAAACACCCTCTTCCCCTAAGATAGTAACCACCTTTGCTAAGTGTCCAGGTTTATTCTTAACCTTTAGCTGTATCGTATATGAATATGCTGCTGAACTTTTCTCTGAACTCATATCCCTAAACCTACCAACATTCCTAAAAAGGGGTCAGACCCCTTTTTTATAAAAAAGGGCCAGATAAACTGGCCCTAAAAGATAGCGTGAGAAATAAATAAAAGTTTATTGAGCAACGCCTAGCTTTCTGAAGTACTGCTCTAATTTATCTAGAGCAGGCTCAAGTCTCTCTTGAATAGTAGTAGCTAATGCCCACCAAGATTGATAAAGCTGCTGCTGACAAATGTCTTTGCAGATATTTGTGATCTCTTCAGTCTGTGGAGTAATATCGTATTTTGCTTTCTGTGCAAGCGGAACAACTTCTAATAACATGTTGTACCACTCAAAGAAGGCTTTAAGATCTCGAACTGCCACAATAAGAATTTTATTTCCTTCTTGCATGTCGCCAGCTTGAAATGACTGTCGAGAAGATCGAAAAAGAATATAAGTATTCTCAATTAGGTTCGGGGTAACTTCAGCTCGTCCACGGATGAATTCATCTACAGTTCCAGTCTCTACTTCGAGAATGTCTGTCTCCACGAATTGTCCAGGTGAACTCTGCCACTCAGCTTCTGTTAGATCTCTTCCATTAATTCGAAGCCCAGTAATAATTTGATTTGGATCGATAGAGCCTTTGATTAACTCAATGACATCCGTCATCCGAGGCAGTGTATTAGCTCTAAGACCGCTTGATTTTCCGTTTAATTGAATCTGGAGCATCGCCAAACCTCTAGTTAAGTTGTTGATAATACTGACCTAATTTAACTCCACGACGCGCTAAATTGGCGTAAACCTCTCCCATTTGAGATGCAAGCACCTCAGGGTCGGATCCCGAAATATTTTCTTTTGCAAAAACAAACATCCTAGTCAGAAGACCTAATTCTGGGTGGTGGTAACCTAACCCCTCAATAGTCTTATCTATCTCTCCTAAATTGTACCCTACTTCCTGAATGACAGTTGCAGGTGTGCGCGTGTCCCTAATCGCACTTATTAGCCGAGATATCTCTTGCCTACCTGCTTCGGCAACTTTAAGAACTCCATTGAGCCCCTCATAAAACGGGTCATACATTGTAAGCGGTTTCTTACTCTTAGTATCAACAGTCTCATCAACTTTATATTCACCTAGATCATCTAACCAAAGTTTCCGATAAGCCTGTCGAAACTTAACCAACCTTACGTCTTCAGTTGCAACATTGAGAGGCTCCATATCAAAAAAGCCTTGTGCATCAAAAAAGGTGCGGAAGATCACAAGATTTCTCTGATTTGCTAACTCTTGTGGCAAAACTCGGATATCCCCTTTAATCCTTAACATAGTTAGCTCGGCCAAGAATTCCGGGTCTATAAGATCATGACAATCGGGACGAGCACATGGCTTATTGGGATTACATGGACCACATGAGATAACGGGCTGAAGTACTATGTTTCCCTCACTATACGGTCCTGTTTCAAATCCTAAAGCTGATGCTAAGAACATCGATACAACAGGCCGGCCAACTGCCACTGCCATATGCATAGTTCCGGTGTCACCGGTTACAAGAATTTCACACTCTTTTAAAAGTCCTCCGAGTTGAGATAGAGATGTTTTCCCCGCAGCAATTCCAATATTCTCAGGTCCAGTTTGCTCGACGATTCTATTGATAATCGGAAGCTCTGATTTTGTACCGGTCATTACTATTCTAGCGTTGTATTTATCTCGTAGTGTACGAATAAACGGGGCGAATCTATCAGGAGACCACTGCCTCTTTCCCTGACTTGCCCCCGCCTGAACAGCAATTAGTGGGCCAGTATTTGTAAAACTAAACTCATTAATTAAGTTGACCGCGTACTTATGGCTTTCTTCATCTACTCGCATCAATAATGTATTTGGATGAGCTTCAACATCTGCTGAGCACCTAAATACGTCTACGAGGTTCAGAGTATTATAGTGGCGATTGGTATGAAAAACGCATGAAGCAAACAGTTTCGCCCAATCAGACTCGATAACTCTGTACCCTTCATCATCAGCGGTCCAGCCACCTTGATTATCAATTTTTAATAGTTTGAGTAGAAGTGCTGTATAAGCAGAATTAGACATATTAAGACAGTAATCGAAATTCCTTGAGCGAAGATCCTCGACAATTTCCGTTACATATTCAAAGGCATCAATTATTCCTTCCCCCTCACGGGCTAGTGCACGAACAGTTGTGCCAAGATCAAGAGGAATTACTTCGTCAATGTTAGGTAAAAGTTCGCAGATTCCGGAGAATTGCTTTTCAACAAGCACTGTGATTTTACAGTCTGGATTCTCCATCTTCATGCCAGCAATTGTTGGAGTAGCCTGAAGCATATCCCCAAGTCTGGTGATGTTTACTAGAAGGATATTTTTTTTATTTGCATGTCTTTTCTTCATGCTTATCCCCCCTTCTCTTCCCGTTTCATCTGCACGATTTGGGTAGTTACATGATGCAAGAAAAGTAGTTTCTGTTCTGTCTCGGTTAACTTTCCTTTTCCGCTCAATATGTCAAAAACAAGGGCATCTAGTTTAGGCAAATCTCCCCGCTCAAAAGCAGCTTGGCAACGTTCCTTTAGTTCGGAATCTTTAGCGGACCTTCGAATCATATTGATCCACGGATTAGACATCTGTCTTTCATAGAGATGCTCAAACTTTGCTCCGTAAATCAGTCCAAGCATCTGTTTTAACCGGGCATCATAGGTGTGATCTCTAAGCACCCTGGACCTTCCAGCCTCAGCGATTTTTGTTCTCTCTTCAGGACGTTCGGAATAGTACGTAATCTTTTCTTTTAAATCCTTACTATCTTTGAAGGTCGCAACTTCCTGTCCTGGAACAAACACCTCTGGTAGAAGCGTTCTTTCATCAACCAACTGGAATGCTCCACATGCGGCTAATTCAAATGTTCGTGGATTTACGAAATCACCAAATGGATCAACATCGTTTCTTTCTGAAGATGAATGTAAGTTTATATTAATATCAGTTGAGTTAAATATCTTTACATATTCCTCAGGAGTTAGTCTTCTGCCACCTTCCTGAACCATCTTGATGAATGGTTTGCATTCTGGCCACTCTGTTCCCCAGATCTTAAATGGATAATCCACTAATCCAGCAAATACGTGTTGGCGATTATGATAACCAGCGCCTACAAATGACAGTGGCGAACCCCAATGTTCTTTCTCTTCTGGGCTTAAAGTCATTGGCCGATGAATCGATGGATCAGCCGCCATTGGAAGATAATGTACTTCTCCAGCACCAGCACGCCTTATGGACTCTATGCATGGACCTTTCTGGATCGTAAAGACAAAGTCATAAAACTTCGCCATGTCTCGCCAGTAAGTAAATCGAAGATAATCTTCAACGAACCATAGTACGGTTACTATCCCTCGACGACGAAGCTCTTGTAGTGCGGATCCGGCAAGCGGTGCTTGAGCCATACACAACACGATATCAACAGGATGTTCGTTAATAGATTCAAGGATGACATTGGAAACCATCTGAGCGTAATGGTTTTCAACTACTGCTCGTCGCTGCTCGAGCTTAAGGAATTTTTTAAGCTCATGATAACCTGGTGAGAAACCACTGACATCTATTTCTCTGGTTAATTGATTCAAATTTCCGAGCGAATTTGCACAGTATCCGGCAATAGGCAGAGTACCACCAGCCATTGGTCCCACGATTCCAATTTTTGGTTTCAAGACTGCAAAGCCTCTATGCTCATAAGAGAAGGTTCTTACTTTGCTTACGTGATCGGTGAATAAAGCTTGTGTTTGAGGCCTTATTAGAAGTTCAACTCGACTCGGAACATTTTCGGGTAGAAACTGTGTTCCCACACATAGATCAGATAACTGGCTTAAAGCCTGACTAATGTCTCGCGTTTCAATTGCTCTTCTGAAACTTTCTATCGATGGCTCAATTACGATAATTTTAGATTTAGCTTTACTTATTAAACTCTCAACGTGATATCCAACACCAAATCCGTAAACGATGATAGCTTCCGCATCTGCGATTCTTGGATCTAGTAATGATCTCGTCGCCCATGCTTCACCTGAGCTTTTTGGTTTAGTTGGGTGATCTTGGCACTGTCCAGAATTAATTATTACAGGACCCTCTTCAGTATCACTGACCACTATATCTGTATAATTTCTGCGGCTCTCGAGAATTAATCCCGCCGCTCTTGGGAATCTTGCTTTTATGATTTCAATATTTCGATCAAATATAGCTGGAGTTACACTAACCCCTGGCAAGGAAGTATCCTCACCATTTCGGCCCCATATTGTCTCAATTCGAGACTCCGTCATTCAGCAACCACCTCGCAACAGCTCCCAAGATTAGGGATAACTGCCTTTGATGTTTGATGCTGATTAGTTCAGTGGGGATCCCGCTAGAAAGCGTCAATTATTTGACATCCTATAGGGCTGTGATTAGAAAATAAGAAGCCTTGAACAAGGTTCAAATGCGATCTTGTCCAAGGCGACGATGGTTTTATTCCAAAGTATCTTCAGTCGTATAACCCTGGCGAGTTACTGTGGCCCCTGAATCAACTATAAGCGCGCCACTTAATTGTAATTCTTCTAAGACATCAGCAATTGCCAATGCTTCCGGAATGCCTTTTCTCACTTTGTCAGCGCATTGATCAGTGTTTGAAAAGACAAGGTTTATAATTGCACTACCTTCATCTACGCAATCACAGAAAAGTGTGCCTGTAATTCTACCGCATATTTCAATCCAGATAATACTTTTAGACATGCCGCACACTTTACCTTTAGGACACGTAACAGGCTCAGTATCTCCGTAATTACATTTTACGGCGCCAGCTTTATATTGATTTGCGGTAAAGTCATGTGTTCCATAATTTTTATTGGCAGTAGAACCAGCATTCCCGGTTCCATGAAACCCACACGTATCGGCATTGGCAAATGATGATATGCAAGTAAATGCGAAAAGAGACAGAGTAATGAATTTAATTGATTTTCTAGTCATAACCTTACTTAACTTTATCTAAGTTTATAAAACCGGAGTGTTGATTCAGAAATTTCAATTCTGATCTAAAAATCCAGTTACAAGTAAGAATGACTAGCTTCCCCCAGCAGCAATATGCTGCCCTCTAAACTGTTATGGTTTATTCACTCAAAATAGTGACAAATTATTTAATATTTTTAAGAAGGATCGCTCTGCAAAATATTTCGCAATCCGGCAGCGTCACCAAAGGGATTATCAAGTCCTTCCACTAACACCTCACCTTCTGGAAAACCAAAGATCCAAGTCGGAGATCTTTTGATTGCGTACTGAGGTGGTACTGCATTAAGACGGTGAATAAGAGGAAATTGGGGAATTACGTCCTTCAGTACACCACTTTCTTTGAGGGCTTTATAGCCATCACCAATAAGATAGATGTTATCTATCCGAGCGTGTGCTTTTTTTGAAAATCTAGCAAGTTTATCAATATATTTTTGAGCATGAGTACGTCTACTGCCATCAACGATTAGGCCAATTGTTTTAAACTTATAATCACCGGATGAAATCTCAGTTTCTTCCTCACTCTTCTTGAAAAACCTCTCTAACCTCATCTGTGCTCTATGATCAGATGCTGGATTGTATTCTTTCCGTTTCTCTGCAGCCTTTAACTGAGCCTCTTTTATTATTGAAAGCGTGTCTCTAGGTTGCTCATCTGCATGTGATACATCTTCTTGGGTAAATTCGTCATCATAAGTAGACTCGACTTCTCTTTCCTTCGCAATCCCAGTAACAAATCCTGATTCAAAAAAAGTACTTGAGCTATGATCATGGTCATTACTCCGTTCGGCATGAGCAGGTGCGGAAACAACTGCGGTAAAAAATATAACCTTTATTGGTAACAATTTATCCATACGATCACCTTTAATCTCTACAGCACCCTATAAACTTCCAATGTGTAACTACTGCCGTGCCTGGATTTCTATTCAAATCAAATGAGGACATTCCTAAAGTTGCAGCCCCAGCCATTCCTGCAGGTAGGCACATATGACCCATCGCCATTGGCCGAAGCCACTGGAGCTTATCTGCTGGATACGTAAAATCGATTGCTTTGAGCAACCCTTCCACTTTGGCCGAAGTATTAATTGCTTTTATTGCTGCAATTCCAGCTACCGAAAGATCCGTCATCACATCGTGTCCGTACATAGTTACAGGGCGTGCTCTTCCCCATCCGGGCACACAGGCAAGCTCTCCAGGAGGATTCACAATGGTACCGCCATCTCCACCAATTACATCCACAAGCGGTTGCAGAAAGTCAGGGCTGTAACCATTATCAATATTTTGCTGAGTACACATGAGCGGATTCTCTTCAAGATCACTCATCTCACTGTCGAAGTTCGCTACGCTCCAGCCAACATTACGAGCAGGTTCTGCCATTGCTGCAATATCACTAAACCGTTCAGCTGGTACAATTCCAACGTGACAGAGATCTTCGAACTTATCACTCTCATTCATTCTCAATTCTGTTGCAGAATCAGTTGCTAACTCGGATGAATATTCAGCATAGTCTCCGAATGAGGACATGCCGAATGCCCAAGCCATCTGAGCCAACGTTGGGGTTAGGTGGTAATCACGCACTGTCATACCACCATCACTCCCATGTAAGAATCTCATAGACTCAGGAAGTTCCTCCACTCGGGGATCAATCTCTTGTGCAGTCAATTCCTCTCCCCCTACTAGTCGTGATGCTCGCTTTATCCCATCTACCGCGTATTTTGGAGCTTTGCCGTAATGCCCATCCCCAGATTTCTTTTCATACTCAGGATTAAACTCTTCATACATATCTTTAGTGGCGTACTGAGTTTCCGAAAAATTACCGATGTTCACTGTGTTTACTGGCCACCAGTAAAGATGCAGATCAGAAAATTCACACCCCATTGTGATGGTAACTAGACTCATACAAGCATCAAAGTTAGATCCGAAGTGAATATCAGCATCATCCTCATAGGCCTGCACAACGTCATCACTTTCAGCGCCACCATAGAACTGATTATTAATGGTATTTCTCGCTCTTCCTACAACCTTTGCCTTAGTGATCATCTGAGCTTTCTGCTTTGCCATATTTATATAGCTATCAGTGCTGGGAGCAATTCCGCCAAGTCCCTGGGAATGCGCACTGGATATAATAAAAATCGAAAGCACCTGGATCTTGATGACAGCATGTAAGAATTTCATTGTGAGACTCCTGCCGATAGAGCATCTGTCCCATACCATCTTTCAATTGCATTTCCCGTTAGTCGAATACGATAAGGTAGACACGGTATTTTTTGATCAAGCGCCGTTAAAGTAGGGATGCTGCCGCTCCCACGACTAAACTCCCTAATATCTACGCCTTTAAGAAATTCTCTTTCTTGTTCACTAATGGTTCCGCTTCTTACATACAGAACATCATAACTCCCGGTTTTTGATTTTCGTGGAGTAGCATCTATACGACTCTCATTACAATTTGGGATATCTCTCTTTAGCTTTGCACCAAGTTGCCCTGATGCCTTCTTCTGTTCATACTCTTTGGCGACTTTTCTTCGCTTTGCTTTAGGTAGGTGATGATTTCTTAGCTTGGGAGTCTTAATGTCTATAACAACTCCTTCATTAAACCGAAATATTTTTAGTATCTTTGTGGACCTTGGATTTAAAAGATTATTCAAAATATTGGGGAGGCGAGTTTTAAGACCACTTGAAATCGCAGCAGCATCTTTCTGCTGCATAGCTCCAGTTCTAACCAGAGCTTCTAGAGTAGTTGTAGGATTCGGAGTATCAGCGAGGACAGTGCCACCAAAGCAGCAAGGTAACTGAACTACGAGTAAGACTAAAACGCCACATAACCTCATTTTGACTAACCTTTAATGTGGGAAATTCTCCCACAGATGTTATGATACGTTACTTTTGAATGTAACTTAGGGCAGCAGCTATGCTGTGCTCATGTAGTAGCTAGTGTTGAGAAGGAAATAATAAATCCCTAAAGCGCAAATCCATTGTGCAATCAGCATGTTAGGAATATTTATAGTGACCAAACACTATCCTAGAGTACAAAACTATAGACATACTCATATTTTCGGAATATACTCCGAAAATATGTCACTTTTTCGGAGTATATTCCGCCTTGATAGATAGAGCCATTAACATCCTAAAAGGACACTCATTTTTCTTGTTTGGCGCTAGAGGAACAGGGAAAAGTACCCTTCTAGATAAGTTGCTCCATGAACAGAGGTGCCTATGGATAGACCTTCTTATTGCTAAGGAAGAAGCCCGTTATGCTAGTGACCCAGATCTACTTAGTAAGCAAATCGAGCTACACAAAGGGGAGCTTGATTGGGTAATTATTGATGAGGTTCAAAAAGTTCCTCGACTATTAGACATCGTCCATCGTGAAATTGAAATAAAGAATAGGAAAGGCGCGATTCCAAACTTTGCACTCAGTGGCTCTAGTGCCCGCAAGCTCAAAAGACAGGGGGCCAATCTTCTTGCTGGCCGAGCATTAGTCTACCATTTACATCCTTTTACACACTTAGAGTTAGGCAGCAATTTTAATTTAGAACAAGCACTTTTTTACGGAACTATTCCTTCAATTAACAAATACGACGACCCACAGGCCAAACAACTAGCACTAGAGGCCTATGTTGAAACGTATCTGAAAGAAGAAATCATCGCTGAGCAAATCGTTCGAAATATTCAACCCTTTAGAAGATTTTTGAACATTGCAGCTCAATCAAATGGCGCTATTATCAATTATAATCAGATTGCAACCGATGTTAAGGCAGATGATAAAACTGTCAAAACTTACTTCGATATACTTGAAGACACATTACTAGGATTCACTCTGCCGGCTTACGATAAATCTCTTCGCAAACAACAAGGAAAATCTCCAAAATTCTATCTTTTTGATACTGGAGTTAAACGAATACTCGACCTAAATTTACCTGCTTCAGGAGAATTTACCTCCCAAGAATTTGGTCTGGCATTTGAGCACTTCGTGATCTGCGAATTTTTTCGACTTAAAAGTTATGCTAGAAGCAAAATGCAATTCTCACATTTTAATACGGGAGAGAGTGAAATCGATCTGGTCATAGAAGCTCCTCGTCATCCGGACATTTTTATTGAGATTAAATCCACTGAAGAAGTTCAAGACAGGCATCTTACAACCTTATTTCGAATGCAAAAAGAATTTCCAAAGTTCGAGTATTACTGTCTCTCACGTGATCCTATCGAAAGAAAAGAAAAGGGAATTGTTATTTTACCTTGGCAGATTGGAATCAAAAAAATCTTTGAGAAAATAAATACCTAGACTCTAAGCAGGCCCTTTAGCCCTCTGAGTGGTGCCGTAATTTTCCAGCTCTTGGAAGATACTACCGTCTTAAATGAAGACTCTGTCATTTCGGCTCTCTCCTCAGCTTCAGCGAAGGCTGCTTGGAGTCTTGTTACTTCATTCTGTAGGCGAACATTTCTATCAGCAATAAAAGTTACTGTGTCAGAGATAAGTTCTTTTAGTAATTTAGTTAAATATAAATTCTCTTTTGACGCTTCAGGTGAATCACTTCCAAAAATATGAGCGTTTAATTTTCGCTCCCACTGAGTAGCGGAGGCAACCTCAGCATCATTGATTGGGTAGTCAATAGCCTTGCCTACTTCTTTAATGACATCACCGTACCTCTTGCCGACTAAGGAACCTTTCCGCCTAAGTCCAGCTAATGAATACGCTAGCCCTCGGATAAAAACCCAAGCCAACGGAATAGGCTCTGCACTTACCCATTCATTATCTATATAGATAAGTTTTTGGTCATTCTTACGGATCAAATTGTACGGAACACAATCAACAAAATCAGTAGGCAGGGTACCAGAAATTTCATTTAACTTTAGGAATTCTAAATATTCCCTGCTCCAAGTAGTGAGCTCAGAAAGTCCTCCGCCACTAGATAACTTTCTTTTTAGTTCATTAAAAAATAGAGTGCCTTCTTCATAATCAACTTCAGTATCGCGCAGGGCAAAAGAAGAGCTTTGCTCAGATGGTAGTTTGTGAGTTTTAGAAACTATAATCTTACCATCACTCTCTCTAAATCTAGTTTCACTTTCTATTCCGCCTCTATCTGCATGTGGAGCAATCACGGCTAGAAGCTCATTCGGTATGCTCACTACCCCTCGACCTTTCTGGGCAATGACAATAAAGGAATTTGCTAATTCACCTAAAAGATTATTTGCAGCGATGCCTTCAAGTGCCAATTCTTCATCAAAGGTAGGCAGTAAATCTACATCGCCATAAGCACGATTTTTAACTCTGGATAACAAATCTCCTGCTCGGAATGAGTCATGCGTGACTCCTTTCTCAGTCAGCAACACTGTTGGGATCTTGTAATCAGTATATGGATAAACAAACTGAATATTATTATATCCAGCATTTGACAGAATAATCTCTAATTCTCTGCGGCCAAAGGTTTGAGGATCTTTGGAGGAATAATTTCCTTCAACTCCTATGAATGGGCGGCTTAGATGATCTTCTGGATATCCGGCTAAATATTTAAGACCTAATTTATTTTCGATTGCTATTACTAGAGTTCCATCAGATTCAAGAGAGTTATAGATCTTTTTTAGATTCTCAGTAATCGGATCCTTCTTGTCCGAGAACGCAGGGAAGTACTCCATGACTCCAATTAAAGTAGCCATGCTAAATTTAAGTGGCGAGGAGAAATCTTCTAAGGAAACAGATTCCACAGAAATATTTTGTAGGTCCCTACATCTTGCCGCACAGATATTTGCTCTGGCTCTACTCCCCTCAACTGAAACAACTTTGAATCCTTTCTCACCAAGAAATCTAGTAACTGCGCCACAGCCTGCGCCAATTTCAAGAACACTTTGCACTTTTGACAAATCAAATGCTTTGAAAATATTTGCTCTGGCTGGAGTCAGATGATACTCACTCGGCCAATCGCGAATAGCTGTTCTTAATTCTCTACTCTGAAGAGATAAATCCTTCGCCTCTGAAATAGCAGATAGCAGATACTCCTCAGTATCTATTCCGTCTGAAAATGTAACATTCACACTCACTGTATTCTCCACAGGGTTGGATAAGGGTATGAAAAATTTAAGAAGACATTCTGGAGCGGCATTAAAGGATGTTCATGACGCGAAAGAATGTCTTCTTAAATTTTTCATACCCTTATCCAACCATGGCAAAATCCATCCTAAGATCTGCCAGACCAAAACTCTTAGTTACATTAGTAACGTAAACTTCAAGCACATCGTACCTCCTATCAAGAGGCACAACCTCAGAGTCTACCTGATCCACCACGCCGAAAGATAGAAGATAGTGTCCAGTCATTAAATGGGGAACGACTGAAAAGCGAACAGTAACGATTTCGCCTGATTTTTTGGGCACAAAAAGGGCACGCCCATCCCAATCCCTGGAATTGGTACCATAAATAGTAATACCATCTGGGGTCTTTATTGTTAGAGCATAGATGGGCTTAGCAACATTCCGGTTGAACTTAACCTTCATGTAAACAGTTAACTTTTCATCAGCCGCAAAGTTATTAAGATTAGTTCGTTCCTGGGTAGCCAAAAGGGCATCCACTATCTCTGCACTCCTATCCCCCCAGCGATACTCATTCCGGTTGAACCCTGGGCGCAATGCGAGTCCGTCTCCAGCTGGCTCAGTGGCGATAAACTCTCTAACAACAGCATTCTCACTGGCTACAACATTTCCTTTAAAACTCTCATGAGAGGGATGGGCTTCGTCAACTATCTCCTCAATTTCATTCTTGGCTTGGATCGGTGAAGCACCAAACAACAGATCCAGATATTTATTAACTACATCCTTAGGGCGACCGTCCTCTTTAACTTTTCCGCCTTCTATCAGAATGGCACGATCACAGTGGCGCACTACCTGATCGGGGGAATGAGTCACAAAAATAATTGTTTTATTTTGTCTCTTAAATTCTTCAAATTTCCTAAAACATTTTGCTTGGAACTGAACATCTCCGACTGATAATGCTTCATCCACAATTAAAATATCTGGGTCAATATTTATAGCTACAGAGAATGCCAATCTAATAAACATTCCACTGGAATATGTCTTTACTGGCTGATCGATGAACGATCCAATATCAGCAAATGCAGCGATATCATCAAACCGTTCATGAATCTCTGCTTCACTTAACCCTAAGATCGATCCATTCAAGAAAACATTCTCTCGACCAGTAAATTCTGGATTAAACCCTGTTCCTAATTCGAGAAGCGCCCCTATCCTTCCGCCAACTTTCACCTCACCACTTGTAGGGGCAAGCGTATTACACATTATCTGTAGCAATGTTGATTTCCCGGCTCCATTTCTTCCCAGGATTCCAACAGTACTACCGCGCTTTATCTCGAGATTCATCTCCCGAAGCGCCCAGAATTCCCGGTAGTACCGCTTCCACCTGCCAAAAAGCATCTGCTTAAGTCTATCTTCCGGCTTTGTATAAATCCGGTA
>CAZYRE010000004.1:0-14457 GCA_964650155.1 uncultured Bdellovibrionales bacterium
CAGCACCATTGGCACAATCAAATCCAATCTTCATCCCATCTAATGTCAGCTCTCTAGGAAAATGACTTTTTAGGAAAACAGTATAACGACCAACCGCATCGTTTATTCTTGTGGCCTTACCTATATCTGTTGGCTTAGCTGTAATATTACTAAGTTGTCCGCCATCAATGAGTTTCTCAACTTCTAATTCTAGAGCGTCAGCTAATTTATAACCGTCAGCTCCAAAAATTTTGATTCCATTGTCTTCGTATGAATTATGAGAAGCGGAAATTACAATACCAGCGTCCGCTCTCATGCTTCTGGTTAAATATGCTACTGCAGGAGTTGGAATTGGTCCTGTCAGCATTACATCAACACCCATAGCTGTGATGCCTGCAGAAAGAGCAGTTTCAATCATGTAACCAGAAAGTCGTGTATCTTTTCCAATAAGGATCCTATGCTTTCTTGGGCTTTTGAGGAAAACAGAAGCTATCGCTCTGCCAATCTTTACCAAGGTTTCCGGATCGAGTGGCGCGATATTGGCCGTTCCTCTAATTCCGTCGGTGCCAAAATACTTTCTCATTTAAAAATCCTATTTATTTGGTGTCTATTTGGAGTGGGCATCAACGCTTAAGTGCGGTTGTCCCAATTACATCCTGAACAGTCACTTTAGGTGGAGTAATTCTCTTGAGCGAGACGCCAGCAGGAATCTCGACATCAACGGTGGCCTCATCACCTTTTTTAGCATTCGGGCTGATTCTAACATACGGTAGTACCTGAGAAGCAACCATACCTTCGACTATAGCAGAGGAACCAGCTATCTCAACAGTAACCAGTGATGGCGTAAGATTATAAGAAAGACCAACTCCACCCCTGATTTCAAGAGGTAAAGAAGCAAATTGTTTGATGATATCGAGGGCTGCAAGTTCAAGGGTCAACTCAACAGATGTCGTTTTCATTTCAACTAAGTTGCCAGGATTTCTTAGTTCTAGTTTTCTTGTTACATCCTCTCGTAAATCCCTGAAGTCAACTGGATTAGTCTCAACGCTGACTAGTTTTTTAACAACCGTTTCAGGACCAGAAACTCTAATAACTGATGGCTTTACATCCATTGACACTAACTTTACATCCTCAGGTAAGCTCCCATATCTGGGGACTACAACTGGGATATCCTTCTCAACGCGTTTATCAAAATTAAATTCTAATTGAGTTGGTTCAATCGATAAAACTTCAACAGAAGGCGGTAGCTTCAAAGCATTCTTAGCAAGTTCTGTTCGATAAATATTTCCCGCATCTTTTGGAACGTTAATCTCGTACATCAGGTTTGATGTTACAACCTGAGATACCAGGTAAGAGGGTCCTCTAACAGTGACTTGAACTTTAGGACCAAGTGGCCAAACCAAAACTTTATCCTCTGGGATATTAGAAACCTGAATGGGGGCAGAAAATCCTACCACTGAGATATGTGTCTCACTATTAACGTAATAATTCAGCGCAATCGCTGCAGCTATTGCAAATATTTTAAGACCGAGATTGTTGCCCATCTAGGTCCTCCAAACTTTCTGCTTCATGAGTTGTAATCAATCTATGCAAGGCGTCACGTAACATAGATGCGTCAAGATTCCTTGTTATTTTACCTTCACGTACTATGGAAATTCCACCGTTCTCTTCTGATACAACGATAATGATAGCATCACTTCGTTCTGAGATACCGATTGCGGCACGGTGTCTAGTACCTAGCGTTGGATCTAAATCCGGGTTTGAAGTAAGTGGCAAAACGCAACCTGCGGCTTTAATCCGAGGCCCTTCAATTACGGTGGCACCATCATGGAGAGGTCCTTCTTTTAGAAATAAGCTATAAAGTAGTTTCCTATCAACTTTGGCATCAAGCGCAACTCCGTCCTCTACTACCTCATCGAGACCAACTTCTTGTTGAATAACAATGAGGGCTCCTAGTTTATCTCTAGATAGTTTGGCGCATGCTAGGCTCAATTCATCAAGTGTGTCATGAAGGATAGGTTTTCCAAATCTAACAAATATAGGCTGTAGTCCAACCTTAGTTAGTCCTCGTCGGATCTCGTCCTGGAAGAGAACAATGATGATGATGATGATTGAGCTAAGAAAATTACCAAGTATCCAAGCAACTGCATTTAAGCCAAGTGGACGAGAAATAACATAAAGAACCATTAAGATAGCAAGTCCGCCAAGCATTGGCGCTGCTCTTGTTCCTTTGATAATTAGGAGACCACGATAAATTAAGAACGCAACTATAGCGGTATCGAGTATCTGACGGACAAAACTATACTCTAACCCTAAGAACCCCATAATTGACTGTCCACCATCGTGGTCCAAACGTTCATGTTAAGCAGCAACAGAAACTTTTGAATGTTCGCTTACACCTGAACCATTATTACCAGTGCCTCCAGCAGGACCTGACGAAGGACTCTCCCCTTTCATAATTTTCTCGATATCATCTGAATCAAGAGTTTCTTTCTCGATCACAGCAGTTGCCATTCTGTGCAGAGTGTCAGTGTGCTCACTGAGTAATTTCTTAGCTAGTTTATACTGGCTCTCTATAATGCGCTTAACTTCTTTATCGATAGCTAGAAGTGTCTGCCCTGATACTTCTTTTCGTGTAGAGAAATCTCGACCCAAAAATACAGAACCTTCTTGGCCTCCGTAAGCAACAGGTCCCATCTCTTCGCTCATACCCCATTCGCAAACCATACGACGGGTAATCTTTGTTGCCTGTTCAATATCTGAAGCGGCACCAGTAGTGATCTCTCCAAATACGATCTCCTCAGCTGCTCTACCTCCAAAGAAAACGGCCAACTGATCCATCCAGTAGTCTTTAGAATATGTGTGTTTATCCCCTTCAGGAAGCTGTTGCATCAACCCTAAAGCCATTCCTCTTGGAACAATTGTAAGCTTGTGAACTGGGTCTGAATTTGGAAGTAATTTGGCAACGATCGCGTGTCCAGACTCATGATACGCAGTAACTTTCTTCTCCTTTTCGCTCAAAGCAAGAGATCTTCTCTCTGCGCCCATCATGACTTTGTCTTTTGCGAACTCAAAATCAACTTTGGTTACCTTGTCACGATTTAATCTAGCAGCATTTAGAGCAGCTTCGTTCACTAATATTTCTAAATCAGCGCCAGAGAATCCAGGGGTACCTCGAGCGATAACCTCTAAATTTACATTCTCATCGATAGGAGACTTTTTGGTATGCACTTTTAGAATTCCCAAGCGTCCATTGATATCTGGCAAAGGAACCACCACTCTTCGATCAAATCGTCCCGGTCTAAGTAGAGCAGGATCTAGAACATCAGGTCTATTTGTAGCGGCAATTAGAATTACCCCTTCATTACTTTCAAATCCGTCCATCTCGACAAGTAATTGATTAAGAGTCTGCTCTCTTTCATCATGTCCGCCTCCCATTCCAGCGCCACGATGACGTCCTACGGCATCGATTTCATCGATAAAAATTATGCAAGGTGCATGTTTCTTTCCTTGGACGAAAAGATCTCTGACACGACTCGCGCCAACACCAACAAACATTTCTACGAAATCTGACCCTGAAATACTAAAAAAAGGAACGCCGGCTTCCCCTGCAATCGCTCGAGCAAGTAGAGTTTTTCCAGTACCTGGAGCTCCAACAAGAAGTACGCCCTTAGGGATACGTCCGCCAAGTCGGGTAAATTTCTTCGGATCTTTTAGGAAATCAACGATCTCCTGAAGTTCGTAACGAGCCTCATCAATACCAGCGACATCTTTGAAGGTTATTTTAACCTGATTTTCAGTTAGTAATTTAGCGTGACTCTTACCAAAACTCATTCCCTTACCAGCACCCATCTGAACTTGGCGCATAAAGAAAACCCAAATACCTATTAGGATAAGCATTGGCAAAGCATTGACTGCCAGAATCATATACCAAGGTTGTTCATTAGGTTCGCGAACTCGGATGTCTACACCTGACTTTCTAAGCATCGGTACAAGAGTGTTGTCATCAGATGGCTTAGTTGTCTTAACAGGAATTGTCTGATTCTTTAGGGTGGCGACTATTGAGTTGCCTTCCATTAAAACTGAGTCAACATTTCCCTGCTCGATTCTGGTAAGTAACTCAGAATACGAAACTTCCTTTTCATGAGTTGAAACACCCTTCATGACACTGTAAAGAGTCATGAAAAGCATGAAGAGAATTATCCAAAAGATTAAACTTCGTGAAACCTGGCCCAAAATATGCCTCCAACGTATTGAGATTAACTCCCGTAGCCTATCTATTTTAGAGACTGGTTAGGGTTAAAAAGCTTTAAATATTTGAGGCTTAGAGTAAATAAAATGGCATTTAGTCACAAGCTTTCTCAAATATAATGCCCCCCTCGTGTGTTTTAACTCTAAAACCACCTGGAAGCTCAACTCCTATCCGTCCACCTACGATTAAATCAACTACCTCAAGACACCTTTTCCTACTAAGGTTAAAACCGAGTTTGTCCTTTAGCATCATCCTAACAGCTCTCCACTGGACTCCAATAGGTTGAGATTGAAGTTTCGCCGTTAACTCCCTACGCCAGACCTTATTATTTTCAACAAATTTCAAATCATTAAATAAACCATTTACAACCAGTCTTAATGTGGACTCATCTTCATGAATTGCTGAGGCTCTCTCTGAAAGGATATCTGTAATACGGGGCTCAAATTCCTTCTGTAAAAAAGGAATTAGATTCAATCTAATTTTGTTCCTCAAAATATCGATATCTGAATTCGTAGAGTCTTCTCTGTAAATAATTTTGTGAGTCTTTGAGTATTTTTCAATCTCTGCACGGGTGACTGTGAGTAATGGACGAATCAATCTTCGTTGCTCTTCCTTGAGAGCAATTGAGGTTAACTCCTTATTAGAAATTAACCTCATTAGTAAGGTTTCGGCTACATCGTTGGCAGTATGAGCAGTCGCTACCCAGTCAAGTTTTTGGGATTCTCTAACTTTTTTGAAAAATGAATACCTCTCTTTTCTACCCCAGGCTTCGATATTAGTTCCTTTCTGAGGAGCAGTGAGTTTGTGTAAATGAAATGAGATCTGCCTCATCGCGCAAGCTTCTCTAACTAGAGAAGCATCAAGGTGTGAATCTGATCTAATGCCGTGGTCTATGTGTGCAACTTCTAAGTGAAGGTTCAGTTCTCTAGCCGCGTGATTGCAGGCATCTAACATGACCATGCTATCGATACCGCCAGAGACTCCTAGGAGCATCCTGCTTCCGGCAGGCAAATTATTTTTAATACCATTTTCGACAGAAACATTTGGTCGAGACATGAAACTGGTAGCGACGGGTGGGCTCGAACCACCGACCTTGGCGTTATGAATGCCACGCTCTAACCACCTGAGCTACGTCGCTTCATTTAAATACAGAAGGTGTATTATTTGCCGTATTTGACAAGATTTTGCAAACGCCTTTATTTGCTGCGTTTTTTTCTATAGACTCCCCCCTCAACTACCTAGATATTTAAGCCATATACACAGGCCTAGCTTTATGACCGTGAGCATCTACTCAGTCGGACAGGACTCTACCTTGAAGGTTCTAGAGTCTATTGATCGACTTAATGAGATTAACGGTGCTGAAAGTATATGGATTGACGTAGAGACCCAGGACAGAGAAGTAGTTACAGCACTAGCTCATCACTTTCACCTACACG
Source organism: uncultured Bdellovibrionales bacterium (assembly GCA_964650155.1). GTDB lineage: Bacteria > Bdellovibrionota_C > UBA2361 > UBA2361 > J135 > JAWXBT01. The sequence continues at coordinate 5,668 of CAZYRE010000004.1, forward strand.
AACTTACAATAGAAGACAGCTTAGACCTGGACCACTTTCCAAAGTTAGAGGATTACGGATCGTACCTTTTTATTATCTTTAGAGGGCTCACTTTAAGGCCCCAAGAGTATACAAAGTCTCGTTCACAAACTGAACCTAGAGATCACAGCGAAGAAGAGGAGTTTACCTCTCAGGTAGCAATGTATCTCTCTGAAAGATTCGTTATAACTATCAGAACTCAAGATATCCCCTGGTTAGAAGCGGTACTGAGACAGGTAAAACAACATCCTGATAAAACTCTTGCTTTAGGACCAGATGCAATTGCTCATAGAATTATAGATGTAGGCATTGACCGCTTTGAGCGTGGGTTAGAACTCTTTGATCGTAAGATTGATACTCTCGAAGAAGCAGCAATCAATGGACTTGAGGACTTTGAGATGTACGAAATTCTCGATATGAAACGAGAGCTCGTAACTCTTCGCCAAATTGCTAGAGCACAGCGAGCCATCGTCTTAAGGTTAGCAAATGAAACATCCCCAATCGTAGCTCCAGAACGCAAACGTTACTTTAAAGACATCGATGACCAAGCAGTTTCACTCATCAACACCTTGGATAAATTAATTGATAATATTCAAGGTGTACGAGATGCCTATTTTGCATTTTCGAATGTGCGCCTAGGCGACACCATGAGAATTCTGGCAATAATTACCACTGTATTAGCCCCACTAAATATAATGGTTGGCATTTACGGGATGAATTTCGAGGTTATGCCATTACTGCATAATCCACATGGTTTTTGGTTTTTTGTGATTCTGTTGTTTATAGTAACTATTGGAATGCTTCTATATTTTAGAAGAAAGCGTTGGCTTTAATAGAATAGCACTAGTTCATATTATCACTGCATAACCCTGATGGGGAGCAATTCTCTAATAGGTTTTCTTTGCGTGGTTATAAGAAGATTATGAGGCAAGGTCTGTGCTTAGTCATATCTGTTCTACTTCTAGTTCAGAATACCTACGGTCAAATCACGAGTTACACTCCTACGTCTCAGGCTGCTGGAAGTGGAATTGCTGGTATCCTTGGAAAAGCCGCTGGTAAAATAATTCAAGTTATCACTCCATACTTAAGTAAAGTACTTGGAAAGGTCGGTGTACTTTCCTCGTTGGTAGGAAGTAATGGAGGAGCGATTACAAATGCAATGCAAAATATTGCCTCCGGTAATTTAAGCAGTATTACAGGAGTCTTTTCAACTCTTGCCCCATTACTAGGCAATATTCAGGGATTTCAGGTGGCAAGCCAACTCCTTCCTGGCTTATCTGATTTTAGTTACGACAAGGCAGATTTTGCACAAACAGTAAATGTACTTGGGGGACAGTACGGTGGGCCCTTTTCCAAAATGCTACTTGAAGCTGACAAAGATGACCTAGATAAAGTGTATGATTTCTTCAATGGTAGCTCCAGTGATCTAAGCTCGGTCTCTCAGGAACTAAAAGATTCTGGTGCAGAACTAAATTCAAGCAATGGTGCTTCAGGATCCTCTCAAAGTAGTGCGGAGCAGAGCAAAAGTGTATTTGAAAAGGCTTGGTCGAAGGTTGAGAATAAAATCACTGTTGCTAATGCGATGAAATTCGCATCGGATCATTTCATTTCTGATGACTTAGGACCGCTGATTCAATCAGCTAATTCAGGCAACTCTGCAAACTTCAACTCTTTATTAACTCAAAAAATTACACAAAAAGCGGCGCAACAAAATGCTCTCACCGCAAAGCTTACTACGTTAGCAGTTGAGAAAATAAATTTAGAGGGCAATCTTTCGCAGGCAGAAGCATCAGGTGACCCTGTGGCAATCAAATCCGCAAAGGATTCATTAAATGCCAAGAATACTGAGATCGATGTGACGAACATGTCGATATCTGACTTAGCTAAACAAGGAGTAAAACTATACAAACTGTCATCGGCATCAAGCGGACCAGGTGGATTAAATGCCGCAAAAGATTTCGCTACTCAACTATTGAGCTCATCTGTTTCAAACGGCCAGATTATTGAAAAGGGCAAAGACGTGCTTACTTCGATTATGAATTCCATTGGATCAATTGATTTTGATTCTTCATTTAGTCAAGGAACTGGTGGGCTGGATCTTATAGCGCTAGGTGAAAAAATTGGTAAGGCAACTATACATGGCGTTGATAAATTAGTGGATGTTATTGGAGATGTAGGAAGTGGAATTGGCAATGCTATTTCCGCCTTTGCTAGTGGTGGACTTGGAAGTGGCCAGCTCTCTTTATCTGGTTTCACCAACATATTTAATGCAAAAGGTAATTCTTTGGGCGGAATCGATCTGAGCTCGGCTCTTTCCAATTTAGCCAACTCACAAGCGGTTGCTGGTCCTCTACAATCTCAACTCACTGGATTATTAGGTCCATACAAGCAGGTTTTTGGACAATTGCTTGACGCGCTAGGTATTAAGAGTGCACTAGATGATGCTCTAGGAGGCCTTGCTAGTGACTTATTTGGCAATGGTAACGGACAAAATCTTTCAGATGGATTTGCAGGATCCTTATTCGCTGGCTCTGATTTCATGTCTAATATACCGGGACTCGGTGACATGAGTGAGATATTTGGTGATCTCTCAGATTATTTTAATAAAAACGGTTCAGGCTTTCCATCCTTTGCTGCCACAACTCTTTCCTTAAAGAAAACAAAAGGGATTAAATGTAATGGTCTGAAGGGAAAAGCAAAAAAGGTTTGCAAGGGCGGCAATTTACAACTTAAGAAAGCTAAAGCAGATCCAGAAAAGTTTGCTGAAGAGCAATCTCGCTCTTTAGACCCTTACGGGCGATCCTTTAGTGAACGCCTTGCTGACGCACAGAATTTATATGATGAACTTATCTCGCTTTACGGACATTATGCAGGGATATAAGCATTGCACAGTATCATTTCAAAGAAATGAAAAGTTGAGTCATCGCTTTCAGTCCAGATTCAAGTTCTGCATCAGAAAGAGCATAACTAATTCTTATTGCACCATCATCGCCAAATTCAGAACCAGGCAGCAAAGCTACGCCGACTTCATCCAGTAGCATATTAGCAATGTCTTGAGAATTGTTAATAGTGCCACCACGCCAACGTCGTCCGATAAGTGGTTCTATCCTTATAAATAAGAAGAAAGCTCCTTCGGGTTTCTCAACAACGGAACAGCCGGGCATCGATTCAATTGCGCGCAAACCGAGGTCTCTTCTCCGTTTGTAGTTTTCAATTAGTGGTGGGAGAAAAGAATGATCTCCTGTGATCGCTGCAAGACCAGCGTATTGAGTAATCGAGCAAACGTTAGAAGTGGTCTGACCTTGATGTCTAACCATCGCGGCTATTACATCCTTGGGTCCACAAGCGTAGCCGATCCTCCAGCCGGTCATAGAGTAAGTTTTTGACAATGCGTTGACAGTAATAGTCCGACTTTCCATCTCTTTACTCAAAGAACCAATCGAGGTGGATACGTATCCATCATAAACAATCTTTTCGTACACCTCATCGGAAACGACCATTAGATTATGTTTGAGAACAACCTCTGCCAAATCCTCTAATTCCTTTCTGCTGTAGGACGCTCCACTAGGATTTGAAGGTGAATTAAGCACCAGAATTCTTGATTTATTCGAAATATACTTTTTGAGGAGATCAGGGGACAATCGATATCTGTTCTTAGGATCGCTCGGAATTATTACCGGAACACCACCTGCCAGTCTTGCCATCTCCGGATAACTTACCCAATATGGCGCTGGTATAATCACCTCATCGCCTGGCTCAAGAAGAACATCAAAAGATTCTAGTAGTGCCTGTTTCCCGCCATTGGTTACTATTACAGAAGAAGAATCGACATTTAATTTATTTTCATTTCTAAATTTACTCGCTAGCGCTTCTCTAAGTTCAGGCAATCCTGCAACGGCGAGATATTTCGTCTTTCCTTCTCTTAAGGCTTTTATGGCGGCATCTTTTATATGCTCGGGGGTGTCAATGTCTGGTTCGCCTGGTCCAAGATTTATAATTTTTTTACCGGAAGCTTTAAGTCTATCGGCCTTTTCCTTGAGTATTAAGGTTGCACTTCCCTTTATCCCTTGAATTCTATGATTCAAAGTAGTCATCACCCTTTCCCCTTTTTAAAGCGTTTGCCATTGAACTTTGAATGAAGAGCTTTTGCGACATGACCAGTAACTAATAGAGATACGTCTCCACCAAATTGGGCAATTTGGCGAACTAAACTAGAGCTAATATATGAATGTTTCTCAGAGGTCATTAAGAATAATGTTTCAATATCTTCAGCAAGATTTTTATTCATTAACGCCATCTGGGCTTCATAATCGTAGTCCGAAATTGCACGTAACCCTCGAATAACGGCAACGGCGCCAACTTGATGACAGAAATCTACGAGCAGGCCAGAGAAGCTCTGGGCTATAACTCTTGATTTACAATCAGCAAACTCTTTTCGTATCAAAGCCAATCGCTCTTCCACAGTGAATAAAGTATTTTTATCCGGATTGTGAAGAACTCCGATTACGATTACGTCAAAGAGCGGTAGACACCTACGTACAATATCAACGTGACCCTTGGTTAGAGGATCGAAAGAACCAGGAAAGACTGCGCGTAAAGGGGATTTAGCTTTTGCTTTAATCTTACTAGCCAAGTGTTCTCCTACTGGTGTGGTCTTCCGGGTGGTGGTAAAAATTTCTCATCAATAAGAAGAGAGTACAATGTCACCTATAACCGCTCAAGACCTACTAAATCTCTCCCTTAGTGGCCAACTGTGGCTTGTTTTCGTAGCTGGCATCTTTACTAGCTTTACTCCGTGCGTCTATCCCCTCATTCCAGTTACCCTAGCTATTTTTAAGGGAGATGCCTCTACTTCGAGATTAAAATCGTTTTTAGTGTCCCTCTGTTATGTTTTTGGAATAGCAACCACTTATACTGGACTAGGACTAGTTTCTGCACTTACTGGTTCGTTTTTTGGATCTTTCATAGCTAATCCATTCGTAAGCCTTGGTATTGGAATACTTCTAATAATACTAGCATTAGCTGGGTTAGACATATTCCGCTTTCAATTCGCGGGTCATATTCAAAACAAGGCTAGTAAAGTTGGTGGTGCGGGCTTTACGGGAGCCTTTGCTATGGGGTTAGTAAGCGGGGTTATAGCAGCTCCATGCACAGGCCCAGTACTGGCCTCTATTCTTTTAGTTGCTGGCTCTAGCGGCAAACCTGGCTTAGGCAGTTTACTTCTTTTCGTGCATGCTCTTGGATTGGGCATGATATTTGTCGTATTGGGAACTTATCACGATCTAGCTAAGAAAATTCCACGCTCAGGCTCATGGTTGGGTACTACTAAGCTAATCATGAGCAGTGCGATTATAATTGTAGCCTTAATGTTCTTGAGTCCTTTTTTTAAGTATATTCAGATTAATCCGTTCAAATTTTATGAAATCATAGTTATTACAATAGCTATCATCTCATCATTTATATTGGGCTTAATAGCCTCATCTCAGGATGTACCTTCTCTAAAAATCTTTTCTGCTTTAACGCTAGCTTTTACCTGCTTTGGAATACCACTTGCAATTGAACGATCATCTACCGTTGAGAAAGAGACTCTTCAGGTTGAGGCGGAAACTTTAACATGGACAAACTCAATTGATGCAGGAGTAGCTACTGCGCAAGATCTAAACAAAATTGCCATTGTGGATCTGTATGCTGACTGGTGTGGAGCATGCAAAGAATACGACTCTGTCACATTCAAGGATGAAGAGGTCATAAAAGCTCTTAAGAGTAGATTCGTACCAACTAGAGTTGATTTTACTATACCTAATGATACTACTGACGAAATCGAGCGTGACTTTAAAGTGATTGGTTTACCAACTATTTTATTTATTGATGGTAACGGTACTGAAATTAAGGACTCCCGACTAACAGGATTTCTTGAACCAAAAGATTTCTTGGCTCACTTAAAGAAAATCACTCCCCCATAAGTTCACGCCAAAGATCGTCTCTGGTTTTAATTAGCTCTTCTGTTGCTGGAGCAAGTTTTGATGTTTCAGGATTAGACTCCTTAGTAGGTGGAACGATCTCTTCCTGAGCCGAATTAATTGTAGCTGGTTCAGCTGGTGCATTATCGGGAACATTCTTGACATCAGAAATGACAAAATCCTGAGGTAACTTTTCCCGTTTTACAAGAATATCTTCGGGAATTACTACTGAATCTCCAATCTCTATCCTTGATGGGTTGAGATTAGGATTAGCTAACTTTATCTTTTCCCAATTTTTAACATCTCCAGTATACCATTTGGCAAGAAGACCTAATGTCTCGCCGGGATATCGTACTAGATGGTAATACGGAACAGACTTTGATGATGGATTGGGTTGAATCGACCTGCGGGCACAACCAGAGATGAGAACAATTGCGAGAAGAGATAAAGAAACTCGTAGAGATTTTGACATAACCAATTTAGCCTAACCGTTTTGAAATAATTTGAATTGATTCTCTTATAACAGCTTGGATTTGAGTATCCTTCTCTTTGGACAACCAATCCTCTAGACCACCTATAATACTAGAGTTTCCAACTCTGCCAAGGGTCCGTGCTGCATAACCTCTGACTAATGGATCCTCATCTGAAGATAACATTAAAACTTTATCTGAAAGACTTGCCCCTTGCCCCTCCTTTTCTAATGCTTTTAGTGCACCGATTTTGACCCTATAATTTGGGCTATGCAGGGCACTTTCGAATAGCTCTGGGCGTAGTAAAATCTTCCTATTATTGGCCTCAGACAATACTAAAAGTCCAAGATCCTCATTAGTTAAGGGATTAGAAATAAGAGCAGCTAGCTCTTCCTGGCTAAGCTTTGGCAGCAGGCCTGAATCAAAGTTAGTAGGATCTATAGTTAACTCTGTAGGTTGAGATACGACATCTTGAGCCGTAACAGAATTAAATTTCAAGTCATCCCGGGACAAACCTGACGAGCCTGAATCTAGCAGATTGAAGACTACGTATGAACTCAGTATTACAACGACAGCAAAAACAGCAGCTGCAGTTTTCAACTTTTGCGAGCTATATTTTTTTGTGAGTGATTTAGGTTCGGGTGTATCAGAAGAATCTTTTCGAAAATCCACGGATACCTTTGATGGTTCCAAGATCTCACGAGATATTAACTCGGACTCTACTGAGTCCATAAAGGAAGTTATTCCACTAGCTCGTTTAGTCGCATTTTCAGCTAAGGAGTTTTGAAAAATATCATTTAGATTTTTGCTGACGATATTCAAATTTTTGCATATTTCAGGCTTCTCTATCGCTAGCATTGAAGCAACAATCGATATCGTATTTTCGCCAGAGAATGGTCGGTGGCCGGTTAGGAACATGAACGCTAGGGCGGCGAAACTAAATACATCCGAGGCCACAGTAAGCTGCCCACCTGTAATAATTTCTGGAGCAGTATAAGGTGTAACCAATGATGAAAATCCAGAGATAGATAGGCTAGACCTGCGGCCAATTCCTGGATCTATAAATATTGCCTTTCCTGTCCTACCTCCAACTATAATATTTGCAGGATGTATTGTTCCAAGTGGTCCTACCTTTTGATGTAGGTAAGAGATGACGTCGGCTAACCCTTTTAAAAAATCTACTCTTGCTCTCAAGGGCACATTTTTTAGATCTGTCTTTTCAATAAATTCAAAAAGAAAGGGCCCCGTTATCGTTACAAAAGCAACAACTCCACCTTCTGGTCGGATCTCATAATCCTTTATTTCAGCAAGATTGCCATGTTTTAATTGTGAGCTAAGTTCTATGGTTTTTTTGAATTTCTCTTCCTGCGTACGATTTAAAACACCAGATCCGTAGATCTTGATTACTACCGGATCTGAAGTGGCTCGAACCTTACCAAGGAGTAGAAGTTCGCCAGGTAGAGATCTTAATTTCCGATCTGCCTCGAATTTGCTTGCGATATTGGGTAAGGCGCTTGACTCCATGTCAATCTTTTGGAGATTTTAATAACTTAGGCTTCTATTATAAGGTGGTCGTTCATCAAAGGAAAGGATTTCAAATGATGAGTTATCCTAAGCAAGTTAAAAGACATGAAAGCTCACTAGACATTGTTTGGTCTGATGGTTCAAAAACGGAGATACCGTCGATCAAACTACGGTCACACTGCCCTTGTGCTTCCTGTAGAGAGAAGCGCGGTGAGGGTGAACATTCTCGTCCAATACGTAAACAAGTAAAAAGTTCTCTTCTACGAGTTATAGAACATACCGCAGAAGAATCTCATCTTATAAAAAGTATTGATGCAGTAGGAAATTATGCGATTAGCATTACCTGGGGTGATGGACACTCGACTGGAATCTACCCGTTTGAGCTTCTAAAAACTCTGGGAGGTACGAACTGATTAAAGAGCTAAAAATTAGCCCTGTGATTCCTGACCTGAATTTGAACTAGGAGCAGTGCCGGTAACACGTTTTACAATACGACCTTTGGATAGATCATAAGGAGATATTTCAACAGTTACCCTATCTCCTGGTAGTACTCGAATATAGAATCTACGCATCTTACCAGCTAAGTAGGCCAGAATTTCATGGCCGTTATCACATTCCACGCGAAAGGTAGTATTTGGAAAACACTCCTTAATAACGCCATTCATTTCAATTGTATCTTTACCCATAATTGTGACTATGTACTTTTCCTAATTCTCAGTAAAGGGACCCATTCTACGAAACTTCTGATATCTATTATCCAATAGTTCCTGAACGCTAAATTGAGAAAGTTGATTTAAATGTTGAAGAAGAGCGACTTT
>CAZYRE010000004.1:14557-41030 GCA_964650155.1 uncultured Bdellovibrionales bacterium
CCTATGACTACGCTGATTGCAGGAACTTTTACTTCAGATAGAACATATAAATTGCGAGCAATGGCTTCGGCTTGTCCGCGCTCTTCTGCCTCAAGTCCTGGAAATGCACCCTGGGTATCGATAAGGTTAACTATAGGAATCTTAAATTTTTCGGCCATCTTGAACAGCCGAAGCGCCTTCCTGTATCCATCTGGATTAGGCATACCAAAATTTCTTTTCAAGCGTTCCGCTGTCGTACGTCCGCGCTGTTGACCAATAGCCATTACGGACTGAGTACCAAGCTTACCAATCCCACCTACGATTGCAGGATCATCTCTGAATGCTCTATCGCCATGTAGTTCAACAAAATCAGTTAGCATCAACTCAAAATAGTCACATGAACATGGCCGATCGAAATGCCTAGAGAGCTGTACTCGTTGATAAGCTGTAAGCTTACCATATACATCACCACGTAACTTAGCTAACCGTTGCTCAGTACGAGCGAACTCTTCGCGCACAGTGGAGTCACCAGCGGTCAGTTGATTACGAAGACGATCAAGAACGTCCTCAAGCTCAACTAGTGGCTTTTCAAACTCTAATGGGTGTTTAATAGCTGTCATATAAATTCTGTAACGGGTTGGAAGATCTATCAAAATTTGAGGAAAAATACAAAAATAGGGGCTAATACCCTCATACCTCTAATAAAGGCTTAGCAGCCAAGCTCCACAATTCAACATTCTTGGAATTACTACTAGGTATAGAATTGAGGCGTTCGAGTAATTTTGCAAAATTTAGCTTATAAACTTGAAAATCGAGTAATAGCTGCCCTTTTTTTAATGGTTTACTCTCCGACTGTAAGAGTGACCCTTCTAAGGAATTCGGTGATACTTTCCAGCCTAACTCATCTGGTTGATTTCTCCAGAATGTTAATTGTCGTTTTGCAAACTGACGAGTTTTAGTACGCATCTCAGATAAAACCATACTTTCATCAAAAGTATCTTGGTTAAATTTTAGTGCTTGAGCATACCCAAGGCTTTTAAGGGGTAAGCAGGATTCCCCATATCGTTCTCTTAACTTAGAAGTCTCATCGATTAATCCTAACTTGAGCATCTCATTACACCTATAATCGATTCTTGAGTACAGATCTTCTCTGGTCCAACAAAGATGCAGCACCAATGTTGAATAACGAATATCCTGATAAGAATGTTGTTTATGTAGAAGACTTAGTGGCGTTCCTGTTAACAGCTCTACTTCTATTGCTCTAATGAGTCGCAATCGATCGGTTGATGATATAGAGAGTAAAATACTAGGATCTTTACTCTTTAGAATTGAAATCAATTCTTCAGTTTTTAGTAATTCAAGATCCGCTCTAATTTTAGGGTCTTTTCCTGGGATTTTTGCCAAACCATGTAGCAGAGACTTTAGGTACAGAGTTGTTCCAGCAACTACGATTGCTTTTTTACCTCGTCTTATTACATCACTAACTGCGTTATCTGCTAACTCTATAAATTCAGATACATTGATAGGATTATCAGCGTCTCTTATGTCGATTAAGTGATGAGGTACCCCTTCTCTCTCGCTTATCGGAATTTTTCCAGATCCAATATCGAAACCTTTATAAAGCTGGATGGAGTCTACATTTATAACTTCACCATCAATTTCCTTTGCTAATTTTACAGCTACTGCAGATTTCCCGCATCCTGTAGCACCAGCTAGGACGATTAATCGATCATTATCGATCACGGCCAAACCACTTTTCGATATCTGTCGAGGAGAACTTCACGGCTACAGGACGGCCGTGAGGACAAGCTCCTGAAAGCTCAGCTTCGTCCATTTGACTTAATAGAGAATAAGCTTCTTCTCTCTGCATAAGTTTCCCAGATCTAATACTACCATGGCATGCAATCTTTGCCGCAATTCTGTCAATTTCTTGATCGACAGATTTACCTAGCAGTGAATTAACCGGCTCTTCAGAAAGAGAAATAATAAGTGACCTAATTTCAGTAATATTAATAAAAGAAGGAGCGCTTCTTACGACTACGTCGTTTTCACCAAATAGTTCTACATCAAAGCCCCAGGCTACAAGTCCACTAGAAATCTCCTTAATTCTAGAGTGCCCCTCTATCGTAAGGGGTACGATAACGGGGGTAACTAAACGTTGCTCTGAAATCGCTCGCTTTCTAAATTGGGTTCGAATCTTATTATAATTTATTCGCTCATGGGCAGCATGCATGTCTATAACAACGAATTCATCCTCATATTCGCAGAGCAAGTAACATTTAAAAATTTGACCTATAAATTTCAAGTCAGAATATTTAAATGAGATATTAGGATTCTCCTGCCTCGATGGAGTAACTTGATTATTAAATGAAAACATTGATGGCAGTTGATTTCCTACAGCAGGTCTCAAAGGTTGAATATCATCATAATTGTAAAAATTCGGCGCGGGTTCCTGAATCCTATAACTTTCAGCTTCGAAATTTGGTGATAAATTGATAGGTGCGTGCATTGAATTAACAGCAGCAACTATCGCATCTCTAACAGCTACAAAAACTTCACCAGAGGAAACAAATCTGACTTCACTTTTTTGAGGATGAACATTTATGTCTACTAAAGAGATAGGAAGTTCAATCGAGACTACACCTACAGGAACTTCTGGTCCCTTAAGCATTGAAGAGAAACCCTCACGAACAGCTTTCACGATGAGAGAGTCTTTTACGACTCGTCGGTTAACTAAAATAAGAAGATTAGTGGACTTTGAAGTAGCTGCACCAGGGTGACCAATTAGTCCCGACACTAAGATATCATGGTGTTGATGAGAGAATTCTGAGATTGAGCCAGAGATAAATTCACGAGCTCTATCAATAAAATTTTTAGCTTTTGGAATCGATAAGGTACATTTACCATCGACTATTAATTTATAACTAACATTAGGATTCGGAATAGAAGACTGAATAACCCAACTCTTAACCTTGGCTTCTTCTGTTGTCCCAGTTTTAAGAAACTTTCTTCTTGCAGGAGTATTAAAAAATATATTTCGAACAGTGATATCCGTGCCCTTACCTCGAGTAGATGGTTCTACACCTACAATTTTCCCTGCTTCAACTCGAATCTGATATCCAACAGCGGCGTCATCAACCCGGCTCCTCATCTCTACTCTTGCAACAGCAGCAATAGAAGCTAGAGCTTCACCTCTGAACCCAAAAGTAGTGATGCAATTTAAATCTTTTTCGGTACGAACTTTTGACGTCGCATGATTTTGAAAAGCGAGTAACAAGTCCTCCCTACATAATCCGTAACCATTGTCAGTTACTCGAATTAGTCGTCTACCACCTTCTTCAATCTCAATTGCAATCTCGGTAGCTCCGGCATCAATGGCATTATCAACTAGCTCCCTTACAACAGAGGCAGGTCGATCAATCACTTCACCAGCAGATATCTGATTAACTACAGCTTCTGACAGAACCTGAATCCTTGGTCCAGAAGAAGCGCCTGTTAATGTCTCAACTACTGCTGACATTTTTATCTTAAAAGAGGTTTAATACTAACTTTTCGTGATTCACCTAATCGACCACCCGTACGAAGTTCAAATTCTACGGATTGGCCACCACCACTTTCAGAAATAGCGCTCTCTACCTCATCTTTAGATCTAACTTGTTTACCATTAACACTAACAATAAGGTCGGCTCTATCAAGATCCCGAACATAACCGGAGATAAAAGTACCATCTAGCCGCCTTAATATCGGTTGCACCTCTGCAGCCTCTGCTGGACTTCCTGGTATAACTTGGTGAACCATGGGACCCTGATCGGTATCAAGGAGTATCCAACCAAAATCAGGCTTTAAAACTTTACCAGTAGCAACAAGTTCTGGAAGAATTCTTCGTATCTGATTAATAGGAACTGCAAATCCAATTCCTGCAGAATCTCCGCTTCGGCTTAGAATAGCCGCATTAATACCTATCAATCTTCCTGCTTTATCTAGTAGAGGTCCTCCCGAATTGCCAACATTAATAGGTGCATCTGTTTGAATTAATCCCTTCATCAGCGAACCATCAGTGCGTCGGATGGATCTATTAAGGCTTGAAACGATACCACTAGTAAGAGTTCGATCGAGACCAAATGGGTTACCAATTGCGATTACCATCTGACCGACTTCAAGGGTTGATGAATTACCAAAGTTTGCAGCAACAAGTCCTTTAGGAGGATCAACAAGCCGTAGCACAGCAATATCTAATTCAGGTTCTATACCCAAAAGCTTTGCTGGATGGACTCCGCCATGTGCCAAGGAGACCTCAACCCGCTTTGCATTCTCAATCACATGGAAATTAGTAAGTATTATCCCCTTTTCAGCATCTATTATAACACCAGAGCCTGTTCCTTCCTCCGGCTGTAATCCTGAAAACATATCGAAGGAGATACTAACGGTAGTAATGAAAACTACAGATTCATTTGTATTTCTATAAACATCGATGATTTCCTGTTCATCTTCACTTCGAGGAGCCAAATCAGACTTAGGTGATTCTCCAGCGCCAACACTCCCCTGTGGAGCAAGCAGATAACCTAAGCCGACACCTATTATCGCAAAAATCAAACTACTTAGGATAAGAGAGCGTTTCATGCACTCCTTACAGCGGTCATTTCAATCTCGACTAAGGCACCTTTAGGCAGAGCTGCCACTTGAACAGTGGAACGTGCTGGTCGTACACCACCTAATGCAGCATCATAGATTTCATTTACTATTTGAAAATGTTTCAAGTCAGTCAGAAAAATCGTGGTTTTAACTATATTTTTAAAGGTGAGACCTTCTGCTGCTAGAACCGCGGAGATGTTTGTCATCACCTGTTTAGTCTGAGCAGTGATGTCGGTGCTCTCAATTTGACCACTCTTTGGATCAAGTGGAACTTGGCCTGAAAGAAACATGAGATTACCAGCTACTACTGCCTGAGAGTAAGGTCCTATAGCTTTAGGTGCGCCAGGTGCCTCGGTGATATACTTAAACATATCTATTCCTTAGTTAATTCATAAAATTTGATTATTAATCTTCCTCACCTGGGTCTGAGTCTGAATCCAGATTTATCATCGCGGATAAATGTCGAACTCGCTCTACCTTAATCACTCCTGGAACCATTTCAAGAGCTCTGATTATATTCTCAAGTTGTCTTGCATCTTCAACTAAAATCTCAAATGAATTTACTGCCTTGCGATCTGAAGAGGTTCTAACATGGGCGTTTGCGATATTAGCTCCATTAGTGGTTATGGCACTTGTCAGATTTGCCAAGACTCCCATTTGATCTTGAGAATGAACGGTAACTCGAACTCTTCTAGGTGTTTTAACATCAGAATCCCAAGTAACATCAATGCGTCTCATTGGATCGCTTTGCATAACCTGAGCGCAATTTGCTAGATGTACAGTTACGCCCCTACCCCGAGATATGAAGCCAACAATTCTGTCACCCGGCAAAGGTTCGCAGCATTTAGCAAAACGAACCAACATGTCATCAATGCCATTTACAGCTACACCAACTTTCTTTCTAGAAGCTCTAGCAGCGCGTTCAAAGATTCTTTCTAAGGAGGTGGTCTGCTTCTTTAGCTTCTCTTCGATATCAACAGCCTCAGGTAAGCAGGCCGCCACGACCTTGGCTGAACTAATTTTCCCGTAGCCTATCTCTGCAAAAAGATCCTCTATACTCTTCAGGCCCATCTGCTCTGCTACCTTGAGTAGCTTCCCGTCGCTCTCTAATTTCTTAACAGATTGCTTAACTTTCCTCAGGTCTTTGGACAAAATCTCTTGACCAATCTGCTGAGAGCGCTCTCTCTCTTGTAGCTTCAAGTAAGCACGAATTCGCTGCTTTGCTTTGCCAGTTGCAACAAAATTCAACCAATCTTTATTAGGAACATGACTCTTGGATCTAATAATCTCGACAGTATCGCCGTTACTAAGCTGATAATCTAATGGCACGATCTGACCATTAACTTTTGCGCCAGTTGTTTGATGACCTAAATCTGTATGAACAGCATAAGCAAAATCTACAGGTGTCGATTTAAAGGTAAGTCTTATTAAATCTCCATTAGGAGTGAAAACAAAAACTTCCTCAGGAAACAGTTCGCCTTTTACTGATTGAATAAACTCATCTGGATTTTTGAGATACTGTTGCGTTTCTACTAGATCCTTAACCCACTGAAGATCAAATGAGTTCTCCATCGAGCCTTGACCTTCTTTGTAACGCCAATGGGCAGCGATACCTTCTTCGGCTACTCTATTCATTTCGGGGGTACGAATCTGGAGTTCTATTCTTTGGCCTCCTGGACCAATCACAGTGGTGTGTAGAGATTGGTACATGTTAGGCTTAGGCATCGCGATATAATCTTTGAATCTCCCAGGAACTGGTCTCCAATTTGAATGCAGAATGCCTAGCGTTTCATAACAAGCCCTAACAGTTGGAACGAGAATTCTAAAGCCTATAACATCATAGATCTCATCAAAGGTAAGATTACTTTCATCCATCTTCTTCCAGATGGAAAAGTAATGTTTAGCCCTTCCCTTTACCGATCCAGAGATACCGTTTTCTTCTAATTTTGCCTTTATCGTATTGCAAACATCATCAATGTAGGAATTCCATTCGGAGCCACGCTTAACGTAATTTTCCTCGATTAATTTATAAACTTCAGGTCGAAGAGCCTTCAGGCAAAGGTCTTCAAGATCAGATTTTAACCAATGGATACCTAATCTGTTAGCTAGCGGAGCATAAATATCTTTTGTTTCTTGTGCGATTCTTCTTTGTGCATCAGGAGGCATATGCTCAATCGTGCGCATATTGTGCAACCGATCACATAGTTTGACTAATACGACACGAATGTCTTTAGCCATGGCTATGAGCATTTTTCTAAAGTTTTCAGCCTGCTTTTCTTCTTTGGATTCAAAACCTATTCTAGTAAGCTTTGTAACGCCTTCAACGATCTCAGAAACTTCTTGACCAAATAGGGTAGAGATCTCTTCCGCTGTTACTTCGCAATCTTCAATGGTGTCATGAAGAAGAGCCGCTTCTACTGATGGAATATCGAGTTTTAATTGAGCAACTAGAAATGCAGTTTCGACTAGATGTGTAATGTAAGGTTCGCCGGAGGCGCGTACCTGGCCACGATGAGATTTTTCAGCAAATTCATAAGCTTTCTCAATGGAAGCTATATCCGGACTTGGATGATACGATTTAACCTTCGCTATGACATCCTGAAGTTGCATCAGAAGCCATTATACTTCGCCAGAATCAGATCCCCCATCACGCTCGAAACGAGGCATACCATTGGGAATCGCCATCGGTGCAGACGACCCATTAGTTGGGGAAATGGCTGGTGTAGCTGCGAGTTCAGCCTCTACGGCGCGTTGACGCTCTAATTCAGCTTCACGCTCAGATTCCTCTGCTGTCATCCATCGAACCTTTCCAGCAGCGATCTCTCTAAGACCAACAACAAGAGGTTTGTTCCCTTCAGAGTCACAAAGTGGTGTTGCGCCACCAAGTAACTGCTTACCCCTCATAGAAGCGAGTATGACTAAGGCAAAACGGTTTGGTTCAATCGCAAGACAATCTTCAACGGTAATTCTGGCCATGGCTAAATTAACTCTCAGAAATTAGTAGAACCATGAGTAGAGCAAATTTGACTAGAAAGTTCAAGTGGTTGTGGCTTTTATTGAAGAGCCTCAGCATCCTGGGCAAGAATATATCCACCCTGACCCATTCTGGAGCGAATTTTAAGCCATTGTCCTGCCTTCTCTGTAACTTCAACTCTCGCTCCTGCCTGTAGGTGTGCGATGGTAGAGCTCACATATGAGGCCTGGGACATAACTTTCGTAGCGCTAATAACTCTAAATAATCTACCACCAGGAAATTTCTGTTTGGCAGGCGAGCGATTAGATTCATCTAAGCCTCCCACACCAGGTGGAGGAGTTCCAAAGACATTATTTGAATCTGAAATAGATTCTCTATTCTCTCTTTCATAGAATGGAGTCCCTTCAATCGGACCACTTGTATCAATTTTTTCTTTTCCAGAAGTTGTCTTTGATTGAGTAAGCCTATCTTCAAGCACCCTTTCAGGCTGCATAGGCGATGAGGTCGCTGCAACAGAAGGATTCTTAACTATAGAGTCGCTGCTAATAGCACCGACAGAATTAGAATTAACCTCAAGAAGGAGAGCATCGATATTACGAATTGATTTTAGCCTCACCTCTTCTGGAACTATTGGCAGAGGAGCTGGTAGCTCACTGCTTAATTGAGCACTCGCTGTAATTACCTTAGCCTGATTTAGAAAATACAATCCAGAAACAGCAACCAAGACTAGAAGTATTAGTGAAATTAAGATTTTTGAATTAGATAACCCTTGGGCTCGGTTCGCTTTGATGGGGAGTATTTTTGCTCTGACCTGAGAGGTGCTTCCTTCGGGTAAGGTTGTAACCGGAATGTCATTGTGTAAATCGCAGCTAGATTGGATTGCTGACTTTATAGATTCAAGCTCCAATAATCTTGAATCTCGTAGTTGTTTTCTACCAGTCATTTTTTTTAACCGATCTATCTCCTTTTCTACGATTAAAATAACTTCTGGTTTAGTTATAGAATCCAGCTTCGTGGCCCTTTGCAGAAAAATAATCGGATGCTTGTCTGATAAAATGTTAATAAGCCGACGTGACAATCTTAGGAGAAGGTTAGAGCATTCTTTTTTGAGCCGTGGACTAGACAGCTTTGGTTCGACAAGAGCACCTGAACTAGTATTTGCGAATCTTTCGATTTCAGCTGTAGCTTTATCAACTGAGGGAGCAAGAATGGAGGGTGGTACACCTCCTAGTTCAAGCTGACTGATAGCCCACCAAATAGTCGATACATGCAAATCGGAACCTTTTGCTGTCCCCATTTCCTTTTCAGCAAGTACGGCAATCTCTGACCAGTTCTTATTGTCAGCCAAAGTTTCATATGTCGGCAGTGGCACTTTAGGATCGCTCTGCTCAACTTTGCTATTTGCTGAACTATCTAGATTTGATTCCAAAGCAGAAGTTTTTGCGTCATCCTTGTTTAGTGAAGCAACCAAGGCAGATAAGCCAAGGTCTACCCTAGTTTTCCCCTCTTCTTTGGACATTTTATCAATCTGCTTTTTGTGTCTTTTGACCATCTGGAACGAGATACCCTGTTTCAACTTAATTAGGTTATGCCATAAAACCTAACCTTTGACTCAATACCCATTTTACTACTAAGGAAGCTATTCGGCATTGAGGAAATCTGCTCTATTCTTTATCATTTACCGCCATGGTTATCTCGTTAATCCTATAGTACTATCTCAAGATTCAATGCGACCGTTTGAAGAAAATTCTTTAGGGAGCGCCTCCGATGAGGGCAAAGTGTTAAAATCTAATTCGATTTCAAACTTTGTTGCCAAAATACTTTCGCGCACCTTCGACTCTGTACCATTGCCTGAACATTTTCCAGACAATTTGGATGGAGTAACTTTTGTCTTACTAGATGATTCTTTAATTCTTGATGCAATCCTTTTATCCGTCATCAAGAGAAAAGGACTTTCCGGCATTGAACATGCTTCCGTTCCCGTCGAAAATAGAGAAGCTAATGTCATATACCGAACACACTTTCGCGATGAGGAAACTATCACTACTCTCGCAAAAAACTCTCCAAATCATCGTTTCATAACATTTAATACAATCCACGGCGTCGGACCTATAAAGTCAACTCGCAATTATTCAATTAACATTTTTGATTCACTTAGTTTGTTAATATGGAAATCTTCACTGGTTGTCGTGTGTGGGGAACCTCGTGATTTGAAATCCCATTTGCAACACCCAGATCGACGAGTATCACGTGCATTTAAAGTCGATTTTTATGGCAACTTAAAGATCATTAGGGGAACCCCCTTTCAACCCTTCCGTACCCAAGTAGATACAGTTTTGTCAGGCGAAGAGTTCAAAGAGGAGATCTCCAAGCTTGCTAGAGACAAGGGCGTTAGCGAAGCTCAAATGGAGAAGATTTGCAGAAAGGGGCTAATTGAAGTCGCTGCCAATCCTGTTCGTCTGGTCTATTTAGTATTAGGGAGAGTTGCAAAGTTAATAATTTGGCACTTATTTTCTAACGTTAAGGTTGAAGGTCTTCAGTCGTTTATCCTGTCAAGTAGAACTCAACCCACTGTTCTGGTTCCACTTCACAGAAGTCATTTGGACTACATTTTACTTGGCTCAATTCTTTTCAAATCTCGACTAAATACCCCTTTAGTAGCTGCCGGGATAAATCTAAATTTTTGGCCAGTGGGATTCTTTTTAAGGAGAGTTGGTGCATTTTTTGTTAAAAGAACTGGGGGGTCCGATCCAGTCCATGCACTTGTCCTTCGTCGATACGTTACTTACCTGCTTAAACGAGGTCATTTACTAGAGTTTTTCATAGAAGGAGGCAGAAGTCGTACGGGAAGGATGCGATCTCCAAAGCTTGGTCTTCTGAAGGCTATAGTTGGAGCACATCAACGTGGGCTTCGTAAGGATGTTTCTTTTGTTCCTGTATCGATCTCTTATGAACAGGTTATCGAGGATAAAGCATTAGCCCACGAGAATAAGGGCGGGAAAAAAATCGAGGAAAACGTAAAAACACTTGTTTCTGCCAGAACCGCACTCGGAAAATCCTATGGTGAAGTAATTGTTAGATTCGGTGAGCCAATTTCGTTATCTGAATTCTCAAGTAGACCAAATAAAGCGCGGGGCACACTTGTTACAAACTTGGCACAAGAGCTAACCGATCGGATGCGTGCTGGTACCAACCCTACATTAACCTCTCTTATTTCTACCAGTTTACTCATAGCTCCTCGTTATGCGTTGAGTGCCGGGGATCTTGAGCAATCTGTTAAAAATCTAAGTTTTCTTGCCTCGACATATAGAGCTATAGATCCCCGAATTGGAGAACCCTCTACTACCCTTCAAGCTATTCAATCAGACAGCAAGGGAGTACTCGGATCTATTGTTAACTCTGGTCTTCTTAATAAAGAGTCCTTTTCTGGCAGAGAGCTATACATATTGCCTGAATCTAGAAGAATCTCTGCTGATTTCTATAGAAATGCCACATCACACTTGTATATTCCATTCTCATTCATGAGCCTTTCTGAATTAGTTTCTGGTCACATAGATCCTATAGTCATAAAGAAGATTCATTCGATTTTTGAAGGGGATTTCCTGCTCCCAGCAGAGGATGAGTTCTTGGCTACTATTTCAAAGCTAATAGGAGAACTCATCAAGTCAGGTACTGTTATTGAGGAAAATGGGAATCAGCGCTTTCGTGATAGATCGCCGGGACTCTTTCTTGCTCCATTGATGCTAAGTAGCTTAGAGCTCTATCTGTGGATTCTGTATCAATTAAATGAGGTCTCCTCGTCATGGAGTGATGATTCGGCACCCCGGATTCCATATGAGGATTTCGTAGCCCGGATACTTGGTCAGCAAACTATTGCAACTGAAGCTGGCCTAGTAAGCAGAACAGAGACATTCTCACGTGCCAGTATCGAAAGTTCTATTGAAGCCCTGGCTGCCCGCGGGATTATTTCTGCGGCTCCTGGACGTAGAGGTCCTAGGTTCATAAGGATTATTGGAGAGATTACACCCGATAGAACGTTTTTATTTGACCTGACGGAGCGCGTGATAGATGCCCTTTCAGCTGCAACTAGGGCTAGTAGGTCGTATTTACGAGATGATAAACCCACAAAAATCCCTTCTGATTAAATTAAATTTATCTTCAATAGTTTTCCTCTCGTCTGCCCAACAAAAGATGTGGTAATACTTAAATGTGATAAAGTTTTTTACGCCCACCAACGATTACTTTTTATGGGATGAATCTAGAATTTGTCGGTTGGGGAGTAGTCGCTTGAAGTCTTGTTTTTCTTTTTCTTATTCGAAAGCTGTAAGGTTTTGCATCTGCTTCCTACTCACCTCATGTTTACTCATAACATACTCAGCTGAAGCTCAAAGCAAAAAGAAGCGTCTTAAAATTTCTAAAGGCAGAAGTTTTCGTACCTCTCAAGTTAACATTAACGATGCCTCCTTCTCTGATAGTATTAGTAATATCTTATCTGGTTCTGTCGACACCGATCTTTATGACCCTGTATCTATCCTGAGACTTCAAACTCTAAGAGATAGAGCTAATCCTTGGTGGGAAAGAGAAGATTTCTACGATGAGGATGAATCACAAAGAATCGTAGAAAAGGCATTAGCGATACAAACAAGTTCTACTTTTTTCTCGCTTCTTAAAAAGTCAGATATCCGAAATGAATATAAATCGGCTGAAAGGGAATTTCGCTCTTTTACAGAAAGATTTAGGTATGCACTACAAGACACTGGAACAGGATATACATTTTCAAACGATAGGAAGGGCAACGAGCTGCTAGAACTAAGTCTTAAATTTAGCGTCAATCAAGGTGCCGATCCTCAAGTTAGTATCAGTGATTCATGTCGAATCCGTTATGATTGGGCTGAGCAACAAACGATGCTAGAGTTTGGCTTTAATTTTTAAATAAACCCTATATACAATATTATCCCCTGAGGTAACGTGACTAAAAGATCATTGAGTACTATTAAAGCTTTACGAATTTTTACCACAATTGCGATTTTCATCTCCGTAATTGGCTGCACCTCTCGCAAAGAAGAAGCTCCATCATTAGCCCTATTAAATAGCATGGCCCCTAATACTGCCGGCTTTATTTACTGGAACACTCAAGCTGAATCTTTTAAAAGGTACATCTCTTCTCCTTGGGGTCAAGCAGTAGATGGGCTTGAATGGGTAGATCAACCAGAACTAAAAAAAATACAATCAGCACTTACTCGTTCTGGAGTTATTCATTATAGCTCTGGACACATCGACTCAATCTCTGAAGGAGTTGCTTTTTTTGTTCCACCAGCTGACTCAAGTAAGAACCTCGACTTTGCTCTTTATTTGAATGGAACCGGCGATAAGGACATGACATCAGTAGTCGGTTTATTAAAGACCGAGCTTGTCAATGAAGGTCTCGTTGTTACAGATGTTAACTCTCCGGAAGGATCCGCTACCCTTAGAATTGCGATCCCTAATTCAGTACCGCAATATCCAAGTGAGGTCTTTATTTCTGCCTCAAAGGCGAAACTTTCTGTTGCCTCAAATCAAGAGTTACTCAAGGCAGGGCTTTCAACTACAAATGCTAGCTCTCCTGCTATTTTGACGAAACCCAAGTATCTTGAACTAAAAAATGGGATTACCGAAAGAGGGTCCTTTGTAATTGCTGCTATGGATATTAGTTCCATACTACCTATTTTAGAGGAGAGCACTAAAGCTGTAGACCCAAACGCTGACCTTAAATCATTGCCAATTTCTTTTCTAACCTACGATAGAACATTTTCTTCCGGACCTAAGGATAGAATTTCTTTAGCCTTAGAATCTAAAAGTGAATCACAGAATCAAGCTATCAAAAGTCTCACTGGCTCTAAGGATATAAGTTCTAGCATTCCCGATGATGCCGTCATTTCACTTGATTTAGATGGCGCAGCCTTTGCCAAACTTGGTGAAATTGAGCAGCTGCAAGGAATGGCTAACGTAAAATCATTACTAAATCAGATCTCTAGATTGTCTCTGTTTGTTCGCACTGGAGGCACAGGCAGCATATTTCCCGAAGTCATTTTGTCTATTAAAAGCCAGAACTCCGATAAATTTAAAAATGAGCTGGTTTCACAAATTAAAGAATTGAGTCAATTAAGCGCTGGTGCTTTATCGCCATGGAAGAGCGTATCGATTGCAGGCACAAATGTCGAATATGCACTCTCTCCCTTAGGTATCGGCATATATATGGGAAATATTGGTGAGCAAACTGTAATAGCATCTAGTGATGCGTATTTTAAGTCAGTTCTTGAATCTGGCAACAAATCTACACTTAGTTCTTTAGTAGATAAAATCAAGAAAACTCACGACAAGAATCTTTTGCTTGGCTATTTTGATTTTAAAAAAGTGGCCTCACTAGGTAGGGATCTTCAAGGAACTGTTGGGATATTCTCAGGAGGAACCCCACCTCCTGGAGCAGATGACCCAATGAAGAGCCTAGAGCAACTTGGGAACCTTCTTTTTGAGGTCAAAATTGAGGCATCTTCTGTTTTAATTGAGGCAGCTTACACCCAATAGTCCTGGATAAACGACACCAACCTGAATCCCAGCATGGGTTAGAAGCATCTCTAAAGGACTTAGGTTTTGTTCTTAGGGGAGCTTTATGGACACGGTTGACCATTTGTCTGATATTGCAAGTAGAATTGATCACTTGGAAATGTGTGCTGAATGGATAACCAGAGAAACAGCCAATTCTGATGCTGGATTGTGTCAAACTGCCAGTTTAATCAGTGCCCTAGCAGATGAACTCAGAGATAAGATTTGCCGTATGGTAAGAGAACTCGAAGGTACGTCAGAAGCGTTAAAACTCAACTAGAACTACCATTCTACAAAAGATTAATAATACTTTTCACTGGAGCACCTAACCATTTTTCTCAGACTAGTGTAAAAGGCATTTAAGATTGCCTTACTAGGATGGGATATGTCAGAAGCTCTTGCTCAAGTTCTTAATCAACCTCTTTATACAGTTGAAGTATTCAGAATTGCCGCTAACAAAGAGCGAGCTATTGCTTTTCAGAGAGGGGTATCATCAGAAGTTATCATATTAGGTTCGATTCTAATCATTCTTCAAATCTTGGATGGAATATTTACTGGAATTGGCGTCAACCAATTTGGCATAGATGCAGAAGGAAATCCTTTTATTCATTCTCTTATGTCACACATTGGATATATTCCTGCTCTAATCGCATCAAAATCTGTCGCTATAGGAATAATTGTATATCTCTGCTCCCTTTCGAATATTATATCTTGGATTAGAGGTGCCCTAAGAGGAATGATTGGGGTTTATTTATGTGCAGCTATAATTCCTTGGTCTGCAATTCTTTATACCCATCTTACGTAAGATGGCTCAGCGTCGCGCATAATGCAGCGATAACTTGCCCTCAATTCCACTAGCGGTGATGGTACCATTCAGTATTCCAACCTGTTCATCATCAGATTTAAGTTTAATTTTATAACTCTTATCTGTGCAACCTACCGCTCCCGATAGAGTGTTTACAAAACCTCCGGGACAGCGTGGTTCATTAAGAAAAATAAAAAATCCACTATCTGAAACTTGGGCATAGATCGATTTTCTCATTCCATTAGCAGTGCTCCACTCCCCCTCATAATAACCATGCTGAAGCGTCATAGGAATTGCACTACGTTGGAAGAAAGAGAATGAGGCATAGGCACATAAAGTTAATAGGGTAAATAATAATCCCTTGGCGTAAAAGGCTGGCTTCTCAAAGTTCGAGATTCGCTTACCCGTTCCTTTCAATATCCAGGGTTGAGAAGTGGTGGAATTATCCTGACCTCTTACTTTTGAACTTAGTGGTACGCTTTTGCTTTGAACCGCTTCTTTCACGAAATTATTACTGAAATCCTCTATCATCTTGTCGGCAGAGTTATACCGTTTTGAGGATTTGGGATTCAGAGATAGGTTTAGGATTGATTCGTACTTGCTAGGAATCTGCCCTCTAGCAAGATTAGAAACTTTTGGGACACGAAATCCAGTTTCAAGAAGATAATCAATCGCTTCATTCCCAGAGAAGTTTTGTAACCTTCTTTCTCCACTGAGAAGTTCATATAGAATCAAACCGGCAGCGTAAATATCGGACCTCTCGTCGTAGACCCCTTCTTTTATGTATTCAGGTGGTAGATATTGCGCAGTCCCAAGTAGTATGCCCGTCTTTGTTAACTTACTCTCATCGTCTACTCTCTTCATTAACCCGAGATCCACAAGTTTTGCTATGCCATTACTGCTTACTAGAATGTTTTCAAGTTTCAAATCTCGATGAAGAATCTTTCGTTTATGAAGTTCAGATAATCCAGATAATATTTGGGTCATTATTGAATCTATCTCGCCGTAAGATAATAGCTTGCTTTCAGCCATTGTAGATAAATCCCTACCCTCCACATACTCCATGGTATAGGCGATAGAATCGTTCATCTCAATTAAATCATACGCAGCGACGATGTTGGGATGATTGATTGATTTAGCAACTTCGAGTTCAGTTATGAATCTTTTAAGCGTGTGCTCATCAAAGGCATCTGTTTTAGTGAGTATCTTAAGTGCTACAAGCTGACCATTCTTTTTGATATCTCGAACAAGAAAAACCGCTCCGGCTGCGCCTTCTCCAAGGTGTTTAACCAATTCGAATCGCTCGGCCAACATTGGCCGATCTGAAATTATTTTTGTTGTGTCAAAACTATGCTCTCCCACACACTGTTTATCGGCAAAAACCTTATATTCGTTAAGGAAAAGGCCTTGCGAGCTTATAAAAACCCTGTCAGGCATCAAAACCAATAATCTAAAAACATCAAGTACTTAGCTGGTGGTGTAAGAAAGTATCAATTCCTTACCCCCTCTTAGGATGTGAATAGTAGAGGAAGGGGCTTCACTCATTAACCCTACGAACTTAGGAAAAAGAGCAGGATCTTTAATAATAAAATTATCGGCGGCTAAGATAACATCTCCTATCTTAAGTCCTAACAGGGAATATGCGCCATTCGGTTCAAAATTTAATACCCTATACCTTGGAGTAACATTAGAACCTGAAAATAACTCAACTAGTCGTATTCGATCAGCTGAATCCGCTCTTGATAGCAAAGACTTAAGTTTTGTTCGGTCTAAAGAAATCTCCTGACGAGCGATATTATCTGTGGAGCGAGCATAATAACGGGAAGTATCGAATTTCTCAGGTACGCTAGATGGGGAAACTTTGGGCGAAGCGCAGCCGTTAATTAGGCAAATTACAGCCAAGAAATAAAATCTAATCTTATGAATTGTCATACAACGCATACTTTCTTAAGTGAATCTAGATTTGTTCTTGATAGACGATTTCTTTCCCCGGTTAAAATTGAAGCAACAATACGACATGTCTCATCAAGAATATTATTAATAACAACATAATCTATAATTTGTTTATTCTTAGAATCAACCAAAGAGAGATACTCCTTTTCCGCTGTATTCAAACGTTTCCTGAGCTCTTCTTCGGTCATTTTACCACGAGCTATTAGTCGTTCTTTTAAAACACTAGCTGAAGGAGGAATAAGAAAAACTATAACCGTATTGTTTGGTAGCTGATTCTTAAATGTTAAGGCTCCCTTGATATCTATGTCTAGCAACAGATCGACACCGCCGGACAAAGACTCCATAACAGAACTTTTTAATGTTCCATATAGATTGCCATGAACCTCTTCATATTCAAATAATTCATCGGCAGCAATTCTTCTTTCGAACTCAGACCTATTTACGAAATGATAGTCCTTCCCATCGACTTCACCTGTTCTTGGTAGTCTGCTTGTAACTGATACAGAAAATGCACAAGGTGGATTATTTTCAACTAAGTGACGAGCGACTGTTGTTTTTCCAGCGCCTGCTGGCCCACATAAACAGAATAGGATGCCTTCTCGGGTAATTTTGTTCATACTACTCAACATTCTGAATCTGTTCCCTTAACCTTTCTAGCTCTAATTTTGCTTCGACTACGAAGCTTTGTAATGTAGCATCTTGAGCTTTCGATCCGATCGTATTCCATTCCCGAAATAACTCCTGAACAACAAAATCTAACTTGCGACCCTGTGGAGTTACAGCAAGAGACTTGGTTAGTTGATCTAGATGACTCTTTACCCTAGTTAATTCTTCCGTCACATCAATACGGTCTGCAATTAGAGCCACTTCTTGAGCAAATCGGTGTGGATCCAGAACCACAGTTTTATCAAGTGCAGATATTCTCGCCTTAAGTTTGGATGCTTTCTCCTTGGGGGTACTTGCTGCCCTAACTTGAGCTTTCTTGAGTAAACTATTCAGTTGCTTTCCCCTCCCTTGAATATCCTTCGCTAGCGCCTTACCTTCTTGAGCACGCATTTTAATAAATGAGACTAAAGCCTGACTAAGCGCTTTTAATACTAATTTAGATTCTTTTTTGAGATCGGCAGCCTGGTCATCAATCGATAATAATTCACGATTAGTTACCAGATGAAACAATAAGCTAGGAACACTCTCTTCTGCCATACCGCCGTATGCGGTTAACACATCGGTAGAGGCAGTAAGATATCGATCGAATAATGCTTGATTAAATGATATTGGCAAAGCTTTGGCCGAAAGTACCTTTCTAGTTATCGTCACCTCTACTCTGCCTCGATCCAAAGCTTTTGAAATTGTGCTTCTAATTTCAGCTTCAATCGGTCCATAAGAACGCGGCATCTTAAGTGAAATATCCAAGAACTTGTGATTTACACTTCTAATTTCAACTTCTATAGCGGCTTCAGCGCTGCTACTACTCGCCGATCCAAATCCAGTCATACTCAATGTAGAAATTTTCATTTAATCACCTACTCTAAACCACCTTCAAGTTTCCAAACTTCATGAATGTGCTGTTTAAGACCATCGATAGTAATTGGCACTGTTCCGACTTCAGCTACCACTACCCCTGCAGCGAGATTAGCCAAGTGGCCAGCAATGTCGTGACTTGCTTCTGCAGCTAACGCAGCCGTAAAAACAGCAGTAACGGTATCACCAGCACCGCTGACATCGAAAACTTCGAGGGCCTGTGTTTTTAGGTGTTTTGTCTTTCCATCCTTACTACTCATAAGGAGTCCGTCCTCACCGAGAGTAATTAGCACCAGGTCCGTTTCCCACTTTTTACTAATAATCTGTGCCGCAGCTTCAGCCGATTTTCGATCTGTAATGGGGATACCTGCAGCTGCTTCGGCTTCTTTTCTGTTAGGCTTTGCCACATTAAAACCGGAATACTGTTGGTAATTTTGTGGATGAGGATCTAATACTAAGGGGCGATTGTTAAGTTTTAACTTTCCTTGTTTTCGTGCCTCTCCTAGACGACGTAACAGTGCTTCCGTAACAGTACCCTTACCGTAGTCAGATACTATCACGGCCTTAGATGTTTCTAACTGAGAACCAACAACGGCAGCGAGCCCCTCGCATAGAGCAGCAGCAGGAGGTCGTGGATCCTCCCGATCTATACGAACGATTTGCTGCCTCTGTGCGATAACGCGAGTTTTTAATGAGGTGGGTCTCTTTTCTACTTTGATTATACCATCTCGGTTAACTTTCTGCGCATCAAATATATTAGAAAGTATAGCGCCCTCATTATCATCGCCGATAAATCCAGAAACTTTTACACGACAACCGAGATTAACAAGATTATTTACTACATTGCCGGCACCACCAGAACGATCTTCGAATTTCTGAACGTTGACAATTGGAACAGGTGCTTCTGGCGAAATTCTATCGACACCACCCCAAATATATCTGTCCAGAATTAGATCTCCAACAACTAATATTTCTATACCTTGGATACGATCCAAAACTGAAAAGAGATCTTCTTTAGAAATAGCCATTTAACATTACACCCTTAAAGAGGGTGAATCATAACACTAGGAATATACCGGACAAAAGATGAGATTATTATCCTAATATGCCCTTGATTCGATCATATACGGCATTAGGAGAGATTAATCTCATGCATATATTATCTAAGCCTGGACATCTCTTTCTAAGACACGGCGAGCAAGGCATGGAGGCGTTAACTGCTAGCTCCTTACTACCATAGGGACTTACTCTTTCAGGGGAAGTTGGTCCGAAAAGAGTTACCTGTCTTACCCCTAATGCTGCGGCTATGTGTCCAGGGCCTGAATCTGGACCAACTAAGAGATCTAGGTTTGGAAGGATAGAGATAAGTTCTGTCAGGGAGGTTTCGCCAACTAGATTAAGATAATTTGAAAAATTTGTAGTTACAATATTTTTAGCTAGATTTCGTTGCGTAGCATCACCTATTAATACTATCGAACTAATTTTGGATTGATTAATTTTATTAAAAAGGTCGATATATCCAACCGTAGGCCAATCCTTACTTGGCCATGTTGAGCCGATAACGATTCCAAGAATTGGTTTGGGTAGAGTTTGTATTTTATCTGAAAACTTTCCTAGATCAGGTGCTTTAAGAGCAAATTCAACATGAACTGGTATCGGAATACCTAATTTAGGTAGAAAGGAGAGATATACCTCCAATTTAGATCGATTATCAGATACCGGATCTACGTATTCTGTCTGAAAAATCCAGTTCCCTTCTTTTGTGTTAGCTTTGGCAAAACCTATGCGTCTTGGTGCGCCAGAGAGAAAACTGAAAAACCCACTTTTGGCATGTCTTTGAAGGTCTAAGGTCACATCTGCTTTAAAATGCTTTAATTGTTTATAGAGTTTAACCAGTGCTGATAGCCCACTTCCCCTTTCAAAAGTAATAATCTCATCAATGGCTGTACATTTTTTAACGATGGCGGAACACTTTGGCTCAATTAACCATCCGATATAGGAATCAGGAGAGTGCTTTTTAATGTGAGCAGCTACAGAGATACCTCTAGCTACATCTCCAATAGAGCCCATCAGTACAATTAGAATTCGTTCTTGTTTCAATCCCAGCTCACTTAGATTCTATTTAGTATCCCAAACGTCAACTCGTCTCAGGGCAAGACTCATCCTTTCCGCAAGCACAGATGGAAGATTATGTTTTATAACAGCTCGTCGCCAACGACAAAGATAGAGATCTCTCAGTTCCTTTAAGGATCCACGATATGTTTTAGCCTTATCGAAATCTATTAGATAAACTTTCCCATCTCTATCTTTAATTACGTTTCCCGGATGTAAATCTAGATGAAAAATCCTCGACTGAATTAATTTAATTATTTGAGTTGCTGCAGAATCAATTATTGGATCACATAGATCGCTATTCTTGCGTGAGCATTCTGATAAACTAACTGCTTCTGGAATCTCTTCCATCGCCAACCATGCTTCATAAAGGAAACCAGTGCTTTCAACGAAAGCTATGGGAGTTGGAACATGAATCCCGTGGCTAGAAGCAATCGTTAGGAATTCATACTCAGTTTCAGCGCGACCTGGTCCAAATTTAAAATGAACGTTACCAAGTAACCTTCCAAGCAATCCGCCTCTTCTGTACTCTTTAATTACAATCGGCCCTCTATCAAGATTGATTTTACGAACCCCTGCTCTTCCCTCCAGTCCTATTTTTTTATCCCGGTTAGGGGATTTAATTCCTGATAAAATTTTATTTTTATCGACATCCGTGAGCTGCACGTTGGAGCCGAAATTATAACCATTGAAATTATCTATCTTGGGAGATGATATCATATCTGAATTAACTCTAAGGTTGCTTTATATACCATCTCAGTAGTCACGTCATTCATGCATGCCTCTGTTCCTGTAGGACAGCTTCGAGTCCCATGCCTGGAGCAAGGCTTGCAAGATAAACCAGTAGCCTCAACAATTTTTGATTTATTTCTCCAAGGACCAAAACCGAATTTAGGAGAAGTTGCACAAAAAATAGTTACGGTAGGAATTTTTAGCGCAGAAGCCAAATGTAAAGGCATGCTATCATTACATACAACCAATGAGCTGGCCTGAATAATTCCAGTGAGTTCGTCAAGCCTAGTTTGTTTACAAAGATTTATCATTTTAGTCCCTGATGTAACTTTGTTACAAACTAACTCTTCATTTTTATCTCCAATGACTACGACACTTAAGCCATCAATAATTAATTTCTTTCCAAGCTCTCTAAATCCGTCAGCTCGCCACATTTTTGTTTCCCATGCTGAGCCTGGTGCAATAACTGCAAATGGACGCTCGATTCCAAAACGTTTTAAAGTACGATCTATTTTAGCGTCTTCTTGTCGGATTATCCTTAGTTCTAAATATTCATCACTCCATGGACCATCACCAATTAAACTAAGATTTCTGAGCACATCGTGGTCGGCTTCTGTTCGTTTTCGAAGTTGGGAATATAAGAAAGCCAATTTAGATTGTACGAAGCCAATTCTATGTGGAATCGAAGACAATCTCAGCAATAATGATGTACGAGCAGATTTATGCAATGAATATACAGCATCAAACTTCATGCTTTTCAGTTCATTAGCCTTTTTGAAGAGGCCAAACAAACTACGCTCAGTACCTCTTTTGTCAAACGTAAGAACGCCTTTGAGTAGCGGATCTGCGGATATTAATTCTTTGGCTGCAGGGGTAGTTAACATCCAAAGTTCAGCATCTGGGTGCTTTTTTGATAGCGCATAAATAACCGGTGTCGATAGAATTACATCCCCTAAAAAACTAGTCTGTAATATAAGTATCCGCTTCATTATTGTTAAGCCGGATAAGGCGTCTTTGATTGTATGATTCCTCGCATCCAATCAAGCTGTGCAAGTACACCTTCCTTTAATGTAACTTTAGGATTGAATCCAAGATCTCTCTTGGCTGTGGTAGTATCGGCGGAAGTTTTTCTTGCTTCTCCGACCACCTTTTCTAGGTACTTTACATTAAGATTGCCTACCTGTTCACGGATAATTGCTAAAACATCATTTACCGAAGCGTTAGTTCCACCACCAATATTATAGACTTTACCACCTGTTCCCTTCTCAGCCGCTAAAATATTCGCAGCGACAATATCAGAAACAAATGTAAAATCACGGGACTGTTCTCCATCACCAAATATCTGGATTTCATCACCCTTTAATGCTCGATAACAAAACTTAGTGAACGCCATATCGGGTCGTTGACGTGGTCCAAATACTGTAAAGTAACGCAATGAAACTGTGCTCAAATTAAATTGGCCTGCGTACAGAGAAACTAGATGTTCAGCCGCTAGTTTAGTTACACCGTAAGGACTTGTAGGTTTTGGAAGCGCATCTTCAGAAGTCGGATAAGTTTCAGCATCGCCATAGACAGAGGAGCTTGAAGCGAATACTAGCTTCTGCTTTCCACCTTCTCGTTTAATAGCTTCAAGAATTCTTTGTGTAACAAATATATTGTTATCTATGTAAGTACGGAAATAATCACCCCAACTGGCTCGAACTCCGGCCTGACCGGCCTGATGAAAAACAACGTCAACCCCTTTCAATAAGTTATCAAGGTCTGCTTGGAGTAGATTTTGTTCTAAAAACTGAAATTTAGGACTTTTTAAAAGTTCTAAGTTACTTTCCTTTATCCACCTAGGATAGTAATCAAGAAAACAATCTACTCCTCTAACGGTATGCCCTAAATCTATTAACTTCTTACTAAGTGTTGAGCCGATAAACCCAGCTGCTCCGGTAACAAGACAATGCATGATAATGTCCTAAGATTGCGTTGATAATAAACCTAAACCTGATACTACATAAGCAAGGCCAAACGCTAGAAGAACCAAAAAAGTAAGTAATCCTATAATCACATAAAATCGATCTTTAGCGGAAACCACCTCTCGACCGGCCGAGACTCCAGGTACTCCTGCCAAATGGCGAGCTGTTGGAGGTACCGATGAAGCTCTTGGATTACCGCCACTAAGCATTCTTTCCATTTGTTTCCCTGACGTGGAGGTCACTTCTTCAGTCATCTGACCAAAGGTGGCAATCGGACTCATGCTTCGTCGCCTGATATTAGTTTCATCAACCTCACCTATTCTGACTGCCTTGGCGATTGATGGAGAAAGTTCCGTAGTTGATGCCCTTGGATTGGCAAGACTAGCATGAGCTTCAGATAACGGGGCCCCTGCTAAGGGGGGCAATGAAGTTGAGGTAGATGCTCGCGGTCTAACAGATACTGATGGTTTATTAATAACAACTGTGTATGGACCACAAGACACAGTATCGCGATCCAAGACTCTTACAGATCCAGATACTTGTTTGCCATTAAGAGTAACAGACAGGCTTACAGGATCTCCTGGTCTGAGATCCCAAACGGAAAGAAAGACATCTTCGTCTTTGTTCTCAACAATACACCTAGGAACAGCGCTGGAAAAGCCTGGTAGATTTAACGTGGGATTACTACCGCCGATAGAGAATGGTAGTCGGGGTTGTAGTGCGAAAACTTTTACTGGAAGAAGATTCTCGAAGACTACAACGGATGCCCCTTCTTGTTGAGATCCATCCCAAGACCTTACGCCCACTTGATCGGCTGCCATTACTACAACAAACGTATCTGCAATCTGTAAACGATCACCTGGTCTAATTACAACTAGTTGATCTTTTTTGATTACACGTCCATCGATCCATGACCCATTAGTGCTGCCAAGATCTCGGTAGCACCAGATAGAGTCTACTGGTATGAATACACCATGCTGTCTTGAGACAGACCCTCTATCTAAAGTGATACCTTTTCCTGGATCTCGTCCAATAATAGTCTCCTCACCCAAAGCAGCACCCAGAGCTCTACGAGTTCCATCAGGGGAGTGTTCCTCAAGTCTAATCTTTAACATGCAACAGGTACCACTAAGCCATTAAGCGACGATCGTTACATAGAGTTGAACCACTCGCAAGATAGAGCTCTATGGTTCACAAAAACTTCATTTTTTGACAGTTTTGCTCAATATTTGATTCAATAATATGGCCACTGGCTCAAAGAGTTTCGGTGGGATCTCATCTCCTTCTTCAAGCTCTGTAAGTGCAGTAGCTAACGGCTCGTCTTCTACAATCGGAATACCGTAACGTTGAGCTATACTAACGATCTTATCGGCATAAATTTCCGTACCTCGCGAGGCCAGAATTGGCGTATCTGAGCCATCATAAACTAACCCTGCTGCAAATTTATATTGGCTCTTCATTCGACTCCAATATATGTCTAGGCTGAGCTTTAATTTCTACAGGTTGTGAAGTCTCTTCGATGGAAGTTTTCATCGCAACTACTTGACGATCAAGATTTGAAATGTGTTTAGTTACTGCAATTGGAAGATAAAGTGTAAAGATAGAGCCTGTCATCGAATCACTCTGAGCAGTAATAAGACCATCATGTTGTCTCATGATGGAATAAGCTGTAGATAGACCTAACCCAGAACCACTTATTCCGATTCCTGTAACAGCATCAACATTCTTTGTCGTAAAGAAAGGTTCAAAACATCGAGAGCGAACCTCATCTGACATTCCTATTCCATTATCTTTAATATCAATTCTTAAGTATCTACCAGGAATAAGTTCAGGATCGACTTCTCCAGGCCTCAATAAAACATCTTTTATTTTTATGGATACAGTTCCTACTTTGCCACCAATTGCTTCTTTGGCATTCATCAATAAATTCGAAATCACCTGCTGGATCTGATTCTTGTCTGCTAATACTAGATCCTCATTCTTGTAATCCTCAACAACAAGCTCTATCCCGGAACCGAGGATTGCACGGTAAAGATCCCTAGATTGGTCAATTAGATCATGCACATTGAACTTTACTCTTTGTGAAACCTCTACAGATGAAAAACTCAAAAGCTGCTTTACTAAAGCAGCCCCTCGTTGAGCCGCTCCTTTAATAACAGAAGCTGCTTCTTTTACAGATTGTCGCCCCTCAGTTTGTAACTCAAGTAGTGAGGCTTGACCGAGTATGGCTTGAAGCATGTTATTAAAATTGTGAGCTATTCCTGAGGCAAAAAGACCCGCCATTCTCATCTTATCCGCCTCTGCGACTTTGCTCTGAAATCTATTGGCCAGTAATACAACTGCTATCTCACTAGCCATACTGGCTAAAAAGGAAAGACGCGTTGGCGAAAAGAATCCCGTACTGACCGTTGGTTCTATTACTAAGGCACCAATCGATTGTCCGAGTGAAACAAGAGGTACAATAACAAATGCACCAGGATTTAACTTAGTAATTATTCGATCTAAGCCTTCACACTTACTCCAATCCCCTGCTGTTACTACTATAGGCTCCTTCCTCTCCAAAGCATTTGAAAGACTATTATCACTTCCTCGCTCAACCTCAACTTGGAGAGTAACAAGGGATTTTCTAACTCCAGGTCCAAAACCTGCTTGTCCCACAAGATGAGTACCTTGCTCATTCATAACTCCTAGCCACATTCTTTTACAGGCAAGTTCACGATTGAGAATATGAAAGGCTCGCTGGGATATCTCCTTAGGAGATAAGTGGCCAGATAACTCGTGACTCAATCTATACAGAGCTCCAAAATAACTCGCCTGTCGTCGTTCTCCTGCGTATAATTCTGCTTGCCAAGTGGCTGAAGCGACCTGGTTTGCGGCGGCTGTTACGACCACCATATCGGCGTCACTATAGGCGCGTACTTCTTTTCGAAATACAACTATTGCCCCGAGTGCTCTCTGCCCAGTAATTAACGGAGCTACTATTGCTGACTTTAAACCTTCAATTTTTGCAGTTCGTATCACCGCTCGCTCATCAAGTTGAATATTATCAACTCTTAGAGTCTCTTTATGTGCAATCGTATAACGAACCAGGGATGGACCATTAATAAGTCTTTCAACCTCTGCTACGTATTTCTCACCTACACCTTCTGCCGCAGCTAATTCGAGTGTTTTAGATTGTTCATCAAAAAAGAAAACCATTCCGCTATCAGAATGGGTAGC
>CAZYRE010000004.1:41130-43590 GCA_964650155.1 uncultured Bdellovibrionales bacterium
ATTACTCGAAATTCCTCCGTAAATTCAGTGGGATTATAACTTGCTGTTGCTAGGTGAGAACTCAATCTCTGAAAGTCATCTCGGTGTATTAATCTTCGCCATAACGAAATGCCACCTCGTAGAATCCT
The DNA here is from genome assembly GCA_964650155.1 of uncultured Bdellovibrionales bacterium. Lineage (GTDB taxonomy): Bacteria > Bdellovibrionota_C > UBA2361 > UBA2361 > J135 > JAWXBT01. The sequence continues at coordinate 41,259 of CAZYRE010000004.1, forward strand.
CTCTTCCGAAGTTCCAAATAAGTTTTCGACATTACCTATAACTTCAGTCAAGGAGAATGACGGGTCTGTACGAAAAATTATCGTATTAGCAGAGCTTAGAAGTCTTTGGTAACTTTCTCGCAAAGCAACTGATTTTGGATTATCAAGAGCAATAGATTCTGCCAATGCACCAAGAACTACGGCTCCTCCTTGGGGAGAAACTAACACCTTAAATTCAAAACGACTTTGTGCATGATCACCATGAGACCTAACAATTGCTTCGAACGATGAAGAACTATCTTTTCCGCTTAAGACTTTATAGATAAAGCTTTTTGAAATCGCTTGTGACTCAGGCATGAAAATGAAACCAAGGAATGAATCAAGAGTTGCGCCTATCAGCTTACTCTCACTAACCTGCAATCTCTGACCAAGTCGAGTACCTATCCACTTAATTGATCCATCATTACCTAATGCAAATGTTAAACCAGGAAACTCTTTGGCGAATTCAAGTTGAACCAAAATATCGTCACTATTATTACTTTGGAGAGACTGCGTCACTTAGCACCTCTCTTTGAAACAATGATCACCTTAGATCTTCTTACTCGTTGAATAAGGTCTTGAGAAATAAGAGCTCTGTGAAGCATTTTTCTTCTACTTCTAAACTCAGGATTCCCTTCCTCTTCTTTGTTTTCCCTTCTTATCTCATCGAGTGACATTGAATGTTTTTGTCTATATTGACGTCTGGCATGAAGTAGATCAAAAACTCCAATAACTAATCCTATCGATGCCAGCGTAAACAAAAGATTTTTAATAATGCCAATAGTGAAAAATATATTTTGATAACTTGATATAGTTATAATCTGCCAATTAAAGATCAGCTCTGATAAGACAAAGTAACCAGTAGTTAGCAATATTCCGATTTTAAGAATTAATAATGGGATACGCTTAATACCGGTGAGACTTTTACCAAGTCCGGCAAATAAATTAATTCGTTCGATATTTGGTAGAGCAAGACTTGGACGCCAAAGTAGTCCAATCTGTGACCCTTCAAGCACCACCCCAAGCAGGGAGATACTTCCAATTGTTAGCGCCAAGACTGACCCTCCATAAACAGAGAAAAGATACAGCACTCTGAGAGGTTCTCTAAATCCATCACTCCAGGCGTATTGTACCAGGAAGGCAATCCTTTCCCAAATCACCGGAAATCCAACTAGAACGATCACTACAATCGAGGCAAAGACAGCAGCCTGTGTAAAGGCCTGCGACTTAGGTAAATCGCCCTTCTCTTTGGCTTTTTTTAGACGATTAGGTGTTGCTGCATACTGCTTTTCCTCAGCCATTTGAACCAGCTTTTAGAGTCAATGTGATCTGGGAAATCACTTCGTTACCTATGTCTAGTATTTGGTTATTAGATAGCATTCCTATTAACACTATTAATCCTAATATAGTCTTTAAGTGAAACATCTCCCCGAGTAATCCGGCTTTTGGAATGACTTTCCCTACTACTCCACCACCTATTTCGATACCTAAAAATAAAAGACCGACAGGCATTACATTCAAAAAGACTGTGCCTAATTCAAGAATTACAATTTTAAATATGTCGGTGCCTAATGTTGCGATATTCAGTGCTGCGGCATTAGGGATAGAAACATAACTATTCACTACTGAAGAAATACCTAATTCTATAGCTCCGCAGCCAAGTAGTACTAACCAACATAACTTGTCGCAGGTTAATCCCATAATCGCTTGAGATGACTGAGTTAGGGGATCTATCAAACTGCCTATAGTTTGGCCCCTAAGAGTATCAAACAGGTTTCCCCATGCGCTTACTGCTGCCGGTGCTATCGCGAGCGGAATTCCCAAAGAGATACCAATGCCAACTTCCAACCACCAATTTGCAAAAAACTGTTGGTCAACATTCGAAGGAATCAATGATGAAATTATCAGAGATATAATTAATCGTAGGCCTACTCGTGATGGAGAAATTCCTAGAGGTAAGATTATCAAGAAGCCAAGCAATCTAAAAAATAGCACCTCATTAACCATATTCTATCCTTACATTGAGAACGTAAGGCTACGTGTAAAAAAATCTGAGAATTCTCTGGAGTACCACGGCGCCGTCAGAATTAATGCGATCAGAACACCGGCTAATTTAAATGCATATGAGACGGACTGTTCCTGGATCTGAGTTGCGGCTTGAATAAGACCAACAATCAAACCGATGATTACGCTCACTAAAAGTGGCGGAATCGAAATTAAGAGTGTAAGGCGTAGAGCCTCCTCAAGGAATTGCTGTGCCATAAGAAAGTACAAGTCCTCTTGATAAAAGCATCCATCCGTCACAAAGAACAAA
>CAZYRE010000005.1:0-22007 GCA_964650155.1 uncultured Bdellovibrionales bacterium
ACTTTTAAAGTATGGCTAATTCCAGAAACTCTCAGACTTACCACATTTGGTCTTAAAAAAGTTGGTTCCCGAATCAATCTTGAGGTTGAGCGTAGCACACAGGTAATCGTAGATACCGTTATAAACTACTTGGATCAAAACTTTAAATTGGCTTTGCCTGATATTAAGAAATTACTTCTTAAGTAATTTTTCTCTTATCTCGTAAACTAACAGATCTAATTGCTGCGCCTTTTCTATAAGCGGTTTGTAAGGTTCATAAAACATATTTACAAACCCCTTATTTGAATCATCTCCGATTGGATTATCCTCAGAAAGCTCAGGAATAGGATCCATATACTTATGGTGGTGATGCCCTACTCCATACCTACTACTAAGAAGTTCAATATTCATATTTGCATAGAACAAGCCGCGGTCAGATTGTGTTTTCACGATTGGCCCAGCGCCAATAGTATTCTTTAAGCCTAGATTATTAGGAGTATCATCCCCTTTTGAATAGATCTCACTTACAATAAAAGGAGCATCTGCTGCTTTTATGTTCCCCATAAAAGAGCTAAGTAGATGTGGATCTGGATAATAATTAATCGCTAGAAGATCAAAAGCTTTCGCTGCACATTCGATCGTAGAATCAAATAACTGACTACCATAAAGCCGAGGACTGGCAATTAATTTACCTGGAGTATACTTATCAACAATCGCACGTAGCATTGAGTAGTAATACTTCATAGCGTATGTCAGAAATTTTTTATTTGCCGCTGTCGGTGGACTCGATACGGAATAATTATTTGCTTTCAACCACTGCTTAGCAGCCAGGAAATTAGGATCCTGCGGATCTTTCTTTCCTACTTGTAAATATTTATTGAGTAAGGATTCTGACCAAGGCTTTTGCTCGTTGCCTGAGAAATACGCCAGAAGATACGGCTCGTTAGCGATCTCGTTGTTATCAAATTTCTTTTTAATTATATCTTCGCCGAACGTTGGGATCTCAGGATTGAATAACGGCAATACTCCATCTACACCTTTGTAATTTACAAAGCTGTCATTACCAACACCCATTACAGACCAGCCGTTTTCCTCTGCGAATTTTCCTAACACATCTAAATTGACCCAGTAATTTGGTCTGTACTTTGTTTCAACCGAGCGGAAAATCTTAAGAGAACTCCAGTTACCAAGGCTAGAGATGCCGATCTGCTTAAACGTCTGCGCAACCTGGTCTGCCCAAACTTCTTTTGTGCCGTATACATCGTTGAATTCTTGAGTATTATCGAATTTAGGGTTCGCGAGTGATTCATGTATTGAATGCCAAACCCTTCCTAGAGCACGGTCGTAATATAGGTATCCTTCAGGATCTATGAATGAATAATATTCACCGAGATCATCTTTAATCTTAGCTATTCTAAAACTACCGGTGCCATTTACTTTTCTTTTAATGTCACCACCGTACTTACTAAACCGTGCTTCTATAGAATTGGCCTGCTTACTATCCTTTGTAAGAGATTTAATATTAGTTGATTTATAAGAATCCGAGACTTCGTATTTATATTGAAGATTTACCGATTCTATCTGAACTTTTGAATCCTTCAGCTCTAGAGAAGGCGTAGGAGAAGGATCTATAGTCGGGGTCACAGTAGGAGTAGCACTTGGTGATGGCGATGGTGAAGGAGTAAATATCGGTGTTGGACTAACTGCTGGAGTAGGAGTTACTTGTGGTGAAGGAGTAGCAGAAGGAGTTGGGGAGAATTGAGGTGGAGGACCTACGTTATCAAAAAGTATAATGTCTAAATACTGTACAACTGCGGACAAATGTTTATTCTTCGTCTTTTTAAAACCTTTTATTTGTAAGGTATACTTACCAGGTTTGTATAAACTTTTATTTCCTAGCCAAATACCACCACTTTTATTTATCGAAGCCTTCTTCCCTGCAAAATTCAATTTTGCCTTTACAAATGACTTTTTTAGAACCACCTGCAAGAAAAGACTGTTTGGCAAATCACCTATATCTACTGCCGCCTTATTAGCGACAGATATTGTCTTGGTATTTACGGTTTGAAAGTAAACTTTTTTAACAACGGTAGACTTTGGCGCAGCAAAAGTCGTCTGAACAATTACGAAGGCTGTAACTAAAACACTACCTAGAACCCTACGAAAACCCATATAGACTCCGTTACGGAGCGTACCCTATAGAAAGCAATCAGCCTTCTCCCGTGATCTAGTTATGGAGGACAGCAACTAAAAAGTGACCCTTAAATAAAATTTTTACTGTACTAAATATACACTTATATGTGGCTGGATATATTAGATTAAAGAGTTATACAGCTCCACCATACTTTTACTGCCGATAATAAGTGGGCAGCGCTGATGTATGCTGCCGGGAATTAGTTCAAGAATATCCTGCTTGCCATCGCTTGATAACCCGCCGGCATTTTTACATACGAATGACATTGGTAGGCACTCATATAACATTCTTAACTTACCGCTCTGATTTTTACTGTCCGCAGGATAAAGAAAAATACCACCCTTCTTTAGGTTCCTATGAAAGTCAGCTACCAAAGAACCTATATACCTAGCTCCCCAAGGAGTGGTTTGTAGTTCATCTTTTCGCTTACAAACATCTACGAAGCGTTTAGTTTGATCGTTCCAGGTAGTAGAATTTCCTTCGTTACAGCTATAAATTTTCCCCTTTTCAGGGATGCGCATGTCATGATCAGTGATGACAAATTCACCTGACTTCTCATCTAGTGCAAATTCATGCACACCGGAGCCCCACGATAAAACTAACAAAGTCGTCGGACCATAAACTGAGTAACCTGCAGCAATAATATTTTTGCCCGGCTGAAAATACTCACTTGGGCTTACTTTGGCTTCAGGATCCTTCCGTTGCCAAATGGCAAAGATACTTCCAACCGGTACGTTAACACCTAAATTACTAGAACCATCTAATGGATCATAAGAGAGCAGATATTCACCCTTACCATCATTGTTCTTATCCACAAGACCATCTTCCTCTTCCTCTGAAACCAGCATGGCACAAGAAGAGGTCCCAAGAAGTCGCTCCTTAAAGACATTATTTGATGCGGTATCTAACCACTGTGTCCTCTCCCCCTGCACATTTACACTACCGGCGAACGAAGAGAGATCCTTAAACGGCATCTCACGAACTAATTTTGAAACCTCAGACACACATTTAGAAATTGAGAGCAAAGTAGTACGCAGGACATCAGCTTTTCTAATGTTAGAGAATCTCTGTTGCGAAAGAATTTTTTGGAGTGTGTCTGCCATACAATCCTAAGTAATCAATAGATTAAACTTCATTTGAGGCTCTAGGACTCCTTCCCTCACCTTGCTTTATGGGCAATTCTACTACAAACCTAGTCCCACTAGTAGGCGCATCAAATACCCTAATTGTTCCTTTATGATCGGCCACGACAGAATTAACTATCGCCAAGCCTAAACCTGTGCCTTCTCTTTTTGTTGTAAAATAAGGTTCAAAAATCCTATTCTTCTCTTCAGGCTTTATGCCCGGGCCGTTATCACTGATTTCTAAAGCAACACGATTTTTCCCCTTAACGAACTCCGTTCGTACAACAATCTTCGGACTTTCTCCTCCGCCTTTAGAAGTAACAGCCGCAATAGCATTGTCTACTAGATTCATAATAAGCCGACGCATCTGCTCAGAATCTAAATCAACCTCTGGAACCTCTTTATCTGTAATAATCTGAAACACCACTCCAGAGTTCTGATCTATAAATGGCATTAAAACATCTGAGACAAGGGTGTTAAAATTAGTTGGGGCAAACTCAGCAGTTGGCATCCGAGCAAAGTTAGAGAACTCATTTGCTAAACGTTTGATCGATTCAACATTCTCAACGATCGTTTGAACGCTATCGACAACATCTTGTCTGCTAACTTGTGCCTCTGTTAATCGCTCAAGTCTTTGCGCTGAAAGCTTTATAGGAGTTAGCGGATTTTTAATTTCATGGGCTATTCGTCTGGCAACCTCACGCCAGGCCGCCATTTGGTGAGCCATCGATAGATCGGTGACATCTTCTAGAATAAATACATATCCATACTCTTCACCACTTATTCTAGTAACCCTCACCACGGAGCAGATAATCTCGAGTTGTCGACCACCAACAATAATTTTAACCGGCTTTTCAGTAGTAGCTTGGTAAGCCTGATCCGCCATTTCTAAAAGTGCATTCATCGCCTTACTTAACTCACTTATCGGCAACGAATGTATCGTTAAGCTAGTAGGATCCTGATTTTCTATTCCTAAAATTACACTGGCATCACCATTTACCAAGGTCAGGTTAAGACCTTTATCAACAGCAACAACCCCAACTGAAAGATTTGAAAGTATCGCTTCAAGATACCGCTGACGCTCTTCTAGTTGTAGCCGCGCTCCCTTGAGATCCCTCGTCATTTTATTAAATGAACCGATCAAGAAGCTAAGCTCATCGTCACCACCTTCTCTTATGTGGAGATCTAAATTTCCATGAGACACCTCGCGAGTACCCTCAGCTAAACGTTGAACGGGCACAGTAATTTCCCGAGCCAAATAAAACCCAAACCAAATAGCTCCAAATAAAATCAAACCAGTAATCAAAGCTAGAGCTAGAACATAACTTGACTTGAGCGGCTGCTTATAAAAACTTAATTTTTTATATTCATCATACGAAGTAAGCATGCTGCCAAGTGCTGCGGAGATCTCAGGATTTACTCTAAGAGTGAATACCAAAGCCGCTTTGGGCTTACCCTGACTAATAGGAAGGTACGATCTAACAAATTGTCTTGGCCCCTCTTCCTCAAAAGAAACAACAGATTCCCCTTGCAAAGCTTTCAAAACAGACTCGGCTCTCGGTGGAGGCTCCTTAAAATCAGCGAGCTCTGAGGTCGCACTAGAAGATGTCGCTACTGGCTTGCTATCAACATCAAGTATACTCGCGCTAAAAAATCCAAACCGCTGCCTAAGAGATTCTAGTTTCTCAGTTACTACGCCGACATCTCCTTGAGTATCTATCTTGCGAAGTTCTTCCCGAGCGATTTCAGCGGCTCTAGATGTGTACTGCTCCATTGAATCATAATGGTCTCGTGCTACTTCAATTGAACTAGTAACAATCTCCTCAACTTGTCGACCAAACCAACCTTCCATGGCTGAACTAATAAGCCCGCTCGCAAGTACAAAAAGAATCGTGGTAGGAACCAAGGTCAAGCCTACGAATGCTAATACTAATTTAGTACGGAGCTTTGAACCTAAAATTCCTTCCTGTCTATCAAAAATTAACTTTACAACATTTCTTCCAATCACGAATGCAAGAACAGCAATGCCAATAATTGAAGCATTGATAAGAACAAAGAAAACTAAGCTACTTCTTAGCTGATCTGTATCAACCTCTGGCAATTGTACATACAGAAGTCCGGCAAGGAGCCCCGACAGAATCAAAAAATAGAAAAATCGTCTTGCAATAGAAGCGTTTCGCCACCACAGCAAAGTTCTGGTTCTTAGATTAACCACCTAACCCTACTTAAGATAGAAATTGTACCAACCGGAATCGAAGTCTACCCTATCAACTAATCCAAAGGTCAGCACGTACGGCAGCCAAGAGACAGCCTCTTCGAATCCATCCTTGCATTCGGTAAAAACTCTGGCACGCACAAAGGCGCCATCTTCTTGAGATAGCTTTATCCCTGAACTTCTTGCTCGTAGTGCCTCGTAGGTAAAGGATTCTACTCTTGCTGCAAAAGCAAAAGCCTCTTCAGCTGTCGAGAAAGTACTTGATCGAGGTTCAAGCTCATCCCCTAGACGATCTGTGGTGACCTTAAAGGACTCAGTAACTGGATCAAAACGGATATCGTGAATCTCTGTTATAGGATCCCCACACTCTGAGCTCCAACCAATTGTTGGCCTACATCCTTGTACTCTAAATTTGTACTTAACCTTGAAGCCATCATCGATCTCTTGCTTTCGACAAGGCTCTGAATTTGTATCAAATGTGAATTGAAACTCCTGATGCCCTTCACCTTTCCAATCAAGAGCAATAGGTGGCGCGCCAAAGAGAACCAAGATAAATCCTAAAACCAATGAATTCATGATTGTTTATTCAAAAAGAGATAAATTAGATACTTTGCCATCGAAATTTTTACCAATCTGAGCATACCCTAATGGACTAACTTCGCGTCCTCGTCTAGTTCTTGCAATAAATCCCTGCTGCAGAAGGAACGGCTCATACACTTCCTCAAGAGTTTCTCTATCCTCTCCTAGAGCTGCTGCTATCGCTTCAACACCAACAGGACCACCATTAAACTTATCAACAATTAATTCTAAAATATTCCGATCCATTCTATCTAGCCCCTTTGGATCTATATCCAAAAGTTCTAAGGCTGAGCGAGCAAGTGGTAAAGTCACCTTACCGCCTCCTCGAATCTGGGCATAATCTCTTACCCGTTTAAGGATTCTATTGGCAATTCTAGGTGTTCCTCGGGAGCGGTGGCTAATCTCCTCTGCTGCATCTACATCTATCCCAACCCCTAAGATTCCAGCTGAACGATCTACTATCTTCTTTAGATCCTCGGGAGAATAGAACTCAAGTCGCATGATCATGCCGAAGCGATCTCGCAGTGGTGAAGTCAGAAGACCTGTGCGAGTAGTAGCGCCAATTAATGTAAATGGTTTTAGTGGAACTTGAACGGATCGAGCTGCCGGACCAGTACCGATCATGATATCAATTCTGTAATCCTCCATCGCTGGATACAAAATTTCCTCAACCGATCTTGGTAAGCGGTGTATCTCATCAATAAAGAGCACATCCATTGGATTAAGAGAGGTAAGAACGGCAGCTAAATCACCTGCTCTCTCTAAAATTGGTCCAGAAGTTGCCTTAAATCCTACCCCCATCTCTTTAGCTACGATACGAGCTAATGAAGTTTTTCCAAGTCCTGGAGGGCCATGAAACAAGATATGATCGAGTGGTTCTTTTCGCTCTTTAGCCGCCTCGCAGGCAAGAAGTAGATTTTCCTTTATACGGCCCTGCCCCACATAAGAAGAAAATGAATCAGGCCTAAGGTTAGGTTGTCCTGGGAGCTCCTCCTCTACTTTCTCAGAGGCGGCTTCAGATATTCCTACCCAAGCTTCAATCTCTTTGACATCCCCTGGCAATAAGAGCTCTTCACTACTCTTCATATACTACCTATACAAACTTCAGAGCCATTCTAACAAATTCGCCAGTGTCACTAGGGTCAGCTCCACCTTTTGACACCTTATCAATAGCAGTAACGGCAACACTCTCAGCAAACCCTAAGGCAACCAAGGCGGCAATAGCATCATTACGTGGAGAATTCCTAGAAATCTCTATTTTACTTGTCAGCATCTGTTCGGTTGCGAACTCACCAACTTTCTCTTTCAGCTCAACGATTACTCTTTCTGCCGTTTTCTTACCGACTCCCCGAAGAGATTGAAGTCGACCCGTATCTCCCGACCCTATCGCCCTGAGCAATTCTATTGGTGAAAGCTGAGAGATAACCTCAAGTGCGGTCTTTGACCCTATGCCCTTAACTGTCTTAAGTAACATAAAAACCTGGCGCTCTAGTTTATCTCTAAATCCATACAGCGTGATGGCATCTTCACGAACATCAGTATGAATCACTAGACGAACAGGCTTACCCAACTCGATCGTTTCAAAACAACTTGGCGCACAGTTGACCAAATACCCAACCCCTCCTACATCTATGGTTAGAGCATTTGCCGAAATATCTGAAACTGTGCCATTAAGAGATGAGATCACAACTTGAACCCCTTGATAACAAGAACGAGAGAACTGCCCTGTAGGCTATAGGTACAAAACCATGTTAATACCATGTCAGGAATGACAAATTAAATGTGTCTTCCATAGAACCCGCTATACATGACTAAAAAAAAGAACACATCTAAGAAAGGTGCTTCAACAAAGAGAGATAGATTTAGTCTTTCCCTTAGGAATTTGGGGCTATTTATAATACTTGCTTTTACCCTTACCACAGCCTATTTCGCCTACTCACTCAATTCTAAAATAAAACAACGGTTGACAATTGGACGATCTACCTTACCAAACGGGATATACTCAGATTCGTTCCCATTACGCTCTAATGCCCTACTCACCACTGAGGCAGTGCTGCACATGCTTGAGCGGCGTGGGTACACTCCCGTCATCTCAAACTCCCACATAAAACCAGGAGAGTATTTTCATTCCCAAGATTTGATCCAATTTAGGACACGTAATTGGATTGATCATTCCTTCGAAGAGCGTGGTGGGGAGCTCGCCACATTCAACGGACAAGATGGTTCTATCAGCAATTCTGCTCGCCCCGGTCACGAGTTTGTTTTACTTGGCCCAGAGTTAATTGCCGGAAGTGATACTAGCGACATCAGAGCTAGCAGATACAAAACCCTCCGCGACTTTCCTAGTTACTTAATTAATGCCGTTATCTCTGTGGAGGATGAAAGATTCTTCTCTCATTTTGGTATCGACTTAGTAGGCATCAGTCGAGCAATTATTACAAATCTAGCCGCGCGTAGAATCGTACAAGGAGGCAGTACAATTACGCAACAACTTGCGAAAAATTTATTTTTCTCTCCTACAAGAAGCTTATCGCGAAAGATTGGCGAAGCTCTTGCTGCTCTCATCCTTGAGCTGCGACTTAGTAAAGAAGAGATCTTAGAATTGTATCTGAATGAAGTCTATCTTGGTCAAGTTGGACCTATGGCCATTCATGGCATGGGCGAGGCTGCGCAGAACTTTTTTCAGAAGGACGTATCCGATCTTACCATCGCCGAATCAGCAATTTTGGCAGGCCTTATAAAAGCTCCTTCTTACTATGCCCCACGCAAACATCCTGCCCGATCAACAGAACGAATGATGATTGTTCTAACAAAAATGCACGAACTCAATAAGATTACGGACAGAGAATTTGTCCTCGCTAAATCAGAACAGATATCTGTCTATGAACCACTCAGGAAAACTCATCCCGCTCCTTATTTCGTCACGGCCCTAAGATCTGAGCTAGGAAAAGCTATGAACCTAGAGGCCGCTGTTGCGAATGGGGCTTCTATATTTACCGGGTTAAATATCGACATGCAGGAGTGCGGAGAACGCGCCTTGTCGCAAGGGATAGATGGCCTCAAGGATCATTTTAGAAGAATGAACAAATCCAAAGAGCTGCAAGGAGGGTTAATATCTATAGATGTAGCCTCCGGTAAGATTCGATCTTGGGTCGGCGGAGCTGATTATACAAAAAATCAATTCGATCACGTCTATCTAGCTAAAAGACAGGTAGGCTCGACTATTAAACCTTTTGTATATCTTACTGCATTAGATCCAGCTCTGAATGACTATAAGGTCGCCACACCAATTAGCCTAATCTCTGATAAACCGATGTCTGTTGATGTGACAGATCAACCCACTTGGGAACCTGAGAATTTTTCGAAGCAATTCAATGGCGACGTCACGTTTAGATATGCGTTTGAGAATTCGCTGAATATTCCTGCTGTATATATAGGTCAACGTGTTGGCCCAGAAGCTATGGCTAGAACTATTGAGGACTTTGGAGTAGCCAAGGATGTTCTCGCAGTTCCTTCACTTGCTCTTGGCGCGATAGATACCACCTTACTTAACCTAGCAACTTCCTATACCGCACTAGCGAACGGTGGCGTGTATTCTGAACCGATACTCTTTGATTCAGTCAGGAATAATGATCGACAATTTCTTTCAAGTGTCAGAAACAGTCGTCGGGTAGCTAGTGAAGACGCTGTTTATGTCGTCACTGATTTAATGATGGGGGTAATTGAAAGAGGTACTGGAAAACCCATTCGCGCTGCCGGATTTACTGCTCCTGCCGCTGGCAAAACCGGCACCTCAAATGAGACGAGAGATGCTTGGTTTGTTGGCTTCACTCCTGACATAGTTACCGGGGTATGGATTGGCTACGATGATAATTCAGAAACTGGATTAACTGGCGGGATATCAGCCGCGCCTATCTGGGCAGAGTATATGAAATGCATCGCCCCCTTACACGAAAAGGTAGAATTTATTCCACCTCCAGGTGTAGTTTTTGTCGACGTAGACTACCGCACCGGTTCAAGAGCTTTGCCAGGATGTAAATCAGATTTAATAGCAAAAGAGGTTTTTCTACGAGGGACTGAACCTATCTCTTTCTGTGATGGTGGAGCCGCGCAGGAACAAGCTCCATCATATGACGAACGTGGAGATGAAATACCAGTTAAACGACGCAGGAAAAGCTTCTGGGATATTCTTTTTGGATAATAAAGGGAGCCTGTCCCCTTATTTCTACTTTATTTTAATAATAATTAGCCATAAAATAGCTACCTGCTCTTTTGGCCATTAGTTGTTCTTGAATTTACTCTGCGAATTTTAATTGAGTATTTAAATGACCGTATCGCTTGTACATCAGCGAATAGGCGCTCCATTACTCGGGCGCACTAATGATTTATTGACTCCTGAGGATCAGCTTAGTGATGCTCTTATCCGATGCGCCATGGGAGAGCCATTACTAAGGGACCTCGATCCAACTCCAATTGAGAAACGACTTAGCCAACGTGAAAGGCTCTGGATTAAAAATTCTTCTGTGGGTAATACCGCTCAGGAACTTCTCGATATTGGGAATCAAGCAAACGCTAAAGCAACTCCCATTATTTTTCGTCAATTTGCAATGAATCCATATAGCGATAGCTCTTTGAAGTGGCTTGAAGAAATTCATGATAAAAAATTGCCACCTTGGAGCACAGAGCATCACTTACATGTGATGGGGACACTCCTTGCTGAACCTCCAGGAGATTATGAAAGGGACTTTCCTCGTCATACCACCAAAAATAATCTTCTTCGCTCTACCCAAAGACGTTTACTACTTGATGAACTCTATCACTCAAGTCTCATGTTTAGCCGCCTACGAAGAGAGCTTGATGGATTAACAGGTACTGTTTGGTCTATCCCAGCCATTGAAATATATAGGCGCGGTACTGTCGCCGCTTTTGCAGATTCATACCCAAGTGCTGATTCAGTATTTTCTCAACTCCAAAGAAGAACCGTTCGATTCGGCATAGCCCGATTTATCGCAGATAGAGACTTACTGTTACCATTTAAAGAGTCGTTATCTTCTAAGCCTCAATCCAAATTTGGGCTTTATTCCTGTAATCATCCTAAAGTCTCAGATTTAATTGATCACGAATTAAATTCCCCTCAACTAGTTGCTGGAGTCCTACTACCTTATGGCTTTATCTTTTCTATCCCAGATGTGTCATTTAAAAAAATTGCTACCCTTCAGTCGAAACCTGACCAATTAATCATCCCTTCTTCTAATGAAAAATTGCCGGCAGAACTTAAAGGAAAAGTATTTCTAATTTCAAATAAAACTGGAATCGGCAATGAACAGGGGCTTGCAGCCATTACTACTTGCCTCACAAAGTTAGCAAATCGCAGATATTTTCTAGATTCCACTCCAATCCTAAATGCAACAGAGATGACTGAAGATCACTCACTCGACTGGAGAGACCCTGCAAACGCTGAACAAAACTTTATTCAGCTCCTCCCTTCTTGCAGAGCTACCACCTTCGCGACTCTACATGAAAGCATTATAAGCGGCATGGATAATGACGAGATTATCATCTCCCAATTCGAGCAACTGAGTGCGGCATGGATTCATCTGGCAGAAAATGCATTAGAAAATATCTCTTTGGGTGAAGCCAAGAAGAATGCCAAGCTTGCACGCACCATCCTCATCACCCTGGCCGAAATAACTGAGAAATGTATTGAATACCAGTGGAATATTCATAAACTCCATCGTCTTGGATTCCCGCTTAAAGCTAGTGAGATGGCTTCTCATGACGAGTCAACTAGTCGTGGTTCCATAATAGAATATCTATCTGTAATAAACGTGGAAAGATCTAATAGGCTCACTCGGATTATCAATAATAAATCAGCTGACTAATCAGATAGAAACGACTCCGTAGAGGAAGCAGTTCTCCATGACAACTCTCCAATGATCGAAATAGATGAAATTTGGCAAAACCTAGAAGGAATAGTGACGGGAGCATTAAGATCGCCAGACAACTCCGAAGAAGATTTCTCACAATTAATACAAGCCCTGACATATCTTTGCTGTTTTGCTCCTACATCAGCGCTCCCTCTAATTAAGAAAGAGATATCATCTCCTGGATTAGATGTTGATTATGAGGATTCACTACTTCGCGGTTTATTAGGAATTCTTGCTACTTCAGGGCCCAATTTAAGCCTAGAAGAAGTAACAGAGATATCTATTGCCCTTCAAAACATGGCAGCACAAGATGCAGATCCTGAAGAAAATTATGAGTCCGTAGCCAGGCTTTGGAATCTGGCAAAACGGCACGTCGATCTTTTAATCGCTCTAGATTCAATAGATAACTAGTACAAGTCTGACATGTATTTTGGGCCGTCAGCGTAGGAATCTACCGATTGCTCGAACCCTCTGGCTACTTTCCTTTCTTGCTTAACTTCTTTCATAAAATCCAACATCCAGGCCCCACCGTAATAGAGTACGGCAAAAGCCACCACCATTCCGATAATAGTTAATGGCTCAGAAGCTCCTGATTCTGAACGTAATTTTGCAAAGAAGAATCTCTTCATACTAACACCTCGAAACAACCTATCAGGCTATCCTCCCAACTTCATTTGTCAGCTAAGTAGCCGACTTTCTTATAGTGTTATGTTTGAATTGCTTTAGTTAGTGATTCTAACAAGAAAATCGGACTAGTCATTTCAATGATATCAGATAGATACGGGAATCTTCGTTCCAACCTATACTTTTCAATGATCTCAAAGTTAAATTTCAAAACTAGATTCTAGATCATAGAAATTTTTTACTCTGCCAACGAAAACATAACCGCCTCCAACTTCAAGTGACTTAAAAGAGTTTACTATCTGTTTTCAGGTGGTAATGAAGTTGTCCACACCTTGTTGATAACCGGTGGATAATGAGTTAATCGCTCTACAAAATTTCGAATTACTTTTTTGATCAAACATTTTTTATTCGTTGATTTATAAGACTGGGAAGCGTAACTACATAATCAGAACATGAAAGCCGAACAGACTTCGGTAGAGTAGAGTGAGAGCGATCCTTTGGAGCGATTTTCCGAAAGGAAGATTGATAAGTGGAGAAACCCAAAAGGTTTCACCTTCTCCCAGGGAAATGCGAAGAGGCGGGCTAGGAAAGTTAGCAATAACGGAGCTTAGTAACGTGCTTCGCTCGTTGATGGTGTGGAGACACATTATCATGAAGGCGCCGGGAGGCCTGTTGTGCTTGCATAACAGAAGCAGCCCTGACCCATCGGGAGTGCCACGATAAAATGTGGATACTAACGGTGGTGAGAACGCGGCGCAGCTCGGGGCTTATGGGGTAAAACTTATAAGCACAGTAATTTGGTCCTTGCCGATCAAATGATGCCGAGCCCGACTTTAGGTGAAAACCTAAAGCGGAATAATCCGAGGGGAGACTTGTTCCCCACCGGAGGTGACTAAAGGGGGAGACCTCCTTAGTTTAGCCAGCTCTAACCTAGTTATCGTACCTTATAGAGTGATCTGTAAGAGGTCTGATTGGTTCGGGTAACCGACAAACGGTTCGTCAACTTTGGCTGGGAGACCGGCTAAATGAGTGCGCGAGGGGCCAAGGCCGAGAAATCGGACCCTCAAAGTATGAAAGTACGTGCACCCTAAAAAAAGGACGAGTCGAAGTTGTTTTAGGTTCCGTATGAAGGGGCAACCTTTCAAACGAAGCTTGTAGAGCTGGGGTCCGTCACAAGAAGCTAGCTTTTCAGCACGTACGCGGCGCGACATCACTGTCCGCCGCGTTTTTTTTGATTCCCAAGCCTGAAATCATCCTAAATGGCTTAGAGACTAAAGAATTCATCTGGCACCCTTTGAGTAACAATATAATAGTATCCCTGAATCCAACTGGTCGAAGCATCATCTTACCAAACTGATGATTTTCGGCCTTGGGCTGGGGTCAGATTAGTCAAATTAGGGAGAGATATGTTTAAAATAATTTCTAAAGCGTTGGTCCTTTCGGCACTAACACTAGTAGCATCAAACGCATTCGCTGCTGGAGAAGCAGAGAAAGAGCTTCTAAAGAAGGTTGCTGCGGATCCGGAAATAATTAATTGTTACAAGGAACTAAAAGGTGCATACGCATCTATCGCTTCCGATAATGGCGTTGCAGACACCAGTACTCTAAAGGCTGACGTTGCTGGTTACTACACTGGACAGTTCGGAGAAGAGTACAAGAAGAAGAATAATGGTACTGCTTATGCAGCCCTTGATGCCAATCTAAATGCAGTTGATCCAACTCAGATGGCAGCTCAGTATTATTATATCGCAAAGAATAGTAATCCTCTTGGCTCTAAACATCTACTTGATAAGTCTGATGACAAATCAAAGTACTCTGAGATTCATGCAAAGTGCCACCCAAAAACACGTGGTATCCTTGATGAGAACGGATTGTACGATATCTTCTTTTTCGACGAAGCAGATAGCGGCCGAGTGTTCTACACCGTTTACAAAGAATTAGATTTCATGGGTAAAGTTGCAGCAGGAGCAACTCCAAATGCTAATTCCGGACTAGGTCAAGCATTTCAGAAAGCTGCTTCCGCAAAACAAGGAGAAGTTGTTGAGTCAAGCGTGGATAAATACGGGTTCTCTTACGACGTACTCGCCTTATTCATTGCTACTCCAATATTTGACGGCGGAAATAAAATTGGGGTTATGGCATTCCAAGTTAATCCATAAGCTGATTGACTATTGAACCCATAAAAAAGGGGGAGCATTTGCTCCCCCTTTTTTATTTTATGTTCAGAAATTACCTACTGAACATATGGACGATCCCCTTCCCCTTCAATCATTGTAAGCTCGATAGGCTCATCTAATTCTACATCTGCTTCTGGAGAATCCTTCCCAGATCCGCCTTCCACTTCGGCAGCACCACCAACCAACTTGGCTAAGTCACGAGCCAAATCAAATAGGCTTTCTGCTTGTGCGCTAAGTTGTTGTGAGGCCGCAGCACTCTGTTCAGCACTTGCCGCATTAGTCTGAGTAACCTTATCTATCTCAGATACTGACTGGGCTATCTGCTTTACGCTGTCACTCTGCTTTTCAGAAGATGTATTTACAAGGGTAAGGATAGAGTCAACCTCTACTACCTTCTGAGAAATAGATTCTAGATGTTTAAAAGCCTGAGCACTGATAGCGACACCTTGGGTACTATTTGTTACGCAGGCTTGAATCTTACTTGAAGTTTCCCTAGCAGCTTGAGCACTTCGCTGGGCTAAGCTTCTAACCTCTTCTGCTACCACTGCAAAACCTTTTCCTGCATCCCCGGCCCTTGCAGCTTCCACAGCAGCATTAAGTGCCAAGAGGTTTGTTTGAAACGCAATGGAATCAATGACGCTTACGATATTTAAAATCTCTTCGCTAGATTGCTTAATTGCATCCATCGCGGTGCGCATGTTGTTCATGCTGGTAACACCATCTTCTGCAGCGGCTTTTGCTTGCGCTGCTAGCTCTTTAGCTTGCACGGTGGCTTGAACGTTTTCTCCTGCGGCACCGGATACTGCGGTGAGATTACTTGTACTCTCTTGCAGAGAAGTCGCTTGCTCCGTTGTCCCCGCGGCAAGGTGTTGACTTGTGCTAGCAATCTGAGATGAGGCAGATGAGATCTCCTTAGTTGCAGCATTCAGTCCTTTTACTGAGCGAAGTAGTGGTCCAGTAATTGATTTTATCAACCACCATCCTCCAAGAACACCGATCAGTATCGAGGCAAACACAACAGCCTTAAGCAGCCAGCTTGCAAATGTGTTAGCTGAACTTAGGTTACTTCCTGTGGTAACTTGCGCTCCAGCAATCATATCCTTCAAACTTCCCATCTCGCCTAACATCGTTGGGCCCAAGACGTTAATTCCTTCCGTTACCAATTTCTCTCTAGCAAAAAGTGTTTCTTCTATCTTATGAAAACCTGCTTCATAGGCGGTAAAATTATCTTTAAACCCTTTGAGTCTCATTACGTGTATAGGGGCCGTTAGGATACTATCCAAGGTTTTGATGATCTGCTCCAACTCAGAGAACTCCTGCCTAGCGCTCTTAGAGTTTTCTTCCGTGATGAAGGTAAGGAATTGGGTTACAAAGTATCGACCATTTAAATATTTTCTTGTTGCACTAGCAGAATTAACCATTCCAGTGACATTATTATCCAAGCTTAATTTATCAAAAAGCATCTTCATGGCTCGTTCAGCATCACGACCTTTTGGGATCATGACGTTTTGCACGAGATCCACTTCTGTTTTAATCAAAGTTCCTAACTCTTCAGCTTTGGTTTCATACTGAGCGAAACTCTTTTCTAAGGATGCAACCTCATCACCATATTCAGAACCCGTGAGCTTGCTATCAACTTCAGAAAATAAGGTTTTAGAATCTGCGCTCAATTTCTTATACTCTTCCCATTTCTCAGGAGTCTTATCAAAGAGGTATGAACGAAGAGCTGCGTCTTCAACTAAAAGAGCTTTCTGTAGATTACCGATTAGTACGAGCTGGCTGGTAGAAGAGTTAAATTCATCAAAGCCACCGATTGATTTATTGATGGTCACGATACCGGTACTACCAGTTATAATCACAAGGAGAAGCATTACTGCAAAACCAAGTACTGTCCGCTTACCAATGGTCATAGAAACACCTGCAAAATTAAAATTTAGCGGTTGAGGATATGCGATTGATTTAGACGCACTGACTCCTCTCTTCCCTAGTATTAGTTCTCGGTGTTTCTCTTAGATAGCTTGAGATGGAAGTTTGGACTCTAAAAGAGAAAGAAAAACCCGCTAAAAGTAGGTACTTACGACTTTTAGCGGGTTTCTTTACAACACGTACGCGAGACTGAATCCCACGCCTGTAAATTGGGGTACGTCACATTCGGTAAGGTAAATTGAGACAAGGTTTCCAGCAAGGGTGAATCTTTAATCATTTCAGAACATGTCGCTGTGGGTCAGTACCTCACAGCCATCACGAGTAACTAAAACTGTATGCTCCCACTGTGCCGATAGGGAGCCATCCTTAGTAGTCACCGTCCAGCCATCCTTGGGAGAGAGTTGTGTGTATGGCGCTCCCATATTTAACATCGGCTCGATAGTAAATGTCATGCCCGCTTGAAGCTCATATCCAGATCCCTTCTTTCCAAAATGCATAATCTGAGGAGCTTCATGGAACTCCCTACCTAAACCATGTCCAGTATACTCACGAACGATGCCGTAGTTGTGTCCTGAGGCTTCAACAAATTTTTGAATTGCGTAACCGATATCTCCAGTGCGATTACTTGGCGCAACAGCAGAGATCCCAACGTAAAGAGCTTCCTTAGTAAAATCTACTAGCTGTTGAGTTGGCTTTGAACAAGCTTCTCTGCCACCTACAAAATACATCCTACTTGAGTCCCCATGAAACCCATCAACAATGGTGGTGACATCAACGTTTATAATATCCCCCTTTTTTAAGATCTCTTCTTTGCTAGGAATCCCGTGACAAACAACACTATTCACTGAAGTGCAACAAGACTTCGGATACCCTTTATAACCAAGCGTTGCGGCTTTTCCACCAAGCTCTTTGGTAAGCTTCACAATGAAAGAATCTATCTCTTCTGTTGATATTCCTGGAGTGATTATGGAACCAACTTTGTCTAAAATTGTCGCAGTGGCCTTACAAGAGCGGCGCATTGCTTCAATTTCTTTAGAAGTTTTTATTATTATTCGACTCACAACTTACACCCTGCTAATTTCAAGATTTTATTAAATTCCGTTTCACTCACAGGCTGGACACTCAACCTATTACCTCGCTTAAGAATCCCCATTCCAGCGAGAGTCTTATCTTTTTTGATCTCATCTAGTTCGACAATCTTTGAGAATTCCTCCCTAAATTTAATCTCTGGTGCATACCAAATGGGAGCGTCCTTTTTTGCTTTTGGATCAAAGTACTCACTCTTAGGATCAAACTGGGTAGGATCAACAACCTTTGCCTTACTAACAACAGCAACTCCAGCCACTCCGATGGCATCGGCGTTGGAGTGATAGAACAGGACAAGGTCGTTTTCCTTCCATCCATCACGAAGAAAATTTCTCGCTTGATAATTCCTAACCCCTGTCCAAAGAGTTTTTTTATCTCGTTTTAATTGCGAGATGGAGTAAACTGAGGGCTCACTTTTTGCTAACCACTTAGAAGGCATGATACTTCACAAAATTAATTCTAATTAAAAACCGCTACAGTATAGCTAATGATTAATCTTACGAAAATAGAGCCTTTAATATCTGGAATGTTTCCTACTAATACAAAGTGGGGCATTTCAAGTGTCGAATCGGCAGGAGGAGAATTATCAAAGGGAGAGCGGCTATACCTAGATTCAGCATCTTCAGATCAAAGGCGAAAGGAATTCACTGCTGGTAGAGTCGCTGCTCATCTCGCCTTACAGAAATTAGGAGCTAAGACAGAAGTCCTAAGACACGGTAATGGAGCACCAATTTGGCCACAAAATATAGTGGGCAGTATCTGTCATAAAGATGCAATAGCGTTGGCCTTAGTCGCCTGGCAAAAAGACTATTCCGGAATTGGAATCGACCTTGAACCGGTCTTAAACGATCTAGTTATCTCCAAAAAAATTGCCTTGCCGTCTGAACTATCATGGATTGACCGGCAGGACTCTGAACTTCGCTTAACAAAACTATATGCGGCCAAAGAGGCGCTATACAAATGTATTAATCCAATTTCTAACACATTCTTTGGATTTAAAGATGCTGAACTAACCCCCATTAAAGATGGATTTGAAGCTAAAATTTTGATCGAATTTTTAAATTATCAGCCGCCTCCATCAATCTCGATCAAAGTCAGCGTTATCGAGAACTATGTTATTGCATGGGTTGCATTAAAGAATTAGCGCACCAACTCCCTAGATTTCTTTTCTGAGTGCATCTCTAAGATTTGGGTAAGAAAATTTAAATCCTGACTCTAGTGCGTTTTTAGGAACAGCTCTTGTGCTTGCCAAAAGAAGCTCATCTGCCATCTCTCCCATGAGCATTCTTAATATAAAGGACGGCACAGGGATAATGCTTGGTCTAGCAAGTGCTGCTCCTAGAGCAGAAGTAAATTCTGAATTCCTAACTGATTCAGGTGCTACGGCATTGACGGCGCTATTTAAAGATCTATTTTCAATGGCAAAAAGGATTAACTGAATTAGATCCTCAAGATGGATCCAACTCATATACTGCTTACCTGAACCGAGTCGTCCACCTAGTCCTAGCTTAAAAGGAAGGAGCATACGTTGAAGAGCCCCGCCCTGTTTTGATAAAACTACCCCAATTCTCAAAGTCACAACTCGCATTATAGAAGCGCCTTTAAGCGCCTCCTGTTCCCACTCTACTGCCAAATCGGGAAGAAAGCCTTTCCCGGCCCCTTCTCCTTCTGTGATAACCGAATCTCCTCTATCACCGTATATTCCTATTCCAGAAGCAGAGATAAAAACGGTTGGGTGTGGCACCAATGATTTGCATGCATCAATCAGAAGTCGGGTTGAATTCACCCTGCTAGTGCGAATCAATTCCTTTCTCTTAGACGTCCATCTTCCTCCAGCGATATTCTCACCGGCTAAATTTACAACGGCAAGGATATCATCAGGCAACTTGCCGATTGAACTTGTGCCAGGATGCCACTCGATCTCTCTATTATTAACAGGAGCGTGCCTTACAAGCTTAAAGCAGTGATACCCCTTTGATTCAAGAAGAGGAATTAGGTTGGACCCTACCAACCCGCTTGCGCCCGATATGAGGATATTTTTTGACACTGTACAATTAACTCCTCTATGTAGTTAGTTAACCAGAATGCATAACGAACCAAAACCCCTGATTCTTATCCATGGCCTACTTCGAACCAAATACTCCTTATGGTTCCTGGGACAATCCCTAAAGAAATTCGGATTCAAACCTTACTTATTTGGATACCGATCTAGAAAAGGCACAATTGATTCACATGCGAAATCTCTTAGAGATTTTATTATAAAAAACGACCTCTCATCTACCCCACTCTATTTCGTAAACCACTCACTTGGTAGCATAGTTCTAAGGCAATTCGCGGCAAAATATGCTTCAGACTTCAAACTAGTTAGAGCAGTAGATCTGGGCCCACCGCATCAAGGTTCCTCTACGGCAAAGACCCTATCCAAATTTAAGATTATTCGTTCATTCTTGGGGCCATCATTTATGGAACTTACATCGTTAGAAGCTCCAGGTGTCTCACCAAAAATTGAGCACGGAGTTATTGCTGGTCAGATCAAACTAAGATCTGGTTACTACGGTACCATGAAAGGTGAAAACGATGGGGTGGTTTCTGTTGAAGAAACTCATTTAGCTGGGCAAAAGGATCATATTACTGTTCCTGCCACACATTCACTTCTGATGTACAAACGTTCTGTCATAAAATTAGTGCTCAATTTTCTTGAGCACGGAAATTTTGGAAATATTTAAACAATGCAAATACTAGAGATAAAGGAACATTTAGATGGGCGTACGCAACAGTTTGAATGTGAGTTGATTAAGCTCTCGGAAAATCACGCTATCGTAAGTTATGTCTGGGATCGCAAAACTCCGTATCAAGACGGGCCCGCTTTTCTTCCAGCTCAACCAATTCATACAAAAGCATACTACTGGAGCGATCGAAATTATTTAATCTACCACCTCACTTCAGCATCAGGTGAGCTGTTTGGGTACCGAATTGATGCCTGCGAAGATGTTAGAATCAGCAAAGCAGAAATTCGCTGGCGAGATCTAATATTAGATTTCTGGATTGATCCTAACAAGAACCTGCACGTCCTAGATAAAAGTGAACTTATTGTGGCCCGCAATAATGGTGTCATGACCACTACTCAATTCAATAAGGCCTTAAATGTTGAACAAGTATTAATGGACCACTATACTACCTTGCTAAATGAATTATAAGGAAACCACCACTAGTGGCTCACATTAAAGAGATCTTAATCACTGCTGCGCTAGTAACAGGATGTAGATCTCCAGAGGATCTTTCATCATCATTTTTTGGAGAATCTTCTCAAAGGGGAGAGCACGTGAGAATTGATAAAGTATCAAACCAGATCGATCTTTCAAAAGTAATTCTTTACTCTGGCGCTGGCGTGAGCGAGAGATCTCTAATTGAAATACCTGATACAATGCAATCTACATTTGGCGATCCAAAGTATAAGCTACATATAGAGAGCGTTGGTCCGGAGATTTTTGACTCACCAAATTTTGGACAAGATACCTCTTTATTAATCATACCAGGCGGTGCCGATCTTCCATACGTTCAAGACCTCCAGGGCAAACGAAACGAAGCAATCCGAAATTACATAATGAGCGGTGGTCGAGTTTTAGGGTTATGCGCTGGAGCATATTACCTTTCAAAGTATGTCGAGTTTGATAAAGGCGGTCCACTAGAAGTTGAAGGATCTCGGGAACTAGTCTGCTTTCCAGGCACAGCCCGTGGCCCTGTCTTTGGCCCCTACCACGTCGGTAGTGATGAAGGTGGCAGAGCAGTAGGACTAATTTGGACTGGCCCTGAAAAGCCTCCTGCCAATCTGACTACCTATTTTGATGGTGGCTGTGAATTTGTTGACGCCGATAAATTTCCAAATGTTACCGTACTTGCCAGATATAAAGATGTTCCTGGAAATCCTGCCGCTATCGTCGAGATTAAAATCGGTCTTGGAAAAGTAATTCTAAGTGGAGTTCATCCTGATCTTAACCTTCAATCAGCGCCGCTACGCTCATCCAATGCAGCTTCAATTCACAGCGCCATCGATCCCAACAATCACTGGCTCCTCTCCACCCTCATCTCCCGCCTCTTCTAAGGGGACGCTTTTCGATCTTCATCTTGATAAAATGTCAACATGCGCCTATTGCCACGCTGTGTTACGTGATGAGG
>CAZYRE010000005.1:22107-36679 GCA_964650155.1 uncultured Bdellovibrionales bacterium
GTAGTGTCAGATATCGTTATGCCACCACTCGGCGTTTTAATTGGCGGTGTCAACTTTGCTGGACTAAAGTTAACCTTGAAGGCAGCAGAAGGAGAAGCTGCGGCAGTCACTCTTAATTATGGAGCTTTCATTCAGACCGTTGTTGATTTCACAATCGTAGCATTTGCTATCTTCCTCCTGGTTAAAGGAATTAATTCTTTAAAAAGAAAAGAAGCAGCAGCCCCATCAAATCCACCACCTACTCCAGAAGATGTATTACTACTTCGTCAAATTCGAGATGCTCTACAGGCGAAAAAATAAAAACTTCAATTCATAGTTTATAGGTGACTTGTGAAGCTAGGCTCCGCCATCTCCCCATCAGATCCGATTTTCAAAGAGAACTTTGAAAATTATCAAAAATTACTCGGGGAGTGGCGGGAGCGCATTGATAGTGCTGTAACCCCTGTTGCCGATAAATCGATCGAGCGTCATCGAGAAAGAGGTAAACTTTTCGCTCGAGATCGAATCGATCTACTCATTGATCCAGGAAGTCCTTTCTTAGAAATTGGTGCCTTAGCTGGATTAGATCTTTACGAAGGTGTTCGCCCTGGCGCAGGAATTATTACTGGAATTGGCCGAATTAGTGGGCGGGAATGCATGATCGTAGCAAACGATGCTACGGTGAAGGGCGGTACTTATTTTCCAATGACCGTTAAAAAACATCTTCGCGCACAGGAAATTGCTCTAGAGAATAATTTACCTTGTATATATCTAGTTGATTCCGGTGGTGCATTCCTACCTCTGCAAGATCAAGTTTTCCCCGATCGCGATCATTTCGGAAGAATTTTCTACAACCAAGCTCAGATGAGCTCCCGAGGGATTGCTCAGATCTCTGTGGTCATGGGTTCATGTACTGCCGGAGGAGCTTATGTACCGGCTATGAGCGATGTCTCCATTATTGTTCGCGAGCAAGGAACGATATTTTTAGGCGGGCCACCTCTTGTAAAAGCAGCTACTGGCGAAGACGTTACCGCAGAAGAACTGGGCGGGGCAGCGGTTCACTGTCAGACCTCCGGCGTAACTGACTACATGGCCGAGGATGATGCCGATGCAATCAAAATTTGTCGCATGGCCGTTTCAAATTTAGGTGACAGATCTTTTAAATGGAGAGGACAAAGGGAGACTCCAAGGGATCCGTTATACGATCCTAAAGAGATATACGGATTAATCCCCGTCGATCGCAAAAAGCATTTTCCAATGCGCGAGATTTTGGCTCGTATCTTAGATGGCAGTGAGATCGATGAATTTAAGCATCACTACGGAAATTCCATAATTTGCGGTTTTGCAAGAATCGAGGGCTATCAAGTAGGTGTGATTGCTAATGATGGAATCTTATTCTCAGAATCTGCCCTAAAAGCAACTCATTTCATTGAGCTTTGCAATCAACGAGGAATTCCACTC
The DNA here is from genome assembly GCA_964650155.1 of uncultured Bdellovibrionales bacterium. Classification (GTDB taxonomy): domain Bacteria; phylum Bdellovibrionota_C; class UBA2361; order UBA2361; family J135; genus JAWXBT01. Next base: position 23,548 of record CAZYRE010000005.1, read on the forward strand.
CTATTTTGCCAAAACATCGCTGGCTTTATGGTTGGCAAAAAATACGAACAAGGCGGTATCGCTAAAGATGGCGCAAAAATGGTTACTGCTGTCTCCTGCTCTACTGTTCCAAAATATACATTAGTGATGGGCGGATCTTTTGGTGCGGGCAACTACGGTATGGCCGGCAGAGCCTTTCAACCCCGCATGCTCTTCATGTGGCCAAATTCCCGCATCTCGGTCATGGGACCAGAGCAAGCCGCCTCAGTTCTGACTCAAGTTCGAGCAGAAAGTTACTCAGCTCAGAATAAGAAATGGAGCGAATCAGATAGAGAAAATTACAAGAACGAAATTGAAAGTAATTACAATGAGCAAGGCAGCCCATACTATTCTACCGCTAGACTCTGGGATGATGGAGTTATCGATCCTGCAAACACTCGAACTACTCTTGCTCTGTCCATCTCAACATCTTTCAATACTCACATAGAGCCAGTTAAATACGGCATATTTAGGATGTAATTCATGTTTTCTAAAATTCTCATAGCTAATCGAGGTGAAATTGCTTGTCGAATTATTAAGACCTGTCGTCGTCTAGGTATCAAAACTGTCTCCATCCATTCCGATGCTGACGCAACAGCTATTCATACCCGCTTGGCCGACCAACGGGTGCCTCTCGGCGGATCTGAGGCCCAGGACACTTACCTCAACATAGAAAAGATAGTAGCTGCTTGTCTTGCCACTGGGGCTCAGGCAGTTCATCCTGGATACGGCTTCCTCTCTGAAAATCCTGAATTTGCTCGGGCTCTAGCAAAAGCTAAGATTACCTTCATCGGCCCTAAACCTGAAACGATTGAATTGATGGGCGATAAAGTAAAAGCCAAAGAATTTGCCAAGCAGTGCTCTGCGCCTCTTATTCCTGGCATTAGTGACGAAAAGGAAATTCAAAAATTTATTAAAACGCACGGTTTTCCTATTCTGATCAAAGCTGCCGCAGGTGGCGGTGGCAGAGGAATGCGCAAGGTTTATTCCGAGAAGGAATTAGACGAAGCGATCAAAGGAGCAAAGAGAGAAGCAGAAGCCTTCTTTAAGGACGGACGCATATTTGTTGAAAAACTCATCGAAAATGGCCGCCACATTGAGGTCCAAATGTTTGGGGATACCCATGGTAATGGGATCCATTTATTCGATCGCGATTGTACGGCGCAAAGAAGACACCAGAAAGTACTTGAAGAAGCACCCGCTTATTTTGTCCCACCTACTGTTCGCAAAGAGATCTTAGCCACAGCTGAAAGACTGTGCCGCGGCTCACATTACCACGGCGCTGGAACTGCTGAATTCCTACTTGCTCCAGATGGTAAATTTTACTTCCTTGAGGTGAATAGTCGCCTACAGGTAGAACATCCAGTCACCGAGTCTGTACTCGGATTAGATTTGGTTGAACTGCAAATACGAGTCGCGGCTGGCGAGAAATTGCCAAATTTAGTTGACTCCTCAAAGATTACACCCAAGGGATTTGCTATAGAAGCTCGTGTATGCGCTGAAAGTCCTGAAGATAATTTTATGACTTCTACAGGACAGATCCTTAAAATAAACGCCGAAGAAGTTTCAAAATCCCTGAATGTTCGTATCGATACCGGATTTGGTAACGGTGACATTATCACCCACTACTACGATTCACTCCTAGCCAAAGTCATCACGCATGGAGAGACTCGACAGGATGCAATTCAAAAGTGCCAGGATGCACTCAAGAACCTTCACGTTCTTGGAATAAAAACTAATATTCCATTCCTACTTCAGATTCTAGAATCCTCTGCTTTCAATCGAGCTGATTTTCATGTGAACGAAGCTGAGAGCCTCCTATCTTCTACCGAAGAAGCAAGTAAAGAGAGAGCATTAATCGGGGCCCTCCACCTTATCTCTTCTCAACTAGAGGCTAATGATGCGAACCCTGATGCCTGGTCGAAAGATCTTGGCTGGAGAATTCACACAGCGCAAACAAAACATTACTGCACCGTTAACGGTAAAGACTCCTCATTCATCCTTGAAAATCTTGGTAGAGGAAATTTTAGAGTCCTTGATACAAATACTAGTTCACCATTATTTACAATCGGGCGGGCAAACATGACTCAGAGTGGAAGCCTCTCTTTTCTTCTTGATGGTAGACATCATGGCTGCAAGCGCTACATTGAAAATAGCCGCTTCTTCCTAGCTACCCATAAAGGCACATTTGAAGTCGGAGAATTCTTCCCTAAACTCAAATCACACCGCGCTACAGGGTCTACATCAAACGAGCTAAAGGCTCCCTTCCCTGGCAAAATAGTCAGCATTAAAAGCAAGGCAGGGTGCCTTGTGGAAGAGGGAGATACTGTTCTTGTCATGGAAAGCATGAAAATGGAACATCCCCTTAAAGCACCCCTTGCAGCAAAAATTGAAGAGATTACCGTACGGGAGGGGGAAATTATCGAGGCCGGTAAACTACTGGCGCGGTTATCATTTAGTTAACTATGATTAGAAGTAACGCGCTACTTAAGCGTGAAGTCTTAGAAGTAGATACAATGAACGCAATTAACGACCGGGCTACAAGTCTAGGTAAAGAGATATTCCAGAAAATTAATCGTCATAAACCATCTATTTTTGAGAAAAAATACTGGTCGGCCACGATGATGGAATGGTCGATGCGTAATCCTGAATTGAAGGTAAATATGTTCCGTTTTGTGGACGTATTACCAACGCTCCGTAGTAGCGGTTCTGTAGTAAAGCACCTCAAGGAGTATCTTGGTGAGGTCACTAAGTCTCTCGGTGTCTTAGCTCACTGGGCGGTGACGACTCATCCAAAATCCCCACTTGCTCTTCCTACTGCTATTGGCGCACGTATCGGTGTAAGCCAAATGGCTACACAGTTTATTGCAGGACACGATCCAAAATCTGCTATCACTCCTCTAAAAAAGTTACGAGGGAAAAGGATCGCTTTTACCGCCGATCTCCTTGGGGAATATTGTTTAAGTGAGCAAGAAGCCGTTGCATATCTCAATAGATATCTTGAGGCTTTAACAATCTTAGGTGGATCCATACATTCTTGGCCTGAAGCAAAACCTATCATTCCTGGTCATCCTGGAGAGTCCACTCCGCTTTGCATCTCTGTAAAGCTCACAGCTTTGTATTCGCAATGTGGGCCGCTGAACGTGGAGAGAAGTGTTGAGGTCCTCTCTGATAGATTGTCTCAGATCGTTAGAAAAGCCAAAGAGGTAAAGGCAATTATATACGTTGATGCTGAAGACTCTGGAAATAATGAAATAATCTATAAAACGTTTAAGAATGTTTTTGGCAGTGCGGAGTTCCGCGACTTTCCATATCCAGGGATAGTAGTGCAAGCTTATTCAACCGCAGCAGCTGGCATAATTGAAGATCTCCTGGCTTTCTCTAAAAAGAGAGGAGCACCAATCGCCGTTAGATTAGTAAAGGGCGCTTACTGGGATCATGAAACGATCTCATGCGAGCAAAACAATTGGCCCTGCCCTCTCTTTAAATTTAAAGAATCTACAGACGCAAACTACGAAAGATTAACTCGGGTCCTGATCGATAACCATAAGCTTATATTTCCAGCATTTGCCTCTCACAATATTCGCTCCCTCTCACATGCCTGTGCTTATGCCGAAAGTTCTAATCTCTTACCTAAGGATTTTGAACTTCAAATGCTCTTCGGCATGGCCGATCCTATTGGGTTTGCCTTTCGGGACAAAGGATATTTGGTTAGGCAATACGTTCCACTAGGGGAAATGCTGCCGGGCATGGGATACTTAATTCGTCGTCTCTTAGAAAATACATCTAATGAGTCCTTTCTAAGACACACTTTCTTCGAGAACGATCAGATCGATGAATTACTAAAAGAACCTCGGATGAAAGACTAAGTTTACGGAGCACCTATATGTTTAAAAATGAGCCTTTAATAGATTTTACTGTTCCTAATAATCGCACATTATTCCAGGCAGCTCTTGCTAGCTTAGACAAACAGATCACCAATAAATCTCTGGTGGCCCGACCAATAATTGGCGGAAAGGAAGTTCACAGCAACGACAAAATTAGCTCCGTAGATCCCTCTGATCCTTCTATTGTAGTAGGTATGGTTGAGCATGCCTCAGCTGATGATGCTACAGCTGCCATTAATGTCCTAAATGATGGCGCAGCAAAATGGCGAAATGTCCCCTTTCAAAAGCGCGCTGAGATATTAAAAAAAGCTGCTCACTTAATGCGCGAACAAAAATTTGAAATCAACGCACTCATATGCCGCGAAGCTGGCAAGCCTTGGAGTGAAGCAGATGGTGATACTGCTGAAGGAATAGATTTCTGTGAATACTATGCGGATGAGATGCTTCGTCTTGGGCCACCACAAAAAATGGGTGAAGTTCCGGGAGAAGACAACCACTACTTTTATCAACCTCGCGGCGTTGGTGTTATAATCTCACCGTGGAACTTTCCGTTTGCCATCACCTGCGGCATGGCCGTAGCCGCATTAGTTACTGGAAACACGATCGCCCTTAAACCATCAGATCAAACTGCCCTAATAGCAGCAAAACTTGTTCAGATACTTTTAGAGGCAGGATTTCCAGGTGATACAATTGCATTTATGCCTGGCCGCGGGAGTGTTGTCGGGGCCCAGATGGTTAGAAGCCCTAAGATAGATTTTATCTGTTTTACAGGTTCACGCGAAGTTGGTCTTGATATTATTCAGGCTGCCGCTGTTGTTCAGCCCGGACAACGAAATGTTAAGAAAGTAATTGCCGAAATGGGTGGCAAAAACGCGGCGATTATTGATGAAGATGCTGACCTTGATGAGGCGATAAAGGGGGTCCTTGTTAGCGCTTTTGGATATGCTGGACAGAAATGTTCTGCTTGCTCTAGAGCCATAGTCGTAGGAGATGTTTACGACACATTCGTTGAACGCCTATCTCACGCCGCATCAGATATTCTCGTAGGGAAAGCAAGCGAACCTTCTACATTTTTACCTCCTGTCATCGATGCCAATTCACAAAAACGGTTACTTGATCAGATTGGGTTAGCCTCAAAAGAACTACCTCTAGCTTTCAAAGGCAACGTTCCTAACACTGGGTATTTTGTTCCAGCAACTATTTTTAAAGATGTTCCCGTTAGCCATTGGATCTGGTCGGAGGAACTATTTGGTCCCGTCTTGGCTGTCACCAAGGCACGTTCATTTGATGAGGCTCTAGATTTTGCAAACAATTCTCCATATGCACTAACTGGAGGCGTATACTCTAGAAGCCCAGCTAATCTGGAAAAGGCTCGCCGCGAATTTAGAGTTGGCAACCTCTATATAAACCGCAAGCAGACTGGGGCTCTGGTTTACAGACAACCATTTGGTGGATTTAAGATGTCAGGTGTTGGCTCGAAAGCTGGTGGCCCAGATTATCTAATACAATTCATGGAACCCCGTACAATAACTGAGAATACGATGCGTAAAGGGTTTGCCCCACAGTCTTAAGTAAGGGCTTCCCATATCAATGCCTTGATATCATTGGGGAACTTTACCAGCCCCAAGGTCTCATACTTTCTTTCAGAATTTCCGATACTTAAGTGTGGAAACTCTGCTTGGGTGAGATTTCCATATTATCCGTTCGGGAATTGAGTGGAAAAGGTTGTCGATTCTAAACTAACTAGCAAAAGGACTTCGTCTCCTGAAAAGCGAGATACGTCTGACTCAGGATCAAAAGAAAGACTCCTTCAACAACTACGTCAGGCTCTCAAATCTCAGGGCAACTTTCCTGCTCATGCAAGAGCCGTTACAGAGCTAAGAGAGCTGGCAACTAGTCCAAAAACAAAGGCTAATCAGATTGCAGAAATAATTTTAAGAGAACCGCCTCTAGCAACTCGGTTACTACACATAGTTAATAGCTCGTTCTACCGCCGAGCAAAACCTATCATGACTATCTCTCAAGCAGTCATTCAGATAGGAATGGAACCGTTAGTTGAAGTCTTCAGTGGAATGGCTTTGCTTAAAAACCTCGCTGCAGAAGATAGAGATTCCGCTTTTATTGATGCTCTGAAAAAAACGATCTGCACCTCCCTGCTGACAAGCTCCCTTTTGCCTGTATTCAATCCAGTTGAAGATAAGAAAAACGAGCTCGGCTACTTAATCGGCATGTTTTCAGAATTAGGTATTTTAGCACTAGCCCACTACTTCCCAAGAATTTACGAAACAAGTATCAAAAGAGCAGTTTTACGTGGTCAAAGAATCGAAACAAGTTTGCGAACTTTAACTGGTCTAGATACTAACGGATTGGCCTTAGAAGTTATTAAAAGTTTAGATCTACCACCTCTTTATAAAAGCGTAATCAATGCTTGTTCATCAACTACTCCGGATGCTGAACTAGAGGAACAGGGTGAGGCTGTAATTCGATTAGCAAACTCTATAAAATTTGCCCAAGCTATCTCTTGTGCTGTTGTAATTGAAGGCACTCCAGAAGCACTAAAAAGAACCATTGAGGAAGCGAAACTCAATGGCGTAGATTCCCCGAAAATTAATCGAGTACTAGGTGCGCTTCCACAACAATTTGATACCTATTGCCAAGCTCTTGAGATAGACGTTCCTGCTCTGCCATCATTTTTAAATGAGTACTCAGGCGGATTAACAAACTATCAGATAAACAAAAATAACTCTGAATCTACAGATAGATTAAATGCTTTCTTAGACGAAATTAGATCACAGGTCACAGCAAAGGAATCATCCGCAACGTTGATTACCACTGTGATGGAAACATTAGCTTGGGGGCTCAAGTTCGATAGAGTTTTGTTACTATTAAAAAATCGCGACACTGGGCAATTAATAGGCAGAACGATATTGGGACAAACCAACCTCAATCCAAAAGGGATTTCGCGCCCGTCAGATGTTGGCGCAGATAGATTTGCCCCAGATGCCAAAGCCCTAAGGGAAGACCGCCCTATATTTCAAGGAGACCCTATCTTGCCAAATGGGTGGCCAATAGTGGCTCTGCCTGTAGGACTCGGTGAAAATGCTATCGGGGTGATATACGCCGACAGGTTGTGCTTTGATAGTGATGACAGTGAATTATCAGACCACGAAAAAGGTGCAATCTCACTCATGACAGAGCTGATGGATAAATCCCTCTCTACTAAGTGACGTTTGACTAACTGCCCCCATCAACCCTAAAATACTGCGGCTTTTAAGCAGTATAAGAGGAAAGTATGGCACAGCTGTATCGCCTACTAGGGCTTACAATCTTGGTATTGGGTCTAATTGGATGCTCAAGCGAGAGTAGTGATCTTGATAATGAACCCGCCAACAGTTTGGCTTTGAATGTCCAGGTAGTTCAGGGTGCTACTAACGGATCGGGGATTGCCTCCCTCTCCTTCTCTATTCCCCCTAACACCTCTGCATTCGGAGTAACGATTTCAGGGCAGACAACATCTAAATACGAGATAGTTGATCTTACTAACCCGGCTGGAGAGATCCTATTAACTGCTGGGTCACTATCAACTGCGACAAGTAATCCTATCTCTTCATTTCCACCGATTGCTTTTAATTATCCAGCTGATCCTGGACTCTCTGGCACATTAACTCCCGGGGCTTATACTCTTAGAGTTATCGTTACCGGGAAAAACGGCAAATTTTCATCAAATGCCCCTGTCACTCTTAGTTATATTACCAAAGGAGATGGTGGGGATTTTTCTAGAGCGGCCACTATCGATGTTAATGCGATTCTCTCTGGGGCGGTTGCAAATGACGAGCAAAATACCACATCGATAAAAGCAGCTCTTGGGAAGGTTCAAAATATGTTTGATGATCGAAACATCAAACTTGCTATTCGCCTAATAGAGCGTCCTGACTATCCCTCTGTTCTCCCAAATCCATCAGATCACACAGCTAATAATATCTACGAGGGCATTAGTAACTCTTATCCATTTACAATCAATCTAGTTTTTGGAGCAGACCTATTAAAGCTTGATTCAAAAAATCATAGATACGCAGAAGGGGGTTTCATCCCACTACCTGCTATTCCATCGAGCCGTTCTGTTATTGCCTTAAGCGTGGAAGATTTGGCCGGTAGTGATGGCGAATTTGATAAAGACCGAGACGAGGGTGATGATTTAGAGAATCAGGAATTCAACGACGAAACACTTCAAATGGCCTCAGTGATCGCACATGAAATTGGTCATGCTCTTGGCTTAAAGAATACGGTAGAAATTACAGGGGAACGGGTAATTGATGCGGATACCCTCTCCGATACCGGCAGCTGCGTTGAGGAAGACAACTGTGAATCTGATAGAGATACAAATAGGAATATAATGTTCCCGTATACTCTTAAAAAGCGAGGCTCTGATAATGATTTTTGGAGTCGTGATACAATCACCGAGCAACAGGCTATTGTAATTAAGCAGAATGTGCTTACAAGACTAAATTAAAGATTCAAACATTGCCCAAACGGAATTTTTATCTGATATTTGGGTATGGGCCACTGGCTTTTAGATTTACAAAATCCTCTTCTTATATACGGGATCTTATTCTCCCTCCTGCTCCTTGGCGCTATCGGATTTCCGATGCCAGAAGATCTGCCCCTAATTTTTGGTGGGGCATTTGCTCATCGGGGCAGCACTGAACTTTGGACTACCTTCATTGTCTGTTATTCAGGTGTCCTCTTTGGCGATCTAGTAATTTTTGCAATTGGACGAAAGTTAGGGCCTTCACTCTTTGAAAAGGCTTGGTTTAAAAAACGTTGGGGTCCTCATCGTGTAAAGCATCTTAGATTAAGACTAGAGAAACGAAGTCTGTGGATGATCTTTATAGCCCGCCACCTTTTCTACCTTAGAACAGCAACCTTTCTTGTCTGCGGCGCAGTAAGGATGCGTTGGATTCGATTCTTAATCGCTGATGCTGCTGCTGCTCTAATTAGCGTTCCTCTCATGATCTGGATTGGATATGAATTTTCTGAGCAATATGACTCCTTAGTAAAATTCATGGATGAGGCTAAATTATGGTCTGTGTTATTGGCCTTTCCAGCAGCAGTAATTATTTATCTGCTGTTTTTTAGAAAATCTAAGCCTTCCAGAGAAGAACCTCCGACTTCAGCATAAAATCGATTAGTGTAAAGATTTCCGATTTTCTAGGTGTAATAGGTCTCTTAAGCCCAACCCAACAGAGACTCTTAATGAATCTCCTAATGATTCTATTGTTCCAGCCCGAGCTTGAATAACTGTTTTGTAAGTAAGGATACCCGTACCCATCTCTAAGCCAGCATGAAATAGAATAGCTTGTCTTGCTTCTAACGCCGTTACTAACTGCTCAAGCGTTGGTAGCCAAAGGAATGTCTCTCTTAGTTCTTTAGGCGTCATGCCATCAGGATCTACCAAGATTGAAACTTGGTCAGGATTTTCTCGATGAGTAACTTCGTCACCTATGGCTGGTTGCCACTGTAGCCCTGCGCCATCGAGCTCTCCGGCTACGGAGATAAATGGAACATCAACCAAAGTCGATCCCATACTGTGTCACCCTATTAATAACTAGAGTATCGGCACTTTTCGTAGATGACTTAACAACTTTATCCTAAAAAGTTAGCCACTATATATTTTAAGATGTTGCGAATTTAATAAAAGACTAAAAATTATATAAGTCGAATAGTAATTCGATCATTCAAAAACAATATAGATAAAGTGTTCCTGGTTCCCTTTACGTGCGCCTTTTATTCTACTTGGACAGCCCCGGCAAAATCTTCCTCCCAATTTTTCTGAGAATTCAACTATGCTACGCCAAGCCTTTTCATGAAGAGCGGGATCTAAGACAACTCCACCCTCCTGTACTTCCTCTCTAGGTAATTCAAATTGGGGCTTAACCAACACTAATACCTCTGCTGGACGAGAGAGGATCTTTAATAGAGCCGGTAGAATCAATGTTACCGAGATGAAGCTAACATCTATTACGGCAAGGGAGGGCGCTGGGCTAAAAGTATCACTAGGCAAAGTATCTATATTTCTAGCATTCGTCCCTTCTAGAGCTTTAATTCTTGGGTCATTACGCAACTTCCAATCAAGTTGATTTGTTCCGACATCAACAGCGTACACAAACTGCGCCCCTCGACTAAGAAGACAATCAGTAAATCCTCCCGTAGAAGCGCCTATATCAATGGCAATTTTATTATTAACATCAATATTTAGATCGACGAGCGCGCCTTCAAGCTTATCGCCACCACGTCCAACAAAACGATCCTGTGGAGTTATCCTGATCAAACTATTTTCAGATACTAGTGTTCCAGATTTAGATGAGGGGGAATCATCTACTAAGACTTCTCCAGCCATTATTATCTTCTGTGCCTTACCTTTATCTGGGGCTAAGCCACGTAGGACTAACAGATCATCAAGCCGATGCTTCTTCACAAAAATTTTAGTGAGTCTGACCGTTTTTGGGGTCGTCAGTGGAAGCACCATTAGCAGAGGTCGAAGCTGTTTTCGATTTTAATTCAGCCTCTGGAATTGCAACACTCCAAATAAAGAATCCAACAAGTGCAGCTAGAACAATCAAGGTTGCAAACAATTTAAAAAAGAGAATGAAGACCATGCCCACAACAAGGGCAAGAGCGGAAGCCTTAATGCCGTTATCCTCAATCCAGATGCGCACGTCATCAACGTACCCCTTGGCGAGTTCAACCCATTGCTCTCTGCTCTTAGTTCTTATCTTCTCAAGGATATCCATCGTTCTATTGTACTCCGGACAGACCACTATTTTCAAGAAGAAGTATGCCCCTTATTGCAAGAGATAGATCTTCAGCCATATAGTTACAGGCGTTAGCCAATAAGGCTTATCAATCAAGAGGAATCTATGAGAATACTACTTACTTTAAGCGCAGTACTACTATCCACCTCAACAGCACTAGCTGCTGATGCAGGTAAAGGCAAAACTACCTTTGATACTCTATGTGCAAGTTGCCATGGGGCAACTGGTGCAGGAGATGGAGCAATTGCGGCCAGCTTCCCTCCCGATCAGAAACCTAGGAACCTACAAGACACAGCTTCTTACAAGTTTGCTAAAGATGACGCTAAATTCCATGAGCTACTCAAAAAGGGTGGTGCAGGAGTTGGATTAAGTCCTTTGATGCCTCCACAGATGAGTCTTACAGATGCTGATATCGACGATCTTCTTGCTTATGTAAAGACTCTTAAAAAATAGAGATGAGCAAAGATTCTGAATCAGCTCTTTATGGAAAACTTGGGGCCTCCTCCTCTAAAGCCGGTATTTTAAAGGCCGCTTCAAAGGGGAGGCCTCAACATTTCATTGAGTTATGTAACGACCTTGTCGATTCAGATCAATTCATGTCCTTTATCCATGCAGATGGAGCTGGAACTAAATCAATCCTTGCTTACATTGCTTTCAAAGAAACTAACGATCCGACATATTTTCGAGGATTGGCCCAAGATGCATTAGTCATGAACTTAGATGACATTATATGCGTCGGGCTTCCTCAATCCCTACTTTTGTCCAACACAATTGGTCGGTGCAAGAGATTAGTGCCCGACTCTGCTATCGCTGAAATAATTAATGGATACGGCTCCCTTATTTATAAACTTAGTCAGTTCGGCATAAATATTATGCCTGGTGGTGGTGAGACAGCTGATGTTGGAGATGTGGTAAGAACACTCCTTGTAGATGCCACCTTGGCAGGAAGAATTGAAAAGACCGGTGTAATCTCTACAGACAACATAAAACCAAATGACGTCATCGTAGGTCTCTCTTCTACCGGCCAGGCTTCATATGAAGACGCTCCAAATTCAGGTATCTCAAGTAACGGTCTTACTTTAGCTAGACACGTTCTGATCCCAAATGAATTCTGCAAAAAATATCCTGAGATAATGGATCCCGGCATAGACGATGCCGTCGCTTATAAGGGCAAATTTAATATCTTTGAAAATAGATCAGATTTAGGGACGAGTATTATAAAAGCTATCCTTTCCCCTACTCGCACTTACGCACCAATTCTTGCTGAAATTTACCGATCAATTGGCACAAAAAACATTCACGGGGTTATAAACTGCACAGGTGGCGGACAAACCAAGCCTCTCCGTTTCGGACAGAAAGTCCGCTACGTAAAGGATTCCCTTTTCCCAGTTCCCCCTCTTTTCTCTATGATTCAATCCTCTGCTAACGTTCCATGGCGGGAGATGTATAGTGTTTTTAATATGGGGCATCGACTTGAAATAATCGTCCCCCAAGCCGTCTCCGACAAGATTATCGGTATCTCCAAACACTTCAACGTTGAAGCCAAAATCATCGGTCGCATCGAAGAAAGCGACACTAATTCCGTAAGTATAATCACCTCCCACGGCACTTTCTATTATCAATAAGGGGATAGCTTCCTTATTTAAGCAATTGTCTGCTTGTAGAACTTTTTAATTTCAGAATCATCCGAGATGATCTTAGCTTGATTTCGTTTAGCTAAGGCCACAATAACCCGATCTGCTGGATCTCGATGTTCCCAATCAAGCAATACGCTCTCTGCCCAAAGGAGATGATCTACAGGCACTATCTGAAAATCACTGGCTTTAGAAATAAGTTCAACATATTCCTGGAAAGACATGCCTATATTGAGTCGTCCCCGCACGGTCTTAATACCTACCTCCCAAACAGATATGGCACTGACTAGGACTTCCTCACTTGAGGAGATATTTTTATGTGCCGACAATGAGAGTTCACTGGGATCGATCGTGTACCAAAGTAATGCACAAGTATCTAAGACTATCGCCACTACTCAGAGCCCCACTCTTCAACTGTTGATTCAAGGGCCGCATCGCGATCAATTTTCACTTTACCCCGAACCGCTGAGAATAATTCTGCAACGGATTGCTCCTCTTTCACGGGAACTATCTTTAAGACAGGCTTTCCATAATCAGTAACGATTAACGACCCGCCCTTAGCTTCAAGCTCTCTAAAATGCTCAAACATTTTTGCTTTCAGCTCGCTTTTTGAGACTTTCTTCATGTGCCTATTGTAACTATAGTCATAACTATAGTCAACATATTGCTAGTCGTTTATTCGATTTGCATACCTAAGCATGCTAATTTCATAGCCTTCTAGGTCCTTTAAAAACCACACGCCAGTAGAGGATACCCTCAATTTGAGCTGCGCCCTTCCGGG
>CAZYRE010000005.1:36779-40336 GCA_964650155.1 uncultured Bdellovibrionales bacterium
TAATCTCCCAGCTGGAAGCTATCTGGAGACCCTCAAAAAGGAGGATACCAAGATATTCGCTTCGTTGCGACCTGAGCAACAAGCCTTAGTCGATCGACCAGAGCTTTGGGCTGACAATCTCCCTCTGAGTAGCCAGATGTTGACCAATGGCAGCGGGCTTCTGCTCGGGCTGATCTTCGCTGCCTTCTGCTTTGAGATCGCCTTTCGAATCAGCTCCCGCCATGCCGATGCCATCGTGTGTTCTACCCTCGATGGATTCGAACCAGTACGAACTACAGGCCACCTCGTTGGCCTCAAGTTCCTCAGATCTTATGTTACTGGAACGTTTCGATTTCTCTTTGCTCGTCCGAAGCGGTGGCGACTCGCCAACCCTCAGGAGCTAAGCGATCCGGAAGCCCCACCGGCTACTGTTCAGATGGTGATGCCTCTTCCTAACGGAATCTTGATGATTCAAGGGGAAGTCCCTACCATTTCTGGAGATGCTCAAAGGCGACTTGGCAACGGAGAGTTGCCATTCATCGATCGGAACGGGGGTCTCCAGTGGGCATCTCGGATACCTCAAGAAAGCTGGCCCCACCGCCTTCTCTTCCTTGGAACGATAAGCGTCATACTTTTCCTTCTTAACTGCCTCCCAGTCGATCCCGGCTACGATGGCAGCAAGGTGTTGTGGCTCGCGATTCAAGGGATCACCGGGCAAAAAGTCTCACTTGAGACTCAGATGCTCGGTTGCTTCGTGTTCTTCGTCTCTTTTCTTTCGCTCATCATTCTCATACGATACCTGCGGTATCGTCGCATCGTAAGAGAGACAAGGCGCTGAGCATGTCGACAAAAACTTAAAGACGCGTGTTTTCCGCTCGTAAGAGCCAGTAAGGTTAACCCCAAGAAGGTATCCTCGCTGGCTCCATTCTATTGTTCGCGATAAGCAACCAACACCTTGGCCTTCATCTTCTGGACCACATCTCCACGTTGATTTTTCGTTTCGCTCTGAAGGGTAATAAGGCCGCGATCTGTTCGAGACTTAAGTCGTTTAATCTCTATAATTTCACTTTCGACATGCAAGACATCTGTAGGCATGGTTGGTCTTGGCCACGTTAGCTCCCCACCTAATCCTATCAATCCGCCAGCAAGTGTTGGCTCAGTCGTCACTAACAATTTCATCGTAATAGAGGCGGTGTGCCAACCACTGGCAACTAGCTCCCCAAAAAATGATGACTTTGCTGCCTCATTATTTAAATGAAATTCCTGAGGATCAAATTGCTTAGCAAAATTCTTTACTTGAATCTCATCTAAAGGATGAGATGGACTCTTAAACTTCATCCCAATAGTGAGATCTTCGAAATAAAGAAGTGAATTCTGGCTCACAATTCTTACCAATACTTCTCTATATGCAGATTTCCGGGCTCTTTCTTAGAATGTTCCTTGTAGCCCATGGTTGTAACTACTTCACTCATATCGTTAATCATCTTTGGATTACCGCATAGGAGAATATGCTGCGAAGTTGGATTCGGGGTAATTATCCCCTTCTTAAATAGATCTTGGACATAGCCGCGGTGACCCGCATAGGAATCATCAGCCCGGCTGATAATAGTTTCGTACCGAAGTGGCTTCTGTTTAGTTAATGACAACAACTCTTCTTTGTAGGCAAGATCGTATGGATATCTTGCCCCGTGCACTACTGTGATGTTTCCAAAATCACTCCAAAGCTGAGGAGTTCTGACCATGGCCATATAGGGGGCGAGTCCTGTGCCTGTCGCCACCATTATGAGATCTACTTTTTTAGGAATCGGGTTAAGGGTAAAGACACCCTTCATTTTTGGGGCCATGAAAATTCTATCCCCTTCATTCACCAACTCTAGACGGCTAGTGAATTCGCCTTCTGGTAAAATTGCTATATAAAACTCAACGTACTCTGAGTTAGATGGTGAAGAGGCAATTGAGTAAGGTCTCTTCACTAATTTATCAGGTGCTGGAGGATTTGCTTCCGCTGGAAAATGCGCAGGTCGGGGGGCACTGCCTAAAAGGCCCAAGGTGGCGTACTGACCAGGTTCAAATGAGGCTACAGGCTCATCTGGACGAACTTGTAAAACAATTAACCCTTTTGATACCGGAATCTTGCGATGAACAGTGGCATTAAACATACAGACACTTTTACTAAATTTATGACTTGTTCTATAAAAATCCCTCTCTCTCTACAAGATTTCCTATGGATATTGTTCTTCACGAACCTCAAATTCCTCAAAACACTGGCTCTATAGCCCGTACCTGCGCGGCTACAGGAACACCTCTCCACATAGTTGGGGATACTCCATTTGAGATCTCGGATAAAACAGTTAAACGCGCTGGGCTCGATTATTGGCCTTTTGTTAAGCTTCAACGTCACACATCCTGGGAAGAGTATCTCCTTACAGCTAAACCAACTAATTTTTGGTTATTTTCTAAATTTGGTGAGCGGCTCTACTACGATGCCCAGTTTCAAATTGGCGATGCACTGGTATTCGGCGGCGAGGTAAAAGGATTAGGAAAAGAATTTATTAATAAATATCCTGAGCGCACTCTAAGAATTCCGATTCAGTGCGAAGGGGTACGCAGTTTAAATTTAAGTAATGCTGTTTCGATTGGGCTGTATGAGGCCAGGAGGCAGTTGAGGCTTGATAAATAATACAGGGACAGGCACGAATTTTAAGGAGACATTCTTCCGCGTCATGAACATCCTTTAATGCCGCTCCAGAATGTCTCCTTAAAATTCGTGCCTCACCTTTTCTATAAAAGGTACTTATGAACGACATCAAAATTGATTCTCTCCATATCTATCCGGTGAAATCTTGTGGGGGAATAGATCTTACTGAAGCTGCTTTTACCCCAACTGGATTTGAGTGGGATAGACGATGGGTATTAGTGGATGAACACGAAAAGCTTGTCTCTCAAAGAGACCCATGGGCTCGTAAACTAGCACTTATAGAAACCGAGATTACAAGGAACGATTTAGTCATTTCGGCTCAGGGAATGAGAGACTTACTTATAGATCTAGCTGAGCCTCCTCATATTGCAGAACATACAATTAGTATTCACGGGCGTGATGCTTATGCGTATGCCGAAAGCGCAGAAGCTAGCGAGTGGTTTAGTAAATATCTAGAGCACCAAGTAACTTTAGTCCGAATGAACCTAGAGCATGGCAGAGTAGTAGATCCATTTTATGTGGGAGACAACAAACTTACCGCCTCCGGCCAGGACGGATTCCCTTACCTTCTCACGACTCAAGAATCCTTAGCGCAAGTAAATAATTGGCTTAAAGAACAAGGATTACCAACTGTAAGAATGGACAGATTTAGACCGAATATAGTTATCTCAGGTCTCCCAGCTTTTGATGAAGATAATATCGCTTCTTTAAGAGCCCCAAATGGCGCAGAGATCTTACCGGTGAAGCCGTGCGGTCGATGTGCGATCATCGGAGTAGATCAACAAAGTGGCGTTTATGATGGCAAGTCTTCCCCTATTGTTCCCCTCTCTAAACACCACCGCTTTGCAAATGCTCGTGGGGAAACTAATGCCATGTTTGG
>CAZYRE010000006.1:0-29683 GCA_964650155.1 uncultured Bdellovibrionales bacterium
AAACTAATTCATGCTTTACGAGGATTGCAGCAAGTCCTAAGACCCCCCCTAAGGCCAGGGCCCCAATATCACCCATAAAGACTTGGGCCGGGAACGTATTATACCAAAGAAATCCTAATCCAGCGGCAAAAACGGCAGAAAGTAAGATAGTCAGCTCTCCGGTGCCTGCTACATGAGGAATGCTCAAATATTGAGCAAAATCTTCTCGACCACCAAGATAAGCAAAGATTGAGTACGTAACAGCAACTGTCATAATCGGCCCGATGGCTAGTCCATCTAGCCCGTCAGTAAGATTAACTGCATTTGATGTTCCAACAACAACAAGAAGAACGAATGGAATAAAGAGCCAGCCAAGAGTTAAAGTAATATCCTTAAAAAATGGAACGTGCACCTCTGTTGAAAATCCAAGATAGATCAACACTAAACCAACTATTAGAGCCGTACTTGCTTGCCAAATTAATTTTGTTGGACCAGAAACACCCTTGGGATTTTGTAGAAATACTTTTCTGGCATCGTCGAGAAAACCGAGCGCAGCTAAAGACACCATCACAAAGAGAGACAGCCAGATAAAATAATTTTTCAAATCACAAAGTAATAAAACAGAGATAGCAATCGCTCCAACCACAACTACTCCACCCATTGTTGGAGTTCCCTTTTTTGATTCATGAGATTTAGGACCATCATCTCGTATAGGTTGTCCGCGATGTCCCCACTGCTGAAGTAACCGAATAAAAAATGGTTGAAAAGCCAGAACTAAAGAAAATGAAATTAAGAAGGCAATCATTGCCCTGAAGGTTATGTACCTAAAAACGTTGAGCCAAGAATACTCAGCAACAAGTGGCACTAGTAAATGATAAAGCACGATTGACTCCTACCTGGGCGAGATCAAACTATTCGCCCGCTCCCTCTATATGAATACCGTTTGGCATTAATCTTTGTAAGTGGGCAAATTCTTCTCGGACTACTTCTGGGTCGGAAAAATGATGTTTGGTAGAACCAATTATCTGATAATCCTCATGTCCTTTCCCAGCCACCAGTAAAACATCCCCCTCCTTCATCTCCGATAAAGCAAGGCGAATAGCAGATCGACGATCAGACTCTGCCTGAATTTTTGAGGTTTCCGCTGAAGCAGACTCCATGAGTATTTCGCCTATTATAGACTCAGGATCCTCTGTCCTCGGATTATCAGAGGTGACCCAAACTTTATCGGCGTAGGAAGTAGCAACTTTCCTCATTAGTGGCCGTTTACCCCTGTCTCGGTCTCCACCACATCCAAATAGGACCGAAAGCTTACCTATTGTTAAAGGTCGTAAGGCCTGAAGTACACGCTCTAAAGCATCCGGGGTATGTGCGTAATCGACAAAAACGCCGAAGGTTGGGGAAAGTGTTATAGGTTCTAATCTACCCGGAACAGGAGGGATCGCCATTAAGACTTCTAGAAAATCATCTACTGGTAATCCAAGTCCTAAGACTACTCCAAGTACCGCTGCAATATTCTCAGCATTATGAGCTCCGATAAAGGAACCATTGGCAGTTAGAGTAGCTCCTCGGAATAGATATTTTATCGTACTACCGGCAAAAGTTTGTGATTCCTCTGTAATCCTAAGTAGCGCCTTAGGATCCCTACCGAAACTGATTAACTTAATAAATGGAAACTGCTTTTTGATACGATCACAAAACTCAGCTCCAACCTCAGAATCATAATTAATGACTGCGACCTTTTGAGATTTTTCACTTCCTGCCAAAAGTTCAAATAGGCGCCACTTTGCCTCCTTGTAATCTTGGATTGTAGAATGAAAATCTAAATGATCCCGGGTCAGATTCGTAAATACGGCAACATCAAAATCTATGGCAGAAGCTCTGCTCTGACTTAGTGCATGAGAGGAAACCTCTAAAACTGCCGTTTTTGCGCCATTTTTAAGGCCTTGTGACAAAACCTCATGTATAGTTGAAGCATCTGGAGTAGTGAGTCCTGTATCCCCTGTAATTTCCGAAGCCCCTCCTGGATAAGCATATCCAAGCGTACCGATCCTAATTGATGGCAGCCCCATTAATTTAAAAGCATGATGAAGTAGCCAGTTCGTCGTGGTCTTTCCATTCGTCCCGGTAATGCCTACAACCTGTAGATTCCTGGAAGGTTCTCCCCAAAAAATAGAAGAAAGAATACTTAATGCTTCGCGTGTATCAGGGACTATAATTATTGGTACAGCAGATGATGCAAATTTAGGATCAGATATTACAACAGCTCCTGCCCCATTTCTTACCGCGTCTTCAATATATTTGTGACCATCATTTTTAGTCCCAGGAATGGCGATAAAAAGCCAAGGGGTGATGTTCTTATTTGCACTAGTGCTAGAAACGGCTTGGAAGGATAAGTCTGACGAGATCGCTAGATCTTTAGGAACCAAAAGCCTACCTGCGACCTTATTAGAAACCGCTTCAAGAGAGAGACTTTTTTCAGGACTTACCTGCTTCATAATCATGGCTTGCGTCTGCTAAATCTGAGCCATTCTCGGATCTGCTACGCGAAGCAACTGTATACCCCGGTTCGATTCCCCTCCTCAACTCTCTGCTCATCCCTAGGTATTTTAGAGTCCTTGTCATTATTTTCTGAAATACTGGAGCTGCTAAAGTTCCACCATAAATTGTGTCTGTATTTGGCTCATCAATAATTACAATGAGTGAAAGTGTGCGATCTACTCCGACTAAAGACCCATCAACAAAACCAACAAAGGAAGCTACGTATTTATCGGCCTCATAACCACGGCCATCCTTACGAGCCTTCTGTGCAGTTCCAGTCTTTCCACCTACTCTGACACCAGGGATAGCGGCTTTCTGTCCTGTGCCTTTCTCATCTTCCACAACACCGTATAGATAGTCCTGTACTACACGGGATGCTTTTGCAGAGATAATCCTCTGGCCTATTATGTCATTCTCTTCAACTCGGATTACCCTTAAATCAGGAATAACTCCGTCGTTGGCGATGGCTGACATGGCTCTGACCATCTGCAGTGGAGTAACAGCTACGCCCTGACCAAAAGAATGAGTAGCTACGTCGATCTTTGCCCAAGAGTTTACATTTCGAAGGATCCCTTTTGTTTCTCCTGGCAGACCTAATCCGGTACTACTTCCAAGTCCAAACTTAGTAAGATAATCGTAGAGCCGATTAGCCCCAAGCCTGACCCCGACTTTTGAAATTCCGATATTAGAGGAACGAACAATTACATCTCTAAAAGGGACAACGCCAACTGGATGAACATCGTTGATGTGGTGACCTGCAAAGAAATAATGCCCATTTTCACAATCAATAGGCTCATTTCGACCAACCACTCCAGCATCAAGAGCAGCTGCGGCAACTATTGCTTTTAATGTAGAGCCCGGCTCGTATACAGTTTCAGCAATTATGTTTCTAAGAACATCTGCAGAAGCTTGGCCGGTGTTATAGTCAGCGTTTGGAGCCTGTCCCATGCCAAGAATATCACCAGTCTCTGCATCGACAAGTACGGCCATAGCTCTTTGGGCAGAAGCTTTCAGCCGTCCTGCTTCAAGCTCTTCATCCACAATCTGCTGCAAGAAAGCATCGATAGTAAGCTCTAGTGCCCCAGGAGTCTTTTCGTCCATCCGCTCCATACTGACAGCAGGAGTCGCTTCAATAACATTACCAATTCCATCACGAGCAAAGTTGCTTCGCGCTTCGTCACCTTTTAGAATTACGTCATAAACCTGCTCTAAGCCCGAGAGCCCAGCTCCATCAATGCCAACTTTCCCAATTAGGGAACTGGCAGCATCACCAAACGGATAAAATCTCCGCGCCTCAAGCATGTAATCGATTCCGGGTAATTTTAGGGTTCGGATAGTTTCTGCCTGTGGCCTTGGCACTTGTCTAGCTAGCCATACAAATGGTTTTTTGGATCTGAGCTTTGACAGGACTTCTGACTCTCTAAGGTTCAAAATCTTTGAGATAGATGTAGCAACTCGCAAATGCTCATCTGCAGGAACCTGTTTGGGTCGTACAAACACAGATCCGGCAGGTACAGAAACAGAAAGTAATCTCCCCTCTCTATCAACAATTGGAGCACGCGATTCGGCAACACGAAACGGTTGAAAGTGCTGTCTATTAGCTGAGCCCTGCCATTTAGAGGGATCGGAAACTTGTAGAACTGAAAGTCTGTAGGTAACTAGACAAGCCCAAAGCAATGCTAAGGAAACTAGAAATGACAATCTTCGCTTCCGACTTCTTTCGACTAATCCAGTGAAGCCAACGAGTTGAGCCCGAGTTCCAAGATCAGCCCCAACCACCGAATGTTTGGTTTTCCTAATTATTCTTGGTTGAGATTGAAAATCCCTTCTCTGAGATCTAGCTGACATAATCTATCTTTACTGCCTGTCTTGGATTTAGATCTTGGAGACCCACTCTTTCACTTGCTGCTTTTTTTAATCTATCAGGACGCAAAAGAACCGAGCGATGGAGCTCCAATTCCCGACGCGTCATATCCAATTCAATCGCATATTTCCGCGCGGACGCAAGCTCATATCCGACACGAGTAGCCTCAGCTCGGATCCAAATTTTGCCAGTTAGTGCGGCGATTAGAAAAAACGCCACAACTAATTGGGTCTTGACGGATACGCCAAAAACCTCATATCGACCTAATACCTGCGCCTGCACTAATCCACTCATAGCCTCTCCCACAAATCAGTATCAATTAAGTTCAAATTCAAAAACTCTTAATCTTGCACTCCGTGATGCCGGATTCCGCTCGACTTCCCCTTCAGATGGAGTTACTGCTTTTTTAGTTAATAATTTACCAAGTCGATCTGTATCCTTCTTCCCAACCCAAGCAGGTGCCGCGTCAGCCCCAGCCCATTTCCGAAATCGACTTGTCACTAATTTATCTTCCAAAGAATGAAAGGTAATAACTGCAAGGCGAGTGCCAGATCCTGCTAATTTTGGGGCAGAGTTAAGCAGACCCTCTATCTCATCAAACTCATGGTTGACTTCGATTCTAAGGGCTTGAAAAACCACAGCCATTAGGTCCCGTCCAAACCGAGCCCCACCAGTTTCTTGGATAATCTTGGCAAGCTCTTTGGCGGTAGTAATTGGCCTTCCGGCAATAATTGCCTTAGCTATGGAACGGGCTTCCCGCTGTACACCACCAACTTGGAGGATTCTCCGTAAAGATCCTTCATCATACGAATTTAATATGTCACTGGCGGTTCTTGGGTCTTGAGGATTCATCCTCATATCCAAAGCTCCCTTGTCACGGAAAGAGAAGCCCCTCTCACCCTCCAGCTGATCCGTAGACATGCCAAGATCTGCAAGAATGCCTTTAAACTTAACTCCCTGAGTATATCTTCCAACTTCAGAGAATCTTGCTTGCTGAATAGTTAAACGCTTACCAATTTCTGAACTAAATCTTTGAATAGCTCTCTCAATAGCCTCAGGATCCCGATCGAATGCAGTCACTGTAGTGTTAGGATTTGCAGCCAAAATGGCCGCAGTATGTCCTCCTCCTCCTAACGTACAATCAAGATACATTCCGCCTTCCTGTGCTCTTAGATATTCGACTACCTCATCTTTTAAAACAGGCTCATGTATCGTTTCTGCTAAAGCCACACTCAGTACCCTTAGATATCAACATCAGAGAACACATCAGGGTTCTCCATTAGGGCTTGTTCGGCCTCACTAAAAACGATCTCCCACACACGACTGCTCCAAAGACGAAATCCGTATATTGAGGAGGTAAAAGTCACCTCCTTTTCAAGCGAAGCATAGGTTCGCAAGTATGTCGGAACTAAAATTCTTCCGACCTTATCAACTGGACACTCACAAGCCCGACTAAGATAAAAATTTTCTAAGCGTTGAATTTTGGAATTGAATCGACTCTTTTCTCTTAGTTTAGATTCAAATTCACTCCAGCCCTTGGCATCAAATCCCTCGATACATCTTGATCCTTGAGAGATGAAGTTCGTTAAAACAACCTTCTCTACTCCCCTTGCCTCAAGTACGGCCCTAAACTCTGCGGGCAAACTGACCCTGCCTCGGTCATCAAAGGTATGACGAAAATTCCCCCGAAAAGCGGTAAGGCTCTCGCCTTTGCCCGCTTTTGGGGGTCCTCCCATAACCTCTGAATTCTGCGTCTCTTTGGGAACCATACATCCCATTATATTGGAATAATTAGAGATTTACTTGGCAAGCATCCCATTTATTCCCACTTCATCCCACATTACACCAAAAGTAATAACCTTCCAAGCAGAAATCTTCATAATAAACTGAAATAATTACTTATTTTAACTCACTTGAAGTTACATAGCTCTGTTTTGACTGCATTAGACTTAACTATTCACAAAAGACGCATCTGACCCGCCCTGCTCCATAACAATTTAGGTTTTAAATTTAATGGTGCCCGAAGACTTAAAGCACCTGGTTTTATCAAAGGTAATTGTGGTTTTAATTCATACTGATGCTGCCACCGCTACTGCTAACTCACCCCAAACAGCCCCAGTCAAAGGCAGTCAAGATACTCGGGTAGATCTTTCTGCAGAAACTGCTACCAACGCTCACCTTATGGAGCTCACCCAAGCAGAGAAGCATCAGTATCTAGAAAATCTGGGCGTAAAACTTGATCCCAAGTTCAAAACTAGTAGTGATGTAAATTCAAAAGCAGCCGATCATGCTATCCAAGCGCTTCGCGACGGTGAAGATCCTTCAAGTTGTGCTAAAATTTTCCTTCAAAAGCATCAAGCTATCACCCTTGGATTTGATGATAAAATTACCGCTCTTATTGCTTCGCTAAAAGCGTCTAATCAAAAAATCAATCCATATGCCACTGCTAACGAGGCTCACTTGGTCTTCATACATGACATCACTCTAGCTAAAAATATCAGAGAACTAAGCGCTCAAGGTAATCACCACCCAGCTCCAGAGACAGCTTTCCTTGGAGCAAGGTTTATCAGTAATATAACGACGCTGGCAAAATCACACGCCCAAGCTTTTACCCAAGATAGAGCCATCATTGGACTTGAGCGGTACATTTTTGAAGCAGCTGACTCGATTGAAAAATTATTCAGGAAAGATCCAGGCAAAGTATGTCATCCAACAGAACTACCTCAAATATGGGGTCATTATCGAGAAGCGGAACTTACTCTTAATTTAGTAAGACACGGATATATTGTTAAAGAAGTTTCTGCGAGAACCATAAATGGAGAGGCTCTGACTTCTCGATCTGGACAAGGTGCAACCACCTGGCAATCTCGAAGAGAGATCGATGCTATCGTCATACATAGAGATCCAAAATCTGGAAAGGAAACAACATTATTCTTCGAATTTACCGCTTCACTTGGTAGTTTAGCTGATAAACTAAGGAATAATCACAGTAATCAGATTGAAGGTCTTATCGAATTGGGAAGAAAATTTAGTGCCTTACCAGTTGTACTTGTAGCTGACACCAGAGTTCCTAGACATGGTGGAGTAAGCATGAAAGAGGTACAGGACCTTCTCCAGGCTACTTGTACCCGTACGAAAGGAATAGTGGTAGGTTTTAGTGGAACTAATGATATGACCCCTATCTTTACTCCAAACAGAAAGGCGGCTTAGTCTTTTTCTGAATTGGGAAGGGAAACCCTTGAGAGATCCGAAACTTGACAACTAGGAGTTGTAGGATCTAGAAAAATTGCTCCAGTGCTCGGAGCTAGCGCAGGAGCCGCGTGCCCAGCAGGATCTTCATGAGGAACTAATTGCTCAATAACAATTCGGGAAAGGTCAATCTCCCCGGTATCAATATCTAACATAGGACAGGGATTATACTTGTAACTTGAATCTTAATCGACACAGCTAACATGCTGAGATAGCTAGCAATATTACCCACTTGGTTGTTCTTCCTGAGGACTATAGTTAAGTCCGATGGTGATAATTTTGCTAAGTAGCTCCTGGTACGAAGAGCCACCCGCATTAGCCGAACTGACAAAAGCATCATCCATGGCCAATGATGGGTTTGGATTTGCTTCAATTAAATAGAAAGTTCCGTCCTCTTTCATGCGGTAATCAAGACGAGCATACCCGCTTAATCCAAGGGCTCGGTAAACTCTCTTTGATATCTTTTCAAGATTAAGTAACTGTTCGTTTGATAAATCTTTTGGAGCTCCAATATTTACGCCTACCTTTTCTTGGTATTTATAGTCCCATTTGACTTTATCTGTAGCGATGAGATGGGCGCCCTCAGGCAGTTTCTTCATGGTCAGCTCCATCGGTGGCAAACATCTAACCTGCCTTACTCCCATCATGCTTACATATAATTCTCTACCCTCAATAAATTCTTCGGCAATGGCCTGGGTGTTAGTGCGCTCATGAACAAATGCTACCCTTTCAGCTAGCTTTTCATCATTTTGCACGACTGAACACTGCGCGATACCTAAAGATCCCTCCTCTACTAATGATTTTACTAAAAGTGGAAAGTGTAAATTCTTTGGCCTCTTTACTTTTCTATTCATCGGGAAAACCGCAAATTTAGGAACATGCATTCTATGATAAGCAAGAATTTTCTTAGTTAGCGCCTTATCTCGAGCCAACATTAGTCCACGAGGATTGCAGCCAGTGTAGGATTGCTTGAGCAATTCTAAATAGCTAACAATATGCTGACCAAATAGAGAATACCCATGAAAATCTTCAAGGAGATTAAAAACGATATGGGGTTTATATTCCTGTATCGTGTCTTTAATAATTAGGATGTCCCCATAGACGCCAAGAACTTTAACTTCATGACCTATCTCAACAAGATTCGTTTTTACGTCATACTCAACTTTCCAGGGGGCAATCTGTTCCGGAGTTAAGCCTTTAATGGAATCAGGTGGCACCAGAGTTTCGTGACACAGAATTAGAATTCTTAACTTACGAGTAAGCTTAGCGGTCATAATAGTTTCCGTTCGGAAACTCTACTCTACCGTTACACTCTTGGCGAGATTCCTTGGTTGATCGACATCGGTGCCGTTATGTACAGCTACGTAATAGGCCAACATCTGTAGAGGTACGGTTAATACAACTGGAGCAAGGTACTCTGAAAGTGTTGGAACTTCGATAATATCGGCAGCGAGAGCCTTTAATTCAGGATGATTTGGTACATCGGTAAGAGCGATTATGCGGCCTTCCCGAGATTCAACTTCACGAAGATTAGAGATTGTCTTTTCAAAAAGGTGATCGGATTTTTGCAGAACCACCACTACCGGCATCTTCTCATCAATTAAGGCAATTGGCCCATGCTTCATCTCACCGGCCGGATATCCTTCAGCATGGATGTAGGAGAGCTCTTTTAATTTTAGAGCTCCCTCTAAGGCAACCGGATAACACTCACCCCTACCGATATAGAGAAAATTTTTAGCGGTGCTAAATTTCTTAGCTATGGCTTCAACAATACTCTCACAATGCATCGTCTGTTCTACAGCCGCAGGGAGAGTTACAAGATCTTCGACTAATTTATGTGCTTGCTGCTGAGATAAGCATCCTCTTCTAAATCCAAAATCCACAGCCATTAAGTAAAGAGCGACAAGTTGTGTAGTAAAGGCTTTAGTTGAACCAACACTAATTTCAGGTCCAGCATGAGTGTATAAAACTTTACTTACCTTCCTCGTAATGGAAGATCCTAAAACATTACAGATGGCAGCTGTTTGTGCATATTTGCTGGCTAGCTCTATGGCCGAAATAGTATCAGCTGTTTCCCCTGACTGAGTTACCGCAAGGGCCAATGTTTTTTTATCAAGAACAGGATTTCTGTATCTGAACTCACTGGCATAATCTACTTCGCAAGGAATACGAGCTAATTTCTCGAAATAGAATTTGCCTACTAATGATGCGTGCCAAGCGGTACCACAAGAAACCGCAATTATGCGGTTAATATTTTTTACATCTTCAGAAGAAAATCCAAGTTCTTCTAAATTAACTAAACCTGTTGTTCTATCTATCCGGGTACGAAATGTATCGGCTAAGACTTGGGGCTGCTCGTGGATCTCTTTAAGCATATAGTGCTTGTACCCGCCCTTCTGTGCGGTGACAGGATCCCAAGTAATGTGCTGGACATCCCGCTTAATACTCTTGCCATTATGCTCAATTACTAAGCCATTAACTGTGAGGGCTGCGATATCGCCATCGTGAAGAATTGTTACGTCGCGAGTGTGATTTAAAATTGCCGGAATATCACTAGCTACAAAAACTTCACCTTCAGATTGACCGATAACAATTGGTGAAGCATTTTTAGCAATCAGCAATTCTCCAGGATTTTTAGAATCAAAAGCGATAAAGGCATAACTACCTCGCATCTCTGTGCAGACTTCTCTTAGCGCATCTATTCCCTTCTTTCCTTGTTCTAGATGACGATTCAAAAGGTGAGCGATAATCTCTGTGTCTGTCTCAGAAGAAAACTTACTTCCTGATTTAATTAGTTCAGCACGCAATTCGACATAATTTTCTACAATACCATTATGAATAAGGCTTACTCTGCCGGCAGTATGTGGATGAGCATTATTCTCTGTGGGACGGCCATGAGTAGCCCAACGGGTGTGCCCGACTCCAGTGGTTGCCTTTGTAGTTGCTGGTCTATCTAAGAAAAGTTTCTTTAGCTCAGAAAGTTTACCAACGGCGCGAGTAACATTAACTTTGCCATTTTCATAAAGTGCCACCCCAGCAGAATCGTAGCCACGATACTCAAGCTTCTCTAACCCTGATAAAATTATAGGGAGAGCATCTCTAAAGCCTATATATCCAACTATTCCGCACATTGGTCGTATTTAATAAAAAGTGGCGCGCTCTGAGAGATTCGAACTCCCGACCACCTGGTTCGAAGCCAGGTACTCTATCCAGCTGAGCTAAGAGCGCGTATCGGCCTGACGCCTATACAATTTAAAGGTACAAGCCTGACCGGGGGTATTCTCTACTAAATTGAATTTACTTTCAAATTCCGGGAAATAAGCATCCCCAGGATCGGTGCCAGGTACCGCAGTTAGCCAAATTTCATCAACGAAATCGATGGAAGCCTTATAGATCTCAGAACCACCGATTATCCATATAGGAGCCTTATATTGACCCATATCTGCCCTACATAGGGTAATTCCAGTTTCCGGTGAAGAAACGACCTCTACTCCTTTGGGTTGGACAAATGAGGGGTTCCGGGAAACGATTATGTTACGTCGCCCTGGTAATGGCCTTGCGACAGCAGGTAAAGATTCAAATGTCTTCCGTCCCATAATAACGGGACAACCTGATGTTAATTTTTTAAAATGTTTTAAGTCTTCTGGCAGATGCCAAGGCAATCCGCCATTGCGCCCGATTACCCGAGCTTCATTCATCGCCACGATTATTGTTACTGGTATTGATACTGGAATTGTAGTCACCTATTTACACTGCGATATCAAATTTTATATGAGGATGCGGATCGTACCCTTCCAGTTTGAAATCATCAAAAGTGAATTCAAAAATATTTTTCACCTCTGGATTTATGTGTAAACGAGGTAACTTTCGAGGTTCCCGAGCTAATTGCTCTTTTGCTCCCTCTATATGATTTGAATAGATATGAGCATCGCCAAATGTGTGGATAAACTCATGGGCTTTAAGGCCTGTAACTTGAGCCACCATCATCAAAAACATCGCATAACTAGCGATATTAAAAGGCACGCCTAACATTACATCTGCAGAGCGTTGATAAAGTTGCAAACTCAGTCGGTCGCCAGACACATAAAACTGGAACAAGGTGTGACACGCTTGTGGTGCCTTCTTTGGTTGCTCGGCTGGATTCCACGCTACCACCACTATGCGACGACTTGTGGGATCAGTTTTCAGTAAATTGATGGCTCTTTCAATCTGATCTACTTTTGCTCCGTTGGGTCCTTCATATGAGCGCCATTGCTTTCCGTAAATCGGACCGAGATCCCCATTTTCATCTGCCCACTCATCCCAAATTCTGACGCCGTTCTCTTTTAAATATTTAATGTTGGTCTCCCCTCTTAAGAACCAAAGAATCTCGTGGATGATAGATTTGGTATGACACTTCTTAGTTGTCACTAGAGGAAATCCATCGTTCAAATTGAATCTTAATTGTCGACCGAACACTGAGTATGTGCCAACCCCTGTTCGATCCTTTCTGAAGGAAGATTCCTCTGGCTTGCCGTTCTCAAGTATATCTCGGATGAGGTCTAAATACTGCTTCACTGGTAGCTCCAAAGAAAATAGGGACAGGCCCAGAGAAAAGGGGTCAGACCCCTTTTCTCTGGGCCTGTCCTATTTTGTAACAATAACGGTTACTCATTTACAAGGGCGAAGCGGTGGGCCAAACTGCATAGCTATGGAGAAAGTAGCCCTATATCGTCACCGAGAGAGAATCGGAGTCTTAGTTTTAGCTATACTTTTGGTGGTTACAATACTACAGACCTGGGCTGGCTCCTCTCAACAACACACCACAACCATATCTCCACGTCACACAATGGAGGTAGCTCTTTTTAATTGGGTAGCAAGAGTAATGATCGGAAGCAGGTCAATTGCCGATCGACAAGCTCTAGCAAATAACGGCAACTTACCTGAGACTGTAAATTGGATTAGAGAACCTAAAAACTTCGCTTCTTATTTGGAAAGAGTAACAGAAGAGACTCCTGACTCTGAGCAAGTTGGTATTGGTAAAACAATCTTAGCTGGTCACTTAGGACTCCGTCCTCAATATGCAGAGCTACGAGCACGCGCTGGCAGAGAACTATCCGATCTTGGAGTCGATTTACTTGGGCTTATTGATAAGATCTACGGCCAGTCTCAAAATGAAAAAGCCCTAGATGCAGAGTATTTACTTGATGTAGCCCCACTTGTAGAGGAAGAGTTGGGGTGGATTGGTAAAATTCTTGTTGCTGATGGTCTTAAAACATTCGATCAGGGAAGAGCAGAGAAAGAGTTAGAAAAGTTATACTCTGAAGCAAGACAGAAGGCGATTATCTTTGGGATCATGTTCTGCTTTGGGATTGTATTTTTAATCGCTGGATTTATATCTTTCCTAGTTTACCTAATTAAATTTGCTTTCGCTGATATCACCCTAAAGGGGCCACATCTCTCTATTCCTGCTCCTTATCTTCTTGATATTTTTATTCTGTACTTAGTTGCACTCAATCTACTGTTCTGGGCAGCAGGATTATTTATAGAATCACTATCTATGCGCCTGCCGATCTCCGCGGTAGGAACCTTGGCACTTACATTGTTGATTTTTTATCCAAAAGTTAGAGGTAGTGGAATTCGCAATACCTTAACAAGCATCGGGCTCTCACCTCTTCCATCCTTTGGCACAATTTTGTCAGGCCCTCTGTTCGTTGCTGCCATGTGGCCACTCTTTGCACTTTTAGTTGGACTATATCAAACAGCACTTACTAGATTTGGATTCGATCTCAGCCAAGGAGAACACCCAGTTGTGCCTGTTTTTCTGGCTTCCAACTCTACTTTTGCCCTTCTTTGGCTCTTCATCTTCGCCTCAGTTATTGCTCCTATAGTTGAAGAGATAATGTTCAGAGGGGTACTTTATGGTTGGCTCAGAAGTAGATACGGGAAATTAATTTCCATCCTCTCCTCTGCCTTTATGTTCGCAGTCATTCATCCTCAAGGAGCCTTAGGTATAATTCCGTTGTCCTTAATAGGATGCGGATTGGCTTTCATTCGGGAATGGCGAGGTAGCTTAATTCCTTGTATGGCTGCTCATGCTCTAGTTAATGGAACGGTCTTAGCTATCATATTCCAACTTAGGTAATACTAATTTATGTATTACCACCAAGTTCAGAACATATCTTCTGAAATGCTTTGATTTTCGGTAACTTCTTTACCTTACCTACGGACTGAGGTTTTACTGCCTCAACTTCTATTCGCTTAGTATAAGTACCATCCGCTACAGCTTCTATGTCAAATCTTTTAAAAGCATATAAAGACTTCTTGTTTAATCGAAAACTTCTCTCCCAATTAGAATCTGTTACATCTCCAAGATTACATACATAATTACCATTACCTGCGGTAACCCTGACGTTAACTGCTGTTGCACTTAGAATCTGAACTGAAAGAGTACTTGTCACTCCTGGATACACATATCCAACACTTGACTTACTAACATCACCAGAGGACTCGAGAGTAATTTTAAAACTGTTACTTGGATTTGGTGAGCCACCCACTGCGCCATTCAAAACTGCACTATGGGCATTTAGTCGACCAGATGTAAGAACAAAACCATCTAAATCTTCGACATAGTCAGCATTGTTAAGTATCGCATCTTTTAACTCACTTGGACCGTATCCTGGATGAGTTGCTAAGACTAAGGCTGCCACACCACTCACATGAGGTGTCGCCATTGAGGTTCCTGAAAGCGTCGCATAAGAACCATATTTATAAGTGCTATATATCCCAACACCTGGTGCGGCAATATCTACTGAGGTAGCTCCGTAATTTGAGAAATAAGCTAAATTATCCCCGCTATCAACTGCGGCAACCGAGATAATATTATCTAAGTCATAAGCAGCAGGGTACATTGGGAAAACATCGGCGTTAAGACCACTATTACCAGCAGCAGCTACGAACAAGATTCCGGCATCTCCAGCGGCTTTAATAGCGTCGTACATTACCTGCGAGAAACCTCCACCACCCCAAGAATTACTGGTCATATTGAAACCCATCTGGGTAGCATAATTAATGGCTCTGACAGCGTTTGATAGATAGCCTGAACCGCTACCGCTTAAAAATTTGAGCCCCGCCATCTGAACGTTCCAATTTACTCCGGCTACGCCTACTCCGTTATTACCTACCCCACCGATTGTACCAGCACAGTGAGAGCCGTGACCATTATCATCTAATGGATCCCCATCATTATTGTGAAAATCATATCCATGAACATCATCAACAAATCCGTTGTTATCATCATCGATGTTATTTCCAGCTATCTCTCCTGGATTTGTCCATATATTTGCTTGCAAATCTGGATGATTATAATCGATGCCAGTATCTATAATCCCAACGACTACTTCTGCGGACCCGGTTGAAATATCCCAAGCTTCTGGAGCATTGATATTTTTCATTCCGTAGAGTGAACTGTAGCTAGGATCATTCGGAGCAACATTGAGTGATACTTCGTAATCTGGACTTGCGGATAAGATTAATCCAGGAAAAGCCTTCTTCAACTGAGCGCACGTTGCTTTCATTGTGCTTGCATCAATGGACTTTCTAGGTTTTCCATTAGAAGCAGCGCCAGTCAATCTTAAGATCCCTGTTCTTTGACCAGGTGAGTAATTAAGAGCCTCGACTCCAAATGGCAGAGCAGCCGCATTCGCTCCTGCAACATTTGACATCTTTACCAAACATGTATCTGGATTTGCTCTAAGGGGTTCTGCCTGCGCAACAACTGATGTTGTAAGTACACAAACTGCAATCCCTTGCTTCAGCCGCGATGAAAACAACCTTAACATCATGACGACAACTACTTCCCTGAACTACACACAACCTTATGTGGCACCTTCCATGGTGGCGGCACCTGTACTGATCAGAATCGTTCGAATTGAGTAAAGGTCTAAGAGCTGGCGGCACAATTTGAGAAATGAAACGAGCAATATGATAAAAACTCGTAGATAGCTTTAAATTAGCCTTGTTTTAGGGCCATAAAGTACCCAGTGGATTAGGACGATAGTACTTGAGGGAGGCCGCGTTAGAAGCGTAAGATACTCTCATTACTAGCTTCTTCTGGTTAATAAGAATTTTTGGGATAAGGCATTGGGATGGGCGCCATAGACGACATAGATCCGAAACAAACAGATGAAGGTGGCACCTGGCTGGACCGTATGCACCCTTTTCTGGAATGGAAGGTTATCGTACCTGATTGCAATAATCCCTTTGGCACACCGATGTCTAACAACGTGCTTATTGAGTTTGCTACCAGAAAAGATGTACTTCTACGACATGTGGAACTCAAAGGTAATGTCGATGGAGAAGAGATAATCACCTTAAAAAATATCACAAAAGATATAGATGTCATTACTAACCATCCTGCTGTGATTACGATGAAACGAAGTGACATCAAAAATTATATTCAAAATAGCGGTGTGCTGAAAAAAATTGATGTGAATCTGCTAGAAGCACAATCAAAGTACCTTGCTGAGCTTAAAAAGCGCAAAGTAAAAATCCCTGGCCGGAAGTGAGATTATACTAAAACGGCACCCAATCCTTACCTACTGGTGGTCTTACTATATTTGTGTGAAAAGAGCGTGTTTCTATAGGGCCACCTATCCATGGCAAAAAGCGATACCACCTATCAAGATAACTTCCATCATCTGCAACAATTCTAATTTTATAGATACCCGTGCCCTCAGAATACCTGAAAGTAAAGGGTGTCTTTTTAGGACGAGACTTCCCTTTTAACACATCAAAAAGAAACATATTGTTTCTATATACCTCTATGCTCTCAATTCCATCTCCGACGGCTATTCCTTTTACTCTAATAGTACCGTTCCTCTTGTTGGCAGAAGCCTTCTCAATAGTCATTGAGATACGACGAGGTGGCTGAGGTACATTTGTATCCTCTGTTACAACAGAACGGTCAGATGTTCTCGGTGATGATTTCTGTCTCTCTCCTTGCAACTTCCCAAGAACTCGTTCGAGAGGAGATTCACTTGGAACTCTTGCGGGTCGCTGTAGTGAAGCTCTTGGGCCACCGTCATTATTTTTGTAAGAAGAGATAACTGAGGAAACAGAATCCCGGAAGAGAACAGCCCCAAGAAAAAAAAGGCCGATCACTATATAAACAATACTCTTCCGATCCATATACGAACGGTCGTAAAATTAGAAACTTATAAGCACACGCGAGGTAACATATTAAAGTGAAACGGCATTTTACTCAAGATGGCCAGCATAAATATGGCCGCAGCTATAAGAGAACTTACTGAACTAATTGAATAAAACCAAAATTATTCCTCTTCCGCCAGGTCTAAAAGATCTGAATTTACGGAGTGTACTAGGTAATCAACGACATCTTTAACAGAGATAATACCGATCGGTAGACCATCCTGATCCACGATAGGAATGTGCCTAAACCCACCTAAAGACATCAAATTTAAGGCAAAGGCGATTGTACCATCCAAAGCCTGAGTTTCAGGATTTGGAGTCATAACTTCTTTGATCATTGTTTTTTTCTGATCAAGATTTTTACCGATAACTTTTAATAAGCAATCACGCTCGGTAAAGATCCCAGCCAACTTGCCACTCTGGGTGGTAACTAGAACGGATCCAATACTATGTTTCTGTAAGAGCAAGATTACATCAGACATCAAGGTGTCTTCATTAACGCATAGAGGTGCTCGAGGATTTAGCACACCGATACTTTTAGAAAGAAAGGCCGAAGAAAGAGCGCCAAACTCCTTCTCGTTTGCTAAACGGATAGCCAGATTTATCTCATCATCACTCATACTCAATGTAGTTTTCTTTGTTGTGGTCATAATTAACTTCTCGTATTTTTAAGACTGATCAAGTTTTCTCTTCCTCTTTAGTCGGTTCGGTGCCTTGCTCGGCAGCAGCCGCCTCTCCCTCATCATAAGTAC
This sequence comes from uncultured Bdellovibrionales bacterium, assembly GCA_964650155.1. Classification (GTDB taxonomy): domain Bacteria; phylum Bdellovibrionota_C; class UBA2361; order UBA2361; family J135; genus JAWXBT01. Next base: position 17,575 of record CAZYRE010000006.1, read on the forward strand.
ACTCTAATCCCTTCAATGAGCCGGTTAAGAATTGTCCGGAAGCTGCCTCATAATCGATAGAAATAGGTCCGGGCAAAGGAGCGGCTGTTTTAAAAATCTTATCTTTTACTACTATGCGAGCACCAGGAAACATCTTTGTATGAACGTTTACACGTTTTATAAGATTGGTCCGTGCCCCTGAAACCATATCTACGCGCCGTTTAAGTAATATCTTTAAGCTTTTTTCCAATTTATCTAGCTTAGAAAGCAAAGCAGTAATCTTAACTTTGTGATCGGGCTTTAGGAGTTCAACTCGTCGTCGATTCTCTGCCATTGGCCCCAAATGAAGCTTAAGTAATTCTATCGCTTTCTCATGATTAGCAATTCTTAATTTTAACTGAGAATAAGCAACTGTTGCTTCCATGTCCCCAACTATTTCAATTACGGTTGGAGTCTCTACGTCACTTCCAAAAATTCCACACTCTGCACCGCATACGACCAAAGTCTTCCCTCCGTAGAGATGCCCCTTTTCAATCTTAAATGTGGCTTCTGTACGTAACATGGAGTCTCGAGCTTCCTTGATGACACTTATGTCACCCCTAATTTCTGCATTAACTTCTTGTACAATATTGGCGATGAACTCCTTTCCAGCAATAACTCTTGAGTTCTCCCCTCCATACACAAAGCCATCTACCTTTATGGTTCCATGAGTAGAAACAAGACTGCCTCCCCGTACCGATCCCTTAATCTCAATTCCATCACGCGCATTGATATTGAATCCCGGCATAACATCTCCGGTAATAGTGATCTTTCCGATGAAATCAAGTGTTCCGAAGTGATAATCTAAATCCCCAGTAATAACTAAATCGTGCTGAATTTTGAATTTACCACTCTCTTCCATGAGATATCCGGATTGAGTGGCACGTAGAACTTTATACTCTGAATGTCCCTCTTCCTGCCCTTCTTCTAAGGTCGGATCTGGTTTCAGTATCACAGGCTTGCCCTCTGCTGCAGGGATCTCTTTTCCAAAAATATCAGTTCCGGGAGTACCTCTATGGGGAGGATAAATACGAGCGATTATCTGACCCTGCGTAATGTTATCAAAGAGGTGCATGTGTGAAAAATCTGCTTTGCCGTGCTCATCTACTTTGACTTCTCTTGGGGTACCCATCCTCTTGGCTAAAAAAACTATCTTACCATCTCGGCCTGGAATTGCTGGAACACCTCTGGTAATTCGTCGTTTTCTAGAGGCTAAACCTGTCGCTAATTCTTTAATCATGTCTGTAATAATTTCAGGATTAGAAATTACAGGGATGCCATTGGCTTTTATCGCAGCCAAGATCTCATCCGTACTAGGTAATTTTAAATCCGCAGGTCGCGGCTGAACTGTAGACTCAATATCTATAAATAATTTTAAATTATCCTTACTAGCACGTCCTATTAGAGTGAACCCACCGAGAGGCGCCTTAAATACTTCACGCAATTCTTCCGCTGGATCGGAAGGCGGTGGCGGTGGCGGCGCTGCGGTTGTTTTGGCCATGAATTACTTTCCCTTCAAAGCCTCATTCCATAATGGTTGAAAATCAGCGTTCCTAAGTCGGGGACCAATCTGCATAATCGTTTTATGAGCTAGATAACAAGCGGTCTTACCAGATTGAGAAGGCGTATAGTTGTTCGTAATGCCGTAAAGAAACGCTCCAGCAAAAACATCCCCTGCCCCTGTAAGATCTATCGGTTTACATGGTACTGCTGGTATCTCAAAGTCTTGCCCATTAAAATGTATCAGTGCTCCACGCTCACTACGAGTCATGACTACGTTTGGAACGACTTTTTTTAAGGCGGCAAAAGCTGTGTGATCATCCTTGCTGCCTGTATAAGTGGCGGCCTCATTGTGATTTGCAAATATTAAATCACTTAACTTAACTATGGTGTCTAATTCTTTTCTAAATCCACTAACAAGAAATCCATCAGAAAAGGTTAAAGCAACCTTGGTGCCGACTTTTCTGGCAGTTTCAGCGATTTTTAGTGCGGCTTTGTACCCTTTCTCAACTTGAGATAGGAGGTACCCTTCGATATATACCCATTCACTCTGCTGCACTACCTCCTCATTTATATCATCAGCTCCCAATTCAGCAGCTACACCTAGGCAGGTATTCATCGTCCTTTCTGCATCTGGAGTAATCAGGATAAGGCTTGTTCCGGTCATGCCACCGGGCAAAATATTACAAACAAGATCTACACCTGCCTCTCTAAATCCATTCTGATAAAGCTTTCCATGACTATCATCGCTTAGAACGCAACCAAATGCCGACTTGCCACCTAATGCCTGAAAAGCGATCATTGAATTGGCTACAGATCCGCCACTAGCAAATGTAAGTTGTGCATTCCCAAGAGCTTTGAGAATTTTTTTCTGAACATCACTATTAACCAAATTCATTGAACCTTTGGTCAACATCAATTTGGCAAAATCTGATTCAGGAATGTTTCCTAAGATATCAAGGATTCCATTTCCGATTCCATATAGCTGATACTTTTTCTGCATTTTCAGGCCTCAAAATTAGGCCTGCCCCAATGCTTCAATGCCTGAGGAGACCTTTTCACTAAGGTTAGTAAGGCATGCTATCTTCTTCAAGACCTGATCGACAAGAGCATCTGGACAACTAGCACCAGCAGTTATCAATATATCTACCTTTTCTTTGCCTATTGGGAACCAATTTACAGATTCAGACACCTCGCCGGTGTGATAATTGAGATGCCGAATTCGAGTGATATCCAAAATCTCTCCAGCATCCTTAATATGAAACGCGGGAAGTTGCTTCTCACATAGCTCTACTAAATGCGAGGTATTCGATGAATTATAACCACCTACGATAATGGCCAAATCACCCTTTGACTCAATCAGGGAATCGACAGATCTCTGGTTCTCTGACGTCGCATAACAAAGAGTATCTCTGGTATCTGCAAAATGCTTAGTTATCTCCACTTCTCCGTACTGACTAATCATTGCCTGACGTAGGAGCTCTGCTATCTCCCAAGTTTCAGTTGCTAGCATAGTAGTCTGGTTAACGACTCCTATTCTAATTAGATCCTTTTCTGCATCAAAATTTGGGGAATACCTTCCTTCAAAATCTTTATAAAACTGTCCTATTGGAAGATCTTTACGGATATACCGGGCTAAAAGTTTTGCCATCTCGATGTCACGTATAACGACAGTGGGAGCACTCTCTTTAGCATGAGAAACCGTGGCTCGTGTCTCTTCATGCCTATACTTTCCATGAACTATAATTGAATATCCCTTTTCACCTAACTGTTCAGATCTTTTCCAAACTTTCTCTACAAAAGGACAGGTAGTATTGTACTGGTACGGATTAATGCCGATCTTTGATAGGTGTTGAAATAACTCTACCGTCGTTCCAAAAGCTGGAATAATCACAACATCATCTGGCTTAAGATCTTCAAAAGGAATTAGCTGCTCGCCTTCTGCAGTTCTAAGAAATTGAATCCCTCTGGCATTTAGATCTTCGTTCACATGTGGATTATGAATCATCTCACTAAGCAAAAAGATACGTTTGCCTGGATTCTCTTCTAATGCGCGATAAGCTATTTCAATTGCATTTTGAACCCCGTAGCAAAAACCAAAGTGGCGAGCTACCTTGAATCTGATAGGACCTAAATCGATTAAAGTAGGTGAAAAATCTTTCTTCCTCTGGTCTTGTGAATTACGCCACTTTTTTAGGTGCGAAATCTCTGAGGATCTATAGAAATCTGGAATATCAAATTCACGTGCCATAGGGTGGAGTCTACCGTATTCTAAGATGTCTATTCAAGAATACGTACCCCTAACACCCTACTATCTTTGGAACCAGAATTAGAGCTCGGTCTCCATGGTGGGGAAACTATTAAGTGTATCCCAAGTGGCTCCTGGTCACAGCGAAACACAACCTGTTGATCAGAGTTGCTCGTGACTGTTAGCTGCTTAGTTTCAGAATGGGTGGCGGCTAACGTAATAGTTACTGGCTTAGAATCTGCTGCTTGTGGAACCTTAAATTTAACTAGACCTATACCCTCTCTACATAACTGAACCCAAGTAGCTGTTACACTTGTCCAATGCTCAGACTTATTATCACGCTCAGGTGCAAACAATCCAAACTGTGGGAACCTGGCAAAAGAGACGACTGCACAAATAAAGATAAGAGAGGTTAATTTTATGAACCGAGATCTAAATACAAGTCCCAAGGTCACAGGTTCGGTGGCCAGACCGATTAATATTCCTGAAAGAATGGCAACTTCTATGAAGTTAAAATGAGGGCCACTTAAAAGTAATAATGGGATTAATAAGCAAGCTGTCAATTCAGGTTTACTGCTGACCTTATTGGGTCTAATTCCAAGAATTGATATTATTAAGGCAATTAATCCTATTACTCCTAATTCTGCAGCTACGCCTGTATAAAAATTATTAGAATTATCTCGCCAGCCTTTCAGATCAATACCCAGACTTGATGAATAGGTTGTAACCAAGGAAGGAAAGCTACCAGGACCTACGCCAAATATAGGATGGTCTCGCCACATGGCCATAGAGATATCTAAAAATGTACTACGACTTTCTAGAGACTCATTTCCAGATTTCTCTACTAGCATTAAAGCTAGTCGCTCTCCACTTTGCGGCAATAATTCAACATTTTCTCTGTAACTTTGAGGGCTGAGATTTGCCCAACTGATTAGAACTAAAAAAGTGACGCCAAGTAAGGCAAATAATATTTTCTTACTTCTGCCACTCGGAAACATTAATACGAATGAAATGATTGCAGCGAGCATGAAAGTTCTAGACCCGGTTACTAATCCAGCAGATAGAAGTACTAAGCCAAAAATACTTTCCTTAAATATCCTGCTAAACAACCCTGAAAAAACAAATGGAGTTAAAAGGCTTAGGAATACTCCTGCAGAATTTGGATCCTTAAATGTTCCTGAAAATCTCTCTAGATGGATCCAAAAGTTGCCACGCCGAGGTAAAAAGCTACTCACTAATCCACAATACTCAGCTATTATGACTAGTGAAGCGATTAAACTGCCCAATAATATGAATCGCTGAATTTTTTTACTTTGAGCTCGATACTCCCAGACAACAATAACTACCAAAACCAATGTAAATATGTTCAATGAATATTTAAGTCCAGCTATCTCAGAAAGTCCTGGCTGAGAGAACCAGTAATACAAACCTTTTACTCCGTTCCAACTCCATAACGATCCAAGTCCCTCCAGTCCCAAGATCTGAGTAATGACTAGGATTACCCACCCAAATAAAACAGCTAAAAACGGCGCTGCCCATTGAACGTAACTCCATCGTCTTTTAGAAGTTATGATAACCAAACAAACCGCTAGCGCTAGAAAAGCTAGGGAATTACTAGCCGATCTACCAAGGAGAGGTGTCAGGAAACATAGAATCAAAAAAATTTGATGCATTTCAGGAGCCGCTTTTTGCCCCTTCCACAAACCGAATTTCGTGATTTAGGGGACTAAGATCTCTTTTGCCATCAGGAGACCAGAAAAGGATATTTTCGTCATCAAAAATATCTGGCAGAGAGTCAGGTGCTTTTAAGAAATCTTTAAGGGTCGATTTTAAATCACCGCTGAGCCCAGGTTTACTAAAAATACCAACTGGGCCAAGACTACCTGTAAAGAGACCGGTTTTAACTGAGCCTACCTTCAACGGATAGCTTCCTGATGGGAAAATAGAACGTTCTAGTTCGTAACCACCAGCACTTTGTAATTTGATTCGACCATTTGCATCATAACCACCTACAAAAACCCCTAGATACTTATCCTTATAAAAAGAGAGCGCCAACATAAACCACTGGCCAGGTAAGAACTTAACTTCTGCAAAAGAATACCAACCACTCTGCTTTCTAGATCCATCAGACCAATAAACCTCAGGACGCATCATCTCAAAAGAGCGAGATAAAGCGATAGCATAACCAGAGGCCACCTCTCCTGGTCGACCATAATCAAAACGGGAGAGGATAAACATCTTCTCCCCTTGAATTGGTAAATCTTGAAAATTGAACCAAGCTATCGCCAAAAAGTCCTGGCCAGATCTTGGTGCCAGGTCATCTGCTTTAGCTACCTTAAGAAAAGATCCTCGCTCATTAACTAGAAGAGGTGAGCTTACTGATGACTCAAATACTGTGACTGGCGGCTTCTCTTCCTCTACATACTTGGCGCGCAAGAACGGACCAAGCGCAATGACTGGCACTACAAAAAAGAAAAGAAAGAGAAAGACGAGTAAAGCCGGACTAGTGTTCTGCTTACTCGCTATGCTCTTCTCCATCAACTTTCTTAGCCTTCTTGCCACGAGATCCACGACGTGGTTTGTCTGAACCTTCGCTCTTTCCAGCTTCCTCTTCTTTCTTCTCTTCGAGAAGTTCTATCTTTACTTCTACGGGAATTGAAACGGTAACTTCTGAGTGGAGTCTAATTTCAATAGAATATGACCCAGCCCTACGAAGTGGCTCTGGTAAACGAATCCTACGTCTATCAACAGCAAACCCAGCCTTTACCAACTCAGACTCAATATCCTTGTGAGTAATTGAACCGAATATCTTACCAGCTTCCCCTGACTTAAGAGTAAAGCTTAAAGTTTTAGATTTAAGGCTATCAGAAAGCTTCTCAGCTTCACCACGTAATTTCACCTTTTTGGAATTAATCGCGGTTAGAGCATGGTTAATCTGACTTTTATTGTCTACGCGAGATTCAAGGGCGATGCCACGAGGAATCAAGAAATTCCTAGCATAACCACTACGTACGTTAACTTTATCACCGATAAAGCCTAAAGCTGCAAAATCTTCTCTTAAAATTACTTCCATTTTAATTTCTCCAGTGAATGTCCAGTTCTCAATTTAGTTTTTAATTTTAATTCATCGATGCAACGTTAATAAAATCGTCTGTATCGGTGTTGAACTCACTAACTTTCCTTCCAGAAGGCTTAAACTTCTTGAAGCGGATATCGGTTCTAAGAGTTTGATAACGAAGGACATCATCACTGATAGAGAACAATCTTTGTATCTCTGCTACTAGAGCATGATTGTCGGTGCTAAACATGTAATTGATGTAGTGACCATACCGATGGCTACCCATTGAGTAAGAGAACTCTCTCTTTCCCCAACCTTCAACAACTACATTTTGTCCACCGTTTGCAGAGATAAGATCTTTAATTCGCTTTACTTCTGTACGTAGAGCGGTATCACTAAGGTCCCCGTTGTATGCAGCGACTATTTCATAAGTTCTCATAATCCAAATACTCCCAAGAAAAATCTATAACTTGCTACGAACTAAACTTTTGTTGAGCTTTTGAAAGTCCTTCATTTATCAGACTCTCTAAAGCCAGAGACACCTTTGTTAAGGATGACTCAACTACGACTTGCTCCTCCTTACTGAAGGATCCAAGTACCCAATCAGCCACCTCCATTCCTGGGTGCACAGGCCGACCGACCCCAACTCGGACTCTGACAAAATCAGGTCCACCACACATTGCCATGACTGACTCTATGCCCCGGTGTCCACCAGCGCCACCTCCCTTACGGATCCTTACGGTTCCCAATGGAAGATCGATCTCATCATGAACAACTACAACCTCTTCTATCCCTACCTTAAAAAACCCAAGCACCGCTTGCAGTGGCTCGCCACTACAATTCATATAGGTCATAGGCTTAATGAGGATAATCTTCCTGTCACCAAACCGAACCTCTGTTGTTAAAGCACCCGATCGATCCTTCCAAGTAGAAGAACGATCAGCCACTCTATCAACCGCTTCAAACCCTATGTTGTGCCTAGTAGCCCGGTACTTATCGCCGGGATTCCCTAAACCAACTATCGCCCGCACTTCAGGCACACTGGCCTCTCCGCTAGACTAATTTAGGAAACTACTTCTCCTTACCACCTTTTGCAGGAGCAGCTTTGGCATCCCCTTCAGCAGGTGCAGCAGCACCTTCAGCTGGAGCAGCAGCGCCTTCAGCAGGAGCGGCGGCGCCATCAGCAGGAGCAGCTTCAGCAGCAGGAGCGGCTTCCTCAACGATACGAATTGCAACTACGCTGGCAACTGTTTCTTCAGGATTACCAGCAAGCTTTACGCCATCAGGAAGTTTGACATCTCTTGCATGAAGGCTTTGTCCTAAGTCGATGTTTGTCACATCAATCTCAAGGCGTTGAGGAATATTTTTTGGCAAACAGGAAACAGCCAACTTATGAAGTGGCGTAGACAAAACACCACCACTTAACTTCACACCAACAGGCTCGCCTGTTACGCGCAAAGGAACTTCGATTGTGAATTCAGCATCTGGTCGCAGAGACATGAAATCGATATGGGTTGGCTCACTCTGAGCAAGATAGTTCTTTTGAACTTCCTTAACTACGGCGATACGACCGTTAAGATTCTTATCTGGACTCTTAATCGTAAAAAGCTGGGAAGAGCTGGCTCGACGAGCAAGTTTTATAAAATCGTTACTGTTAACAGCGACAGGAACAGAATTTTCGCCACGGCAGTAAACAACGCCTGGTATCATGCCCTTTCTTCGAATGCCTCGACAATTAGAGGAACCGAGTGAATCTCTTAACTCAACTGACAAAGTAAATTCTTCCATGGTGACTATCCTAGTAAGCCAACAAAAACGTAAGCCGACATAAAAAATTAATACACTTCACTTTAAGCCGGCTGTTTTAAGCGAGCAGAGACGAATTCGAGAAAGCGAATCCACTGCATGAACCCATACTAAAATGAGGTCCAAGCCGAAAAAGTAAGCCATGGATATTAATCATAAATTCATCCGTTGGTAAATAGCGCCACCAGAATGCGTGAGATGGCCTGGGATACGCCTAAGATTGCCGTAAGCTGCTGAAATCTCAAGATCTTATGCAAAAAGCTTGCTGATTGAGTCTTCAGAGTGGATACGATCGATTGCATCAGCGAATAAAGGTGCCACTGAAAGAACCTTAAACTTTGGACTTGCAGCTGCAGCTAGGTTCCTAATGCTATCACAAACAACTATCTCTTCTAGGCTAGAAGCAGTTAATCTCTCAACAGCATTTCCGGAGAGTACTGGGTGAACACACGCCGCGATGACTTTTACAGCACCTTTATCTAGTAAGGTGGTGGCGGCCTTCATTAATGTTCCACCAGTATCAACAATATCATCTACCAATATGCAGGTTCGTCCCTTTACTGTTCCAACCACTTTCATCTCGGCTACTTCATTAGCTCTCACGCGACGCTTATCTATGATTGCGATATCTACGTTACCAAGTCTCGTAGCATACTGCCGTGCTCGCTCTACTCCACCCATATCAGGGGAAACTATCGTCAATTTTTCTTTTCCGTATTTTTCTCTTAAGTACGGCAAGAAAACTGGCAGAGCCCACAAGTTATCAACTGGGATATTGAAGAAGCCCATTATCTGACCTGCGTGCAAATCCATCGTTAACACACGATTTGCGCCAGCTGCGGTTATCATATCAGCAACTAATTTGGCCGTAATTGGAACTCGTGGTTTAACTTTTCTATCCTGCCGAGCGTACCCAAAATAAGGCATCACTGCGGTGATACGCCAAGCCGATGCTCGCTTGAGGGCATCGATCAAAATTAACAACTCCATTAAGTGATCATTCCCAGGGGTGGAGGTGCTTTGCACCACGAAGACATCACGGCCACGAACGTTATCACCAATATCAACAGACAATTCGCCATCACTGAATTTAATGACTTCGCAACGACCAAGTTCAACATTTAATTTTTCGCACACTGAAGAGGTGAAGGGAGGATTAGAACGACCGGAGAAAATGAGTAACTGTCTTTCCACTTAACGACCTCAAGAAATTTTGGTTGGCCCGGGAGGATTCGAACCTCCGTATGCTGGAATCAAAATCCAGTGCCTTACCGCTTGGCGACGGGCCAGTAATGACCAGTAGTTCTAGTAGAGATAAATACTTCCGTCAAAATGATTAATTGACGCGGAAAAGAGGGCCTTTTTAATGGCACTTTTCTGTTCCAAGGTGAATTTTCGACTTGGTAAGGGTAGAATTAGAACCGAGCTGCCAGATCCAGAAAGCACCACACGTCCAATACCTAGTGACTTTGTTAGCTTCAAAATCCTATCAACTGATTTAAGTTTAGCAGAAACTACCTCCTCAAAATCGTTTTCTAGAAGTGCACTTAAACATTTAAGAAGCTCAACTTCAGAACTTGCCCTTTGTATCATTCCACTGCTTTCATCCTGTCTTGCTTCTACCTCTAACCAAGGATTAGCTTTGCTGAAGGCCGCATATGCCTCCTTCGTTACACTTGGTTCTGCTGGTAGAGCAATTATTATATCCATTTCGTGCAGGGTTGTTTGAACGATAGTAGACAGCGGTTCTACCTCTTCTCCTATTCCTCTGACTAAAGCACCGCCACCACAGAGCAAATATGGGACATCTGCACCTAATGATAAAGCTAAAGTGAGAACCTCCTGAGTTAGGCCATCACCATATTTCACCAATAAATCATTCAGATATTTTTTTAGTAAAAAGACGAGAATAGATGCCGCGTTACTACTTCCTCCTCCTAATCCAGCTCCAGCGGGAATTCTCTTGGTAATAGAAAACTCAATTCCAACAGGCACACTGAACTTTTGTCCAAATAAAACAGCGGCTTTAATTGCAGAGTTTGAATCGCTCTTTAAAACCCTTTCTAATTCTGCTTTCTGAGACTCTGGAATGGTATCTCCAAAACTGACCTGCCGGACAGATGGGGCTCCATTAGTTACGGCATGAATAGTGATCTCATCCACCAAAGAGGCAGTCGCATTAATCATACTCAGGGTATGATACCCAGTATCAGAACGCTTCCCCGTAATTTTAAGGCGCAAATTTATTTTGGCTGGTGATATCAGATTTTCCACTAGACACTCTCAGAGTCGCGAGTACTCTACAAGAGACCAGAGAGTATCAGCCTTCGCCTTCATCAAAATCAGCACCTTCTTCCTCTTGCTGATTAGAATAGCGACGCTCTTCGCTCTCTTGCTCTGTTTTACAATCGATACATAGTTCAGCAACAGGACGAGCCTCTAGCCTGGCCACAGAGATCTCTTCGCCACACGATTCGCATTCACCGTAAGTCTTGTTCTCGATTTTAACTAAAGCTTTATCTATTTTCTTTAGAAGAGTGGCTTCTCGTTTTCCTATCTTATAATTGCTAGCTTGGTTCATCTCCACTGTGGCGATATCCGCGGAATCACCCGACATGGAGGTCTCCATATCAACTTCTGAATTCTGAGTAAGGTCTTCAAGATGCTTAAGGATCTTCCTCTTTTCATCCTCAAGAATTGTCTTGAATCTGTCTAAATCTTTTTTCTTCATGGCGATATCCTTTATCCTTACCTTACAAAGGGTGACCTTATTTAAAGGCGGGGGGACCGTACTAAATTTCCCTGAAATGGAAAAGGTAGATTGTACTTTAGTTAATTAAAGAGATCCTCAAATTTTACAACAAATTTATATAGGCAAGTACTATCAGCTAGTTAGCTAAAAAAGCTAAACATCCCCAACCCTAACTAACCCGCCTCCGATAGCCTTAAGAGCTGAATGAAGTTTACTCCAGTCCTTAGGATCCCCCTCAAACTGTACTCCTTCTGGTACTGATGAACTGACTGCGCCAAGCTCATGTGCCACTCGAAGACTACCTAATAAGACTAGATGATCAAGTGCTCTTGCTGAAACCATTCCAAGTAAACTCGCAGACTCATTTCCTGCTAAATTCAAATTCAGGTGTAGTTTGTCCTCTGTCTTAGTGCCGTCACCTGCGGTTCGTGTCTGAGTAACAATAAATCCATAGCTACCAGCAACTTCATCTGATACGGCAGCGACCTTAATAGGATTAGTTGCTGCACCCCATCTCTGTGTACCAAGCATGTTAGAAAGAATTGCCTGGTGGTAAGAACTCCACCCAGAAACATCCGATTCTGGAATCTCTGCAAAGCACTGATTGCACCAAGACTGCAAAGCATTGTCGATCAATGGATGCCCATGTTCAGTAGCTACTACTTTAAGCAGCATTAAAAATGAAGAGGCAACTCTAATAGACCCTTCTAATCTGGCACCGCTAAAA
>CAZYRE010000006.1:29783-32412 GCA_964650155.1 uncultured Bdellovibrionales bacterium
ATGCCATTAGCACCTGTACTTCCAACTGGTCCTTGCTCACCCTGTGGCCCTTGTGGACCAGTAGGACCCTGTACTGTGGGGACAAATCCGGCAAATGTTTGTGCATCAACAGCAACGTCTATACCAGCCTTACATTTCTTCTTAGAGAATAATTTTCCATCAGCGAGACGAAGGCATAATTGGAGTGGTTTCTGTTTAGGAGTAATCGCGTTAGCAGTTGTATTTGTTAAGCTTAGAGATGCGACTGTTGCAACCACAATAGCAAACGTTCTCATTTTGATTACTCCAAAATTATCTATGAACTTGGAGTATGCCAATGCACGATAGCCTATGCAAGAAAACAGAGCATGGCCTGTTAATATCGTAATATCCAGGGATTAACTCAGTCAATTCTCTCTTGAGCTGGATTTCCAATCATATAACACTTACCGGTGCCATCGAGTCTCAGAATGATGGAACCGTAGTTGTTCTTGTACCAGTACCCGTCATATGTACCGTTTGTCTCTTTAAAGTGATGACGCTCACCTGTGGAGTCTGGATTGCCGTACCCATTATCGTAAAGGTCGTGAATTTCGTTGCAATCTGTATCAAGTGTGGTAACTCCGTCTGCTTCCTTTCCGCATGGATTAGCTAACACAGCAACGATTCCACCATAAGTATCGGAACGTCTCTTGTATATGAAACCTACCTTGTAGCCATCTGTTTCATCGAGGAAAGAGCACCCACAGATTCCAGGAGTCCCACCTGAGCAGCTCGAACCGCCTCCCCCGCCGCCGCCACTATTCGAATCACTTGAAAAGCTATTAATGTTAACACGGTCTACCAAAATGCCAGTTGGAGTAGAAAATGAGTTTGAAATTTGTGAGAATGGATTAAAAGTTAAAATCTCGTCATCATTCTGCACTGCTAATTCTTCGCCTGCCTGATTTGGATCAAAGTTTCCCTTCACGACAGTGCCGTTACTAGCGAAAGTATGCGAAGCTACTTTTTGACCACTTTTATTAACAAAAACCGCCTTAGTGGTTGAACCTACAGTTTTAGCAAACGCAAGTAGGTCGGTTCCATCAGGACCAGTCACAGGTATCGGGCGCTCTCCACCTTTGCCTACTTTTTTGATGTTAATCTTTCTCTTCTCTCCGGAGATGAGATTTTTCATCTGGATTTGATTGTGATTTTTACCTTTTGGTTCATCTACAATTCCTATCCAATCTCCATCACCATAGAAATTAGCGTAAAAAAGTTGTCCCTTAGCTGAAGACTTTCCTAGCTTACGTGAGTACTGTGTAGTGCCTCCAGCCAAACCGTTTAATTTGGTTCTCCAATTGAGGCTTGATCCTGATGGTGTAACAACAACTGGATCCACAACACCATTGTTGTCAAAATCTGCACCGGCTACAAATATCTGGGTGGTATTTCCAAAAGAGATCTCTCCAGTCTCTTGACCGCTCTGATTCATCACGGTCCAAGTGGCAGTGCCATCACTCTCTTTAGAAATAGTACCAAGCTGCTCAGCAGAGGAAGTTGTGAAATTACCAAATACGATGTGATTTCCTACCTTACCAAAGCTGTTAGAAACAGTTGTTTGAGTACCGACTGATGGGGTTACAAGTTTCCAGTTAAGGGTGTTGTTCCCGTTAACATTCAAAACAGCCAAAGATTCCGCAGAGACACTGCCCGATATAGAAAGCACCGTTCCCAATGCTGATAATAATTTACGCACCCTCATATCCCTTATATCGGCAAAGTTTAACTGCTAAACACCTATATTTTAAGCAGATACTAAAAAAGTAACCGATCACTTACGATCGCACAACCTCGCTTAAGTACAGCTTAGCAATTTTAGTTCCAGATTTGCCTCAGAAATTCCCTTATATGAATATCAGCGAATGAGCATTCATAATCCTTTAGGCCAAAACGTTACCTATCCGACTCAGTACGATAGGTCTCTCCTATTTGCTATTCCGAGAACAAAGTATCGAGACTCAATCAAGCTTCCCTGCTCAACAGGTTTTGATGTTTGGAATTGTTTTGAGATTTCATGGTTGAATCAAAATGGCGTGCCACAAGTTGGAATCGCTAGAATCTCTATCCCTGCAAATAGCACCTCAATAGTTGAATCAAAGAGCTTAAAACTTTACTTAGGAAGTTTCGTTGGGGAACGCTTTGGAAGTCCTGCGAAAGTAAAAGAAGTGATCGAAAAGGATCTTAACCAGATCCTCGGAACGTCTGAAATATATTTATCCCTGCTATCTCCTACAGAATGGTCAGAAAAGTGTACGATCATTGAACCTCCTGGAATATGCCTCGATAAAGAGATTAGGAGTAGTTCAGTATATGATTATACTCCGTCGCTGCTATCAGAAGGTCCTAAGTCAACATTTTCTAATCAGTTAATCTTTCACACAAATAATTTTCGCTCCCTCTGTCCGGTAACAAATCAACCTGATTGGGCAACTATCGTGGTTGCAATAGATGGTGGAGAGTGGAATTTGGAAAACGTTGGAAAGTATCTAATATCTTTTAGAAACCATGCTGGATTTCACGAACACTGCTCTGAAACGATATTCTCTGACCTCATGGAATTCTGCTCCCCTAAAAACCTCTCAGTACAATGCTTCTTCACTCGGCG
>CAZYRE010000006.1:32512-39913 GCA_964650155.1 uncultured Bdellovibrionales bacterium
TTTCTGGCTGCTTCGACTATAAACGGCATAAGATTGGAGCCATTTTTAGCGGCGGCTTCAAGATTAGAAATAGCTGTTTGCGCGGCTTTGCTATCCCGCTTGGCACGCAAATCAGCAAGTCTCTTAACCTGATCCTTCTCCCCAGAATCATCAATTTTTAGAATTGGAATTGTTGGTTCAGACTCTGCTTTGTAAACATTTACTCCAACTACTAATTCTTTCCCCTCTTCTACTTTCTTTTGATAATCATAAGCTGAACGTTGGATGCACTCTTGAGGAAATCCTTCTTCTATGGCTCTTACCATTCCACCCATTACATCTATCTTTTCTATTAATTCATATGCTTTCTGCTCGATAGCATCAGTGAGATTTTCTACTAGGTATGAACCACCTAGCGGATCCGCAGAATCTGCAACTCCTGATTCACAAGCAATTACCTGCTGAGTACGAAGAGCGATCAGAGCACTCTCTTCAGTTGGTAGCCCTAAAGCTTCATCATATGAATTTGTATGAAGAGACTGAGTTCCACCCATTACTGCAGCTAAAGCCTGAAGAGTAGTTCGCATCACATTATTAAGTGGTTGCTGTGCAGTAAGAGAGCTTCCGGCAGTTTGGGTATGAAACCGAAGCATCATGGAACGGGGATCCTTTGCACCGAACCGCTCCTTCATTATCTTTGCCCACATCCTTCTGGCAGCACGGAACTTTGCTACCTCTTCAAAAAAGGTGTTGTGACAATTAAAAAAGAAAGCCAGGCGTGGTGCAAACTCATCAACTTTTAAGCCACGCTTTACTGCGGCATCCACATAGGCAATTCCATCGCCAAGAGTAAATGCAACCTCCTCTATCGCAGTGCTGCCTGCTTCACGAATATGGTATCCGGAGATACTGATAGTATTCCATTCAGGAACCTCTTTTGCACAGTACTCAAAGATATCTGTGATTATTCTAAGGGCCTGACTTGGTGGATAAATATAAGTACCACGCGCCATGTATTCTTTCAGTACATCATTCTGAATAGTTCCTTTGAGTGCACTCCAAGGAATTTTGTTTTCTTCAGCAACTACTAATAGAAAAGAAAGAAGGATGGCCGCTGTGGCATTAATAGTCATCGAGACAGAAACTTTATCAAGTGGAATTCCATCCATGAGAATTCGCATATCGTCTACACTAGAAATAGCAACTCCGACTTTGCCTACCTCTCCACGCACTAATGCATGATCTGAATCCCTGCCCATCTGAGTTGGAAGATCGAAAGCAACACTAAGCCCAGTGGTTCCCTGACCAAGAAGATACTTATACCGAGCATTTGCTTCCTTAGCGGTACCAAAGCCAGCGTATTGCCGCATGGTCCAGAGCTTGCCGCGGTACATGGAACGATGAACACCACGGGTATAAGGGTACTCTCCTGGGGAACCAATGCGCTTTTCCAATCCTGTAGCTACGTCCGAGGGGACGTAGCACTCCTTAAGGGAAACTCCGGATATGGTCTCAAATGATGATTTTCGGTCTGCCATGCCTTACCTATACGTTACGGATACTTCACAATTGACACATTTTACCGGCAAAATATACACTCTGCCCAATCTTCCGACTACCTTTAATAGCGAGCTCATGGATAATATCTCAGCCTTACTGGAACGTGATAAATTAGCTGAACTTGGCGGCGGTGCCGATAGAATCGCCAAGCAACACGAAGCGGGAAAATTAACTGCTAGAGAGAGAATTGAACAGCTTTTAGATCCAGGCTCATTCTCTGAAATAGACAAGTTTGTAATTCATCGTTCAAGTAATTTTGGTCTTGATGAAAAGCGATACTACGGTGATGGCGTTGTAACTGGTCACGGTAAAATTGATGGCCGTACAGTTTTTGTATTTGCTCAGGACTTTACTGTGTTCGGTGGTTCACTAGCGACTTACCACGCCCGAAAAATAGTGAAGGTAATGGATCTGGCAGAGAGAAATGGCTGCCCAATAATTGGCCTTAACGATTCTGGTGGAGCACGAATTCAGGAAGGTGTTGAGAGCTTAGGCGGGTACGCAGATATATTTCTTAGAAACACTCTTTGCTCAGGTGTCATCCCACAGATTTCATTAATTATGGGCCCCTGCGCCGGAGGCGCAGTTTATTCCCCTGCCATCACAGATTTTATTCTGATGGTTGATAAAACCTCGCACATGTTTATTACCGGACCAGATGTAATCAAAACTGTGACCAAGGAAGAGGTAGAGAAGGAAGTTCTAGGTGGAGCAATGACCCATAACTCAGTAAGTGGAGTTGCTCATTTAGTATCTCAAAGTGATGAGGAATGTCTCTCCGCAGCAAGAGAACTATTAAGATTTTTGCCACAAAACAATCTAGATCCGGTCCCTAGACTAGTTTCCAATGATATCGCTTCGCGAACTGATGAATCACTCAATTCAGTAGTTCCAAATAATTCTAATCTTCCTTATGACATTAGAGATATTATCTGGAAGATTGCTGATGAAGGTAACTTCTTTGAAGTTCAACCTCACTTTGCTAAAAATATTGTTATTGGATTTGTGAGACTCGATGGTTATTCAGTCGGTATAGTGGCCAACCAACCAAAAGAGATGGCGGGATGTTTAGATATTAATGCCAGCACTAAAGCTGCAAGATTCGTAAGGTTCTGTGATGCTTTTAATATCCCTATCTTAACTCTTGTAGATGTTCCAGGATTCTTACCTGGGGTCAATCAGGAACATGGCGGCATTATTAGACATGGCGCTAAATTACTTTATGCATATGCCGAAGCCACCGTTCCAAAAGTAACTATCATTACACGTAAAGCATACGGTGGAGCTTATGATGTGATGAGCTCTAAACATCTAAGAGCTGATGTTAATTTCGCGTATCCTACTGCGGAAGTTGCAGTAATGGGTCCTGAAGGTGCGGTCAACATTATATTCCGTAAAGAGCTTGCCGAAGCTGATTCCAAGGGAAAACTCGCCGAGAAACGCCAAGAGCTTGTTTCCATGTATAGAGAAAAATTCGCTAACCCCTGGGAGGTAGCGGAATTAGGTTTTATTGATGGAGTAATTGAGCCAAAACTTACTCGGCCAAAAGTTATTGAAAGTTTTGAAATGTTACGTGGCAAAAGGCAAACTAATCCAAGGAAGAAACATGGTAACATTCCGCTATAGTTTACTGCTCTTTTTTGCACTAACGTGTTTTGGCACTACGGGGTGTGCTGCCACTATTGATTCATACGAATCATGTGTTGCGGCTGGAAATCCTATGCTTAAAACTTACCCGCCACGTTGTGTTACTAAAGATGGCAAATCATTCACCCAGAAGGAAGCAAAAAGTGAATGTACAGATTTATGTGGAAATGGTTCATGCGAAGAAATTGTCTGCCTAGGGACTGGGTGTCCTTGCGCTGAATCTCATGACTCATGCCCTAAAGATTGTCCATAAGGAATATAAGATGGGAATTATAAAACACGGACGCAGCACCTCAGAGCAGAAAGTTATCCAACTTAACCCTGGAGACCATAAGTCATCAGATCCAAGCTCAGAAGAGATCCCCTTTATTCCGGCTACTGACTTACTGCCAAAGACTACTAGACTTTCGGATTCCGAAGCATCCGCTATCGCAACAGCTTTATATTTACTAACTCCTGCGCATCAAGAAACTACCGATACACCGTGGGCTTTAAGCGCTAAGGACGCAAGTTTAAGGAGATAGAATGAGGACAGCATCACTCTCTCTTTTTGCTATAATGCTCTCAGCTGCAAGTGCCTTTGCTGGAGACGGTGCTACCTTAGTATTTAAAAGTGGTCAGGTCGTATACCTAAATTACGGCTACCAAGTTTTAGCAACTGCCATGAGTAATCAATTCGCTCGTGGACAAACGCACGCAGTTGTTGAATTAGCCCAGGAAGGCAGCTCTTCATTAGTGAATATCTCCGAAGTCGTTGTTCTTTGCAGGGATCGTTGCAAAAATCTTGAGGTCATTGATTTTAGAGATCCTGCTAGAACTCCTGTTAACTCTCCAAGCACACCTAAGAACCCTCTACCTCAAACGAAATAATCAACTAACTTTTACTAACTCCACCCTACGATTCTTAGCTCTGCCTATCTCAGAATGATTGTCAGCAATGGGTTTTTCCTGACCAAATCCAGCAGCACTGAGGTTATCGGGATTTACGCCTTGAGAGATCAACGCGGAAAGTACACTTTTAGCGCGATTCTCAGATAGTGCTTTATTTGCTTCAGGATCCCCGACATTATCAGTGTGTCCATTTATGCTGATTTTCATATTTGGAGATTGTTTTAGAACAGAAACAACTTCAGAAAGAATAGGCTGGGACTCAGGTCTAATATCCCACTTATTTGTTTCGAAATTTATATACAAAGTGACAAAGCCTTTATTATTCAACTCATCAAGCAACTTGTTTGCAGCAACGACTTGGAGCATAGCCGCTCTTTCTAAAACACTCACATCATAAGATTGTGTTGGTGCAGAGAAAATGCCTGGCACTATCTTGATCCAGTACTCCTTAGAATTTTGAGTGATCTTTAATGTAGTCTCGCCCCCATCCATGTCGGTAGGTTTCCTTTCGGCTACGACTTCACCACCGATCCCTTTAATGGCATTTTGATAGTTTCGTAGTAACTGGAGTGGGCTCGGCTGAGATTCCGCAGAATTGTGGAAATATTGAATTTTAGTAACATCCCCTTCAATAGGTTCACGCTTTTCTACTCCATTCTCTAAGCTGGTCAAGAAATCAACTTCATCATAATTATTCGAATAGGAAACAATGTGAGAACCCGGATAACGGGAAAGCAAGGGGTGGTCCTTAGAGCCAGCCTTATCAGTCTGAGCTACTACATAATTTGAACAAACTGTACTGACAAGAACAGAAAGATAGAAAAAATATCTCATAGATTGCATTGCCTCCACAAAAAATCTATGCGCTACAATTATCAAAATAGTCTCTCTAAAGTCTACTTAGAATTCTTTATCTTTAGGATGATGCTGGAGCATAACAACGTGATATGGTACAAAGTGCTCTGTTATCTGATCATTTTGAACTTTCCAAATACGAGCACCAGGCGCTTTATAGGTTTTTCGGACAGGCTTTCTTTGTTTGAGTTCAGATTCATAGAGTGAAATCCTGTCCCTTGACCGAAAGGAGGTTAACTTGAACACGATTTCAGCATCCAGTCCTGCAAGGTCCTTAATGCACCGGATCTTCTACGCCGCTCCCAGGGCTCGCTTCGATACACTGGCAAGAACCGAAAACCTGAGGTCACTCGATTCGGCAAAACCAACCACTGCCGAAGCACTCATGAGACTCATGGTCGCTCGCACCGACAACATGAGCCACTTTAGTTGGTGGATACCAGATCTGAGCACTGCTCTGGTGGAACGGTACGGAGATGAGGTACGACCTTTCATCGCACCGGCAATCAGACACGGCATCACGACAAAAATGGTCGATATTTGGGTGATGCTGCCGTCACAGTACGGTGGTCTCATCAAATCGACGGAGCGGCCCGAGTACTTCCTGAACCGCTCTGACGATGATCTACTGGAACTGCTGGATAGTGGCCTCTTCCGCCTCGCGGCTCATCACGAGTTTAGTTGGCGAGAAGCGGTCCCAATCCTTGCCGTCCTGACGGCATTCAGTGCTCTTACCCTCTGGAAGGTCACGAGCCAAATAGTAGCGTTCGTCATTGCAGGATTAATCCTCTTTGGCTTGTTCGCATTCTGCTGTAGCCTCATCAGAAGCAAGGAGACTCGGCACAAATTCGGCCTCTGGATGATCGACTCTGTCGACATGCTGAGGTTTATCTTCTTGGCCCTTCCGGTCAGGATGATGGTGTGGATCGGGGGGTTGATCGCTTCCTCTGCTTCCAAATGAACTAAACGGAACCGCATCTGAAATTCTAACTCAAGCAGAAAGGTCAAAATAAGCGCCAGGTGCCGTTCCAATTTAGGGAAATTTATAATAATTGAGGGACAGTTTCCTAATTTCTATATCTATCCCGAAATAAATTTCTTCTCTGGAAACGTTTCTCTAGCTCTAGCCACATTATGCGCCGAGCAAAGTAGTCTAAGATTCTCTGTGGTAGATTTCCCTCCAAGTGCGAAGGGCTCCACGTGGTCAAAATGTAGATACCGCTTCTCAGAACACCTAACCCCATCCTTAGAAACAAACGTGCACTGGCAGTTATCCCGCTTTCTCACTTCCCACTTAATAGCAGCAGGGATGTATCTTGAATCTGTATTAACTACCTTTCTCTCCCTAGGCTTGCTCTCTTCTGTGAATTGATTAAGTAGCTCAGTTACAACGCCCTCTACAGATAGATCAGCGCCTAGTTTATTAGATAACTTAGCCGTAGCCTCCTGAAGTTTCAGGTATGCTTCTTTAGAGAGAGAGAATTTGATCTCAAATCTAATTTCTTCAGTAATTTCAACCTTCGGCGCCGGAAGTGGCAAAGAATTTTCCTCCTTTGACATCGAAAGTAAAGGGAAATGTGTATCTGTAATATTCACAGGTTCTTTTGTTACTTTGACCTCCCGAATCCTCTCAATTGGTTTACTTGTTTTAACTTCCTTGGCTACTAAGGATTCTACTTCCCTGGTGGATTTCCCAAGAATTTCAGTTATCTTGATTTTATTTGATTTAATAGCGGTAGAAGCTGCTGCTACTGTTGAGACACTGACCTCTCCAGAAAGGAATTTATCTGCCAATTCAGGATACTCCCTCAGAATCCTAGCACTCTCAATCCTTCTAAAGGTGGCTCCCTCAGAGTACTTAAGTTTTCTTAAGCAGTAATCAAATAAACTAGAGTAACCGAGACTTGAATACGATCGTCTTATATCTAGTTCTCCCAGATGAAGTAAGAACTTAAGAATAACTTCCCGTTCCTTGCCTCTTAATATTTCAATCCTGTTTATAATCTCACTATCACTTAATTCTCTTAAATTCATACACTTCCTCCACATGATTTTATCTTTATATCACATGGTTTTTCGGGGGCTCTGCGTTAGCTATACGGCGAGATCTTTTCAAAAATCAATTCCAGGAATTTAATTTCATACTCGCACGTCTATGTCGTTCCTTGTTTGTATACTATGTAATTAAGATCTCAACTGCCACCTCGGCTCAACCGCCTCCCAGAATCCTGTCAATATAGAATGTAAAATATTTACGGAAAGATGGATCTGGCGAAGAAGGGTTGGACTTATTCCTAAGTTACTTTCGTCGTCGAAAGTAACTTAGAAAAAAAGGAATACAGGCGGAATTAGGTGACAAAAATGAGTTTGACTCCCCCTTTCATGAACTACCTATTAATATTCCAGCTAGAAAGACTAATACTCCGCCAACTACGACCTGAAAGGCTGCGCGGAGAAGTGGAGTATCCA
>CAZYRE010000007.1:0-39358 GCA_964650155.1 uncultured Bdellovibrionales bacterium
AAATCAGGTGCGACGGCATCATCGTAAATAAACTTCGCAGCTTCTTCAGCGAGATCTATTAAGGCTTCCTGCTCCTGTCCGCGGCTTAATTCAACATCAGAAAGAGAAGCTAAGGTTGCAGCATCAAGTCCACTTTGTGCAAAATCAGCAGATGAAGTAACGACAGTGGAACTAGTGGTGCCGAACCCTTTGGCTACACGCATAATTGGATTACGCCATAGAACAGCACCATTCTTCCGTCTTAGCTCACCCCAAAGTTGAGCCACAGTTTCATATTGCAGGACTGTATCACTACCACTTGTTACGCTGCGAGCTTCTCTATCAACAGAGATAACTTCAACACTTAAAACTGCATCTGATGTTTTTGCTTCTTCTACAATTGAGAGAACGCCAAATCTCTCAAATCTTTCGCGAAGGGCTTCGGTAAGGAGATTAGTAAATCTGTTTTCAGAAGTTTGATTTTCAACAGTTGGGATGTAAACAGTTTTTACATCCTGTGGCAGGACGCTGCCACTACCTTGAAAAGTGTAGCCACATCCAGAAAGAAGCATAAGGCAACTGATGAGAAGGTGAATTTTCATTTTTATCCTTTCTTATCCTTCATTCGGCTAATTCTATCAGGCAAGGTATTGGCATATGCTAAAATGGCGCGACCCCTACTTTCAAGCCCTTTCAAATCTTCTACTGTTTGACCTTTTAATCCGTCAACTAGACCCAAAACAGCAGAATGCTTTTCTGCTAGATCTGTAAGCTGTTCTCGCGAAAAAATCTTATTCTGTATTAACCCCTGCTCCCCACCTTGTGCGGCAAGCCAAGCTTCAAAAGCCTTTGTGTAATCTTCAATTTGAGAAAGTTTAACTTGCGTGGGTGATGACGTATCTCTAAGAACTGAATCTGCTATCGATAGTAGTTGGTCTATATCCACTACACACCAGTAACATTATATCCACAATCAACAAATGTGGTTTCTCCAGTGATACCGGAGCTAAGATCACTCAAGTAGAATAAAGCAGAGCCTGCGACATCCTCCTGCGTAACGTTGCGTCGTAGAGGAGAACGAGACTCAAACATACTTAAAAGTTCTCTAAAGTGAGGGATTCCTGAAGCAGCAAGAGTTTTAAGCGGGCCAGCAGAGATAGCATTAACTCTGATTTTGTCTGGTCCAAGATCTGTCGCTAAATAACGGACTGCGGATTCTAGAGCTGCCTTGGCCACACCCATTACATTGTAATATGGAATTGTGCGCTGTGCCCCGAGATATGAAAGGGTAATTATAGAACCACCCTTCTCTTTCATTAAAGGAAAAGCTCCTTTAGAGACAGCAATCAAAGAATACGCTGAGACATCGAGAGCCATAGAGAATCCAGCTCTACTGGTCTCATGGAAACGCCCTTTCAAATCATCACCATTAGCAAAGGCTACTGAGTGCACTACCGCATCTAATGTCCCCCACTTAGAAGCAACTTCGCTGTAGAGATTTGCGATCTCTGCATCTGACTGAACATCACAAGGGAAAACATTATTGCACCCGAGACTTTCAGCTAATGGACGTACCCGTCTCTCGATAGCAGAATTTACATAAGTAAAGGCGAGCTCGGCACCATGTTCATGAAGCTTCTGGGCAATACCCCAAGCGATACTCTTCTCGTTTGCAACACCGAAGATTAACGCCTTCTTCCCAGCAAATAGCTTCATCGATCCTACTCTTCCTTTGCAGATTTCTTTGTAGATTTTTTAGCAGTTGTCTTCTTCGTTGGAGCATCATCTGACTTAGCAGCAGCCTTCTTTGCTGTTGCTTTCTTAGCTGGTTTCTCAGCCGCAGAATCTGTTGAGGCAGAAGCATTAACTGCTCCCTTCTCTACGAACTCAATAACTGCCATCTCTGTAGCATCGCCAGGTCTTACAGAAGAGCGAACGATACGTGTATACCCACCACTTCGGCTCTTAAAGCGTGGTCCCAAATCGGTAAACAATTTCGATACAGCAGCACCATCAAGCATGTAAGAATCGGCCAGTCTTCTGTTGTGAACAGTATCAACTCGACCAAGTGTTACATACTTCTCAACAAGAGGACGTAACTCTTTTGCCTTAGCAACTGTAGTAGTAATTTTCTCTTTAAGAACAAGAGATGTCACAAGGTTACGTAACAAAGCACGACGATGTGACTTTGTGCGTCCTAGGGCTCTTAATGATAATTGGTGTCGCATACATCTATCCTAAATAATTCATTCAAGGCCATGTTACTGGCCTTTTCATTAAAGAGCTGGATCTGAAGCTACTTCACGCGCACGAGCTTCAAGATCAGATCTTGGTGGGAAATCATCGAGCTTCATTCCCAATGTAAGTCCCATAACAGTTAAGATCTCTTTGATCTCGTTTAACGACTTCCGGCCAAAGTTCTTAGTTCTGAGCATCTCTGCTTCAGATCTCTGAACTAGCTCACCGATAAACTTAATGTCAGCGTTCTCTAAGCAATTTGCACTTCTTACGCTTAACTCAAGTTCATCAATGCGTCGGAAAAGATTTGGGTTAAAGGCCTCACGAGGAGACTCTTGAACTTCACTCTTAACTTCCTCAACTACGTAGTCACCTACGAACAATGAGAGCTGATCACGAAGGATGTGTGCTGCTTCGGCAACAGCAGTTCTTGGATCAACGCTACCGTTGGTCCAAATTTCCATCGTTAATTTGTCATAGTCAGTGCGTTGACCTACGCGAGCCTGAGTAATGACATGATTTACCTTCCGTATCGGAGAGTAAATTGAATCAAGATAAATTGTTCCAATTGGAGATTCATCGGCACGGTTACGATCAGCTGGCACATATCCACGACCTTTCTTGACGATGATGTTTACGCTTAACTTGGCACCTTCAGCCAAAGTAGCAATGTGCGCCTGAGGATTTACTACTATTACGTTTGGATCCCCGCTGATCATTCCAGCTGTAACTACACATGGACCCTGAGCTTCAATGCGAACATTGGCTTCATTCTTCTCGTCCATTCGTAGGACAACTTCTTTGAAGTTAAGAACTATCTCTGTAACGTCCTCTTTTACTCCGGCGATAGTGGAGAACTCGTGTTGAACACCTTCAATCGAGATCTGAGTAATGGCACTTCCCTGTAAGGACGAGAGGAGAATTCTGCGGATAGCATTACCAAGGGTAATACCAAGTCCACGTTCAAGTGGCTCAGCAACGAATTTGCCATACCGCTCATCGAGAGTTTTTGATTCGATCTCTACACGACGTGGCTTAATGATATCGATGAGACTTGTTCGGCGCATACGGTTTCTCTCCCTAAAAACTATTTATAACTCAAACTTTTAATTACCGAGAGAAGAGCTCAACTACTAATTGCTCATTCATCGGTTGCGTAATCTGATCACGTGTTGGTAAGGCCTCAATTGTTGCTTTCTTTGTATCGCGATCTAAATTAATCCAAGTTGGAACACTTCTGCTCTGTGAAAGAGTAAGTGCGCCAACAATAGCAACACCATCTTTGCTCTTTTGTTGCACTTCAATCACATCGCCGATTGATGTTTGATACGACGGAATATCAACACGTTTTCCATTAACAAGTATCAAGCCATGGCGAACTAGTTGTCGAGCATGACGACGAGAGAAAGCGAAACCTGAACGGAAGACCATATTATCAAGACGCTTCTCTAATCTTAAGATAAGCTCTGTACCTGTCATTCCCTTACTTCTGGTAGCACGCTCAAAGAACCCACGGAACTGCTTCTCGAGTAGGCCGTAAATTCTCTTCATCTTCTGCTTCTCACGAAGCTGAAGTTTGAAACCGGATCCTTTGCTTCTTCTCTTTCCGTGTTGACCTGGACCGCCTTCACGACGTTCAACAGAACACTTTGGACCAAAGCAACGCTCGCCCTTTAAGAAAAGCTTCTCGCCTTCGGCGCGACACAAACGACAAACTGAACCACAATACTTGCCCATTTTCTTTACGAGCTCCTCAAAATTATCAAAAACTTAAATACGACGACGTTTTGGCGGACGACATCCGTTATGCGGAACGGATGTGATATCCCGAATTGTTGAAATGTTTAGCCCACTCTGCGCAAGCGCTCTAAGAGCAGACTCACGACCTGCTCCAGGACCACGAACAAAAACATTCACTGTACGAAGACCATGCTCCATCGCCTTACGAGCAGCTGTTTCAGCAGCAACTTGGGCAGCGAATGGGGTTGATTTACGAGATCCCTTGAAGCCACCACATCCAGCACTTGACCAGGACAGAACCTGACCAACTACATCGGTGATAGTAACAATTGTATTATTAAACGTTGCATTGATGTGAGCTACACCAACTGGAACATTCTTTCTGGCAGTTTTTTTCTTCTTGCCAGTATCTTTGGTAGCCTCTGTTTGTTGCGTCTCAGCCACTTGTAACACTCCTAAGTAAATTCAAATTAGATTAAATTAAACCACTTTCTTCTTAACTACAGCTGCCTTACGAGGACCCTTTCGAGTACGCGCATTAGTCTGAGTTCTTTGTCCACGAACAGGCAAGCCACGACGATGACGAAGACCACGATAGCAACCAAGATCCATAAGGCGCTTGATGCTCATCGTAACTTCACGACGAAGATCGCCTTCCACCTTCTCACGACTTTCAATAATCGATCGAATTTTTGAAACCTGTTCATCGGTCAGATCGTCGGTGCGGAGATCGAAACTGATTCCCGCCTCCTTCAAAATTCTTTGAGACATCGAACGACCGATGCCGTAAATGTAAGTAAGTCCGATAACAACTCTTTTGTTACGAGGAAGAATGACGCCGGCTATTCGAGCCATAATTTTACACCGCTCCTAAAAATTTATCCTTGACGCTGCTTATGCTTTGGTGTTCTGCTACAAATAACGTAGACAACACCTTTACGACGAACGACTTTGCAATAGTCACAAATTGGTTTGACTGAGGCTCTAACTTTCACGAACTAACACTCCAAAAAGTGCACTTTTTTAAAAGCACAAATAAAAATACGCGCAGAACTCTTCCACTAATCTTTTCAGCAGCACCAAATATTTGCTGCAAAAAAGATCGGATTCTGACGATCACAACCGGGAAATATCACCGGAAGTTACCGAAGAAACTGCAAGTTTCCGCCTAAATACTCGGGATCACTGGCGCCGAGAGTGGCAGATAATACACACTTGCCAAAACAATCTCAAGGTACCCAGCACAAAAAAAGCTGCGAAATTAGCTTATTAAGAAGCTGGAGTTGGTCCAAGAATGGCGCAAATATCTGTAAAAATGGCCTTAATTGAAGCAGTCCCTTTAACCTTAGTTAACCTATTAGAATTACTATAAAAATTAGCTACAGGGGCCGTTTGAGCATAATAAGTTTTTAAACGCTCTTCTATGACCTCCTTGGTGTCATCACTACGGCCAGAGGCTTTGCCTCGATTAACCAGTCTTTCGATCAAAACACCGTCAGGAACAGCCAACTCAATTACATATTGGAGAGGCTTTTCGAGTCTGGCCAGTAACGCATCCAAGGCTTCTGCTTGAGCCACCGTACGCGGAAATCCATCTAGCAAGAACCCATTCTGGCAATCAGGTTGAGTCAATCTAGAATTTATAATCTCGATAACCAGGGTATCTGGGACTAATTTTCCAGCATCGAGAAAACCCTTAGCTTGTTTTCCAAGCTCAGTGCCATCTGCAACTGCTTTCCGCATGATATCACCTGTAGATATATGAGGAATTTTGTACGATTTAGATATTTGCTCGGCTTGTGTCCCCTTCCCTGCACCAGGAGCGCCCAACAAAACTAATCTCACTGCTGCAGCGCCCATCTAATCTAACTCCGATTAACGACGAAGTAATCTTGCTCGAGAATGTGAAACAGATCCGATGCCACCTCGTTGCTTAGAAGTTTTGCCCATGAACTCTTCATAGTTTCTAGCAACAACATGAGATTCGATCTGTGAAACTGTATCTAGAATAACACCAACAGCAATCAAAACTGATGTGCCGCCAAATATATAAGCAAACCCGCGAACACCAAGTTCTAAGTAAACCAACTGTGGAACTATACAAATTAATGAAATATAAATTGCACCCCAAAGAGTCAATCTATTCAACACGCCATAAAGAAAATCAGCTGTCTGCTTGCCAGGACGAACAGTGGGAATAAAGCCACCATTCTTTTTTAAATTCTCTGCCACCTCTGGTGGATTAAAAATCATCGCAGTGTAAAAGAATGCGAAGAAAATTATTAATCCAGTAAAAACTAATGAGTATACCAGAGATCCCGGTGTTAAGTGGGACATAAAATCAGCAAGCGTTTCGTTCGTACTTATTGAAGCAATAGTTGCTGGCAAAACTAGAAATGCAGATGCAAAGATTGGAGGAATAACGCCAGACATATTGACCTTCAAAGGCATGTACTGAGTCTGAGCCTGAGTGACCTTATTCCCGATCATCCTTCGTGGATACTGAATTGGAATTCGTCTATGAGACCGCTCAACAAAAACTATTCCAGCTATGGTTATAAAACTCATAGCTAAAACTATTAGAATAGTAATTGGGGCAACTTCTTGATTTCGAGCTAACACTAATGTTGAAAATAATGTTTCTGGCATTCGTGCGACTATACCAGCAAACACTACTATACTAGTGCCGTTGCCAATTCCACGCTCATTAATCTGCTCGCCCAGCCACATGATGAAGGCAGTCCCAGCAGATAAAGTTAATGCAGTAGTAATACGAAATTGCCAACCAGGAGTGAGGACCACGCCTTGTCCTTCAAGACCGATAGCGATCATAGTTCCTTGGAAGAGAGCCAAAAGAACAGTGAATTGCCGTGTGTATCTGGTGATTACTCTTTGTCCTTGCTCGCCATCTTTCTTCAATCTTTCAAGCGCTGGAATACTTGAAGTAAGGAGCTGCATGATAATGGAAACTGAAATGTACGGCATGATGCCGAGAGTGAAGATGGAGAATTGCTCCAATGCTCCACCTGAGAACATGTTAACTAGACCAAAGAGCGTGCCATCTCCTGTGTCGAACATTCGACGGAGTGCTTCAACATCGATACCTGGGGTCGAAACGAAGATGCCGAATCTATAGACGGCTAACATTCCCAACGTGAATAGAACTCGTTTCCGTAATTCTGGAATCTTTGAGATTCCTTGCATCCCTACTGCCATGGGTCTTCTTCCCTCCGAAGAAACTCAAAATATCTAGAGACCTGGAAACACGTTCTGAAGATTAAGCTGTAGGCTTTTCAGAAAGTGGTACGATCTCAACCGAACCACCAATCTTCTCTACTGCAGCCTTAGCACCCTCAGAGATCGCTTGGACAGTAAGTTTTAACTTCTTCGTTAATCCAGGAGAAGAAAGAATCTTCACCCCGATTCCAAAGTTAGTATTCTTAACTAGACCACGATTCTTTAGTGCCTCAAGATCAACTGTTGCACCAGCGTCAAATACTTCTAAAGCACCTAGCTTAACAATGTGGTAATGATTCCTACCAGTCACGCTCACGTGAGATGTAAAGCCGATTTTTGGCAATCGTCTGTAAAGAGGCATCTGACCACCCTCAAATCCAGGACGAATCGATCCACCAGATCTAGCGGTCTGACCTTTTCCACCACGACCAGATGTTTTACCAGCCCCAGATCCCTCTCCACGGCCAACTCTACGTCTTACTTTTCTTGAGCCATGTGCTGGGGTTAATTTTGAAAGTTCCATGTGTTTCTCCTACGCAGCGAAATTGTATGCGAAATTTATAATCGCCAAATAAAAAAATTATCCTTTTGCTTCTTCTACAGTCACAAGGTGACGGATAGTTCTAACCATTCCTTCAACTGCTGGATTAAGTGTAACCACAACACTCTTGCCAACGCGTCCAAGACCAAGCGCTTTTAGCTGATTGTCAACCTTCGTAGCTCTGCAAGCTGTGCTACGAATCTGCTTGAGTAACAATTTTTGTCCAGTTTTCATAAACACAAAATCCAAAAAATTTAATTATGCGCTTTGATAGCCAACTTCAGCTAACTGCAAGCCACGTCCCCGAGCTACGGATTCAGCAGTTCTAAGTCTTAGAAGGCCTTCTATCGCCGCTGAGAGAACATTATTGGGATTATTAGAACCTATTACCTTAGTTCTAATGTCTTTAATGCCTGCAGCTTCGGCAACTGCGCGAACAGCGGCTCCTGCGATAACACCAGTTCCTGGCTTACCAGGAAGAAGTACTACCTTAGTAGGTCCAAACTTTCCGACTACATCATGCGGAATCGTTGTTCCATGAAGAGGGACTCTGATGACTGCTTTTCTGGCTTGCTCCCCACCCTTAGTGATAGCAACTGGAACCTCACCTGACTTTCCAAGGCCGTAACCTACATGTCCAGCACCATCTCCTGTAACAACTAGAGCTGTGAAACCGAAGCGTCGACCACCTTTTACTACCTTTGCAGTACGGTTGATAAACACCACTGTTTCTTTCATCTCAGCACCCTGTGGGAGCTGTACTCGGCGGGAGGTGAAACTACTCTTAAACGACATATCTCTGTCCTATTCCTAAAATTCAACTAACTAAAAATTTAGTCCTTGCTCACGAGCACCATCGGCCACAGCCTTGATGCGTCCATGATAGAGGTTACCATTTCTATCAAAAACAACTTTATCAACTTTTTTGTCCATCGCTCGCTTGGCCAATACCATACCAACAGCCATTGCAGCGCGAACGCTCTTTGAGCTTTTAGCATCATTGTGAATAGCTTCGGACTTAACTGCGTCCAAGCTTTTCATAACATCTGCTTCTTGCGT
Organism: uncultured Bdellovibrionales bacterium; assembly: GCA_964650155.1. Lineage (GTDB taxonomy): Bacteria > Bdellovibrionota_C > UBA2361 > UBA2361 > J135 > JAWXBT01. The sequence goes on from CAZYRE010000007.1 coordinate 8,795, forward strand.
AGAAGCAGTAACAATCACTCTACCAGTATCATCGTTGATTATCTGTGCTGAGGTATGTTTGCCACTTCTAAAGACACAGAGACGTGGCCTTAACTCATCGCCATGAACTCTCTTACGGATAGCTACCTTCCGGCGCTCCCTTAATGTCAAATCACTTCTTTTCTGCCTAGTACTCATATCCAACTCCGCAAAACTTACTTTGCAATATTTACAAGTCTACTTCTTACCTGCTTTACCAGCCTTACGACGTACGTACTGACCAACGATCCTAATGCCCTTACCAAGATAAGGCTCTGGTGGTCGTACTTTTCTAATGTTGGCTGTAAAATTCCCTAAAACTTGTCGATCTGCAGATTCAAGGATAACGATGGTATTTTTATCTACCTTAGCTGTTACACCTGCTGGAATCGGCATTAAAACTTCGTGAGAAAATCCAACAATCAACTTCAAAGAATTCTTAGCAATTGAAGCGTTGAATCCAACTCCTTGAAGCTCAAGGCTCTTAGTCCAAGTCTGATTCACACCTTTAACCATGTTGTTGATATTGGCTCTGGCACTACCCCAGTTAGCGCTGATCTGTGAATCATTTCCGGCTGTAGCAGATAGCACGATGGTTGAACCTTCTACCTTAGCGGAAATCCCACGGCCAAGTTGATACTGCAACTTTCCTTTTGGTCCCTGAATGGCGACGGTATTACCAGATACGCTAGCCTGAACCCCTTTTGGGATCTCAATTGGCCTTTTTCCTACTCGTGACATACTCAGCTATCCTCTCAAACTTCTCTAATTCTTCATTCCTAAAATATTTTTAGAATACGGTGGCTAAAACTTCTCCACCAATACCCAATCTTCTAGCTTCACGATCTGTCATTACGCCCTGTGATGTTGAAACAAGACATACTCCTAGACCGGAATTAATCTTTGGAAGTTTTGCAGATCTAGAATACTGACGACGCCCTGGTGAGCTAATACGACGGAGGCTGGAGATTAATGGCTCACCCTCTTCATCATACTTTAGAAATACTTTGTATTCTTCAAATGAACCGACTTGCTCTTTATCAAAGGAATCAATGTATCCTTCCTTCTTAAGAGTATCCAATACCGCAGTGGCCATACGAGACACTGGAACCATCGTTGTACGATGATATGCCTTCTGGGCATTTCTAATTCTTGTTAACAAATCAGCTAAACTATCATTTACCATATCGTCTCCTAAGTCCTAATAAGTGCTTGTGCACTACCAACTCGCCTTAATCAATCCGGGAATGAGTCCTTGATGAGCAAACTTTCGTAAGCACAAACGGCAGAGAAGAAACTTGCGAAACACTGCTCGGGAACGCCCACAGTGTTGGCAACGGGTATAAGCCCTTACCGGAAACTTCGGTTTCATCTGCTGCTTTAGAACTAAACACTTCTTTGCCACTCTAATTCTCCCAAAAAATATTAAGCGTTACCCGGTGCGCCTGGTTTACGGAAAGGAAGCCCCATCTCAGTAAGAAGGGCGCGGCTCTCCTCGTCATTCTTTGCTGAGGTAACAAAAGTAACGTTCATTCCACGATCTCTATCGATCTTTTCAATTTCGATCTCTGGGAACACTGACTGTTCTTTAATTCCAAGAGTGTAGTTACCACGACCATCAAATCCCTTTGTTGGTATGCCCTTGAAGTCACGTACACGTGGTAGCGTAACGGAGATCAAACGATCCAAGAACTCATACATCTGCTTTCCGCGAAGGGTAACCATACAGCCGATTGGAAGCCCCTTTCGCAATTTGTAGGAAGCGATTGCTTTCTTTGCGCGAGTAACGACAGCTTTCTGACCAGAGATCTGAGTCAACGCATATTCTGCATACTCAATGACCTTCTGATTACCTAAAGCCTCACCAAGTCCCATGTTAAGGACGATCCTCTTTAATTTAGGGATCTCCATAGCGGAACCAAAGTTGAACTGCTTTTTAAGCGCGCCAACTACTTCCTTCGTGTAATGGTCTTCTAATCTTGCCATATCAATTCTCTCTTACGACTCAATCTGAACAAATTTTTCGCTCTTTGGATCGATATATCCACGAGTCTTCTTTCCATCAGATAACTTCTGAAAAACTACCTTTACTGGAGCCTTAACTTTCTCTGCGTAGTACATCACGTTAGAGATGTGGATCGGTGATTCCATTGGTGTTTTCCCACCAAGTTTATCTGGACCCTGAGCCTTCCGATGTCGGGTTACCATGTTCAACCCTTCAACAACTACTCTATCAGCGCCAACAAATCGTACCAACTTACCGGTCTTGCCTTTGTTCTCTCGCTTCTTGTTGTTACCGCCAGCAATGACCATGACGATATCGCCAACCTTAAGATCACTTCGAACTCGTCGTCTTCCAGCTTTTAATTCAATCGCTTTCATAATCGTCTCTCAAAAACGTAATTCAATGCCCTACAAAACTTCAGGAGCCAATGAAACAATCTTCATAAAGTTCTTAGACCGAAGCTCTCTGGCTACTGGCCCAAATATACGGGTTCCAACTGGCTCATCTTGAGCATTGATCAAAACTGCACTGTTCTCATCAAAACGGATGTAAGAGCCATCATTTCTCTTAACCTGCTTTGAAGTACGAACGATCACCGCCTTGTGAACTGTCCCCTTCTTTACCTTGGAGTTAGGAATTGCGTCCTTAACTGCCACAACGATCACATCACCCACCGTTGCATAACGACGTCGGGATCCACCCAACACCTTAACGCACTGAACCTTCCTGGCTCCGGAGTTGTCTGCGACTTCAAGTACTGACTTCAACTGAATCATAGTTCGCTCTCTTTAACTTACTCTCTACACGAGTTGGTTTGGATCCTCTGTAACAACAGCCTTCTCCACTATCTCGATCACTCTCCATCGCTTTGTGCGACTAAGAGGGCGTGTCTCCATGATGTCCACAGTGTCTCCAACTCCACACTCATTTTTCTCATCATGCGCGACAAACTTTCTTGTACGTGTGACGTACTTGCCGTAGAAGGCGTGTGGCTTACGAGTAGTAACACCTATCACGACGGTCTTATCCATCTTGTTGCTAAGAACCACGCCCTGTTGGACTTTTGGTCTTCCTCTTTCACTAGCTTCTTTTTGAATCATAACTTTTCCTCAAACTTTTTATTAAGCTCGTCCTGTCTTAACTACGGTTGCGCTTAACAGAGTCTTTATTCGGGCCAATTCCCTTCTTAGCTCTCCCAAACGATGAGTCTGCTTCAACTGTCCAGTGGAACGTTGAAACCTTAGCTTCATTAGCTCCTCAGCTACCTTTACTCCACGGGACTTTAGTTCCTGTGGGGAAAGTGCCTTTAAATCTTTTACTAAATTAGTCGATTTCATATTTCCTCGCTTAGAGCAGACCCTCAGTTCGTATGACTATTTCTGTCTTGATTGGTAGTTTAGCTCCGGCAGAGTGCAATGCCTCCAACGCGGTTTCCTTAGTAACACCAGTCAATTCAAACATGATTCTTCCAGCTCTGACGTTAGCAACCCACTTATCAGGAGCGCCCTTTCCTTTACCCATTCTGACCTCGGCAGGTTTTGATGTAAGCGGATGATCAGGGAAAATCCTAATCCACATTTTTCCGCCCTTCTTCATACCACGAGATACTGCGATACGACTTGCTTCGATCTGACGATTTGTAACCCAACCTGCCTCAACAGCACGGAGACCAAAATCTCCAAAATCAAGCTCACAAGCACGATTCTCAGCACCACGGAGCTGGCGCAGTCTCTTCATCTGCTTTCGAAATTTTGTTCGCTTTGGGGTCAACATAATCTTCTCTCTAAAACTTCTATCTTCTTACTCTACGCTCTTAAAGTTGCATTGCCTCAACTGGTACTTCCTCACCTGGCGAAAACTTCTCGCCCTTGAAGATCCACACCTTAATGCCGATCACTCCATAAGTAGTGGCCGCTTCGGATAGTGCGTAATCAATATCTGCACGAAGCGTGTGAGCAGGAATTCTTCCCTCTCTGAATGTTTCGCAACGAGCAATCTCAGCGCCATTTAATCGGCCAGATATTCTCACTTTCACACCCTCTGCACCCATTCTCATACAACGTCCCATCGCATCCTTAACGGCACGACGATAGTTGATACGACGCTCAAGTTGGAAAGCTACGTTTTCACCAACCAATTTGGCATCAAGATCAGGCTTACGAACTTCGATAATATTCAGACCGACATCTCGCTTGACCAAATTCTTAAGGTCCTTACGAAGATCTTCGATATCCTTTCCCTTCTTACCGATAACTAGACCAGGCTTAGCGCTGAATATATTGATCTTAACTCTAGCAGCAGCACGCTCGATTTCAACGCGAGCAATACCAGCAGCTTTCAGCCTATCAGTAATGTAACGACGGATCTTAACGTCTTCTCCGATGTAGCGAGCAAAATCTTTGCTGCCAAACCATCGAGAACGCCACCCTTCAGTGATTCCAATTCGTAACCCGGTTGGACTTATCTTTTGTCCCATGAATTCTTCCTCTTACTTTTGACTTATTTCTGATCCAATAAAATCGTTATATGTGAAGACCGTTTACGAACCGGTGTGGCACGACCATGCGCAGCTGGCATGTAACGCATCATCACTGGACCGTCAGTAACGGATCCACCTGAAACCCACAGCCGATCTACGTCCGCACTCTGACGCTCTTTAGCGTTAGAGATGGCTGATCTTAAAAGCTTAGCAACAATCGCTGAGCCTTTACGTGGATTGAACTGCAACATTTGCAAAGCTTGATCGACCTGCTGTCCTTTGACCATGTCTAGAGACAATCGCAATTTACGAGGGGAAATTCTTACGTGCCTCAACACAGCTTTTGCTAAGAAACCTTCCTTATTCTCCCTAGGATTAAGTCTGCCCTTAGTTCTGCGTGAGGAGGTTTTCTTTCCCTCACCCTTACTCTGTCTTTTAGTAACTTTCTTACTCATGGTATTCACCAATCAAAATTTATTTCTACTTACTTCCACCTGATGGCGCGCTTGGAGCAGGAGCTGCGGCAACGCTTCTGGCGTGAGCAATAAACGTACGAGTTGCTGAAAACTCTCCGAGCTTATGTCCAACCATATTCTCAGTAACGAAAACTGGAACAAACTTTCGTCCATTATGTACAGCGAAAGTAACACCAATCATCTCTGGCAATATCGTCGAACGGCGTGACCAAGTTTTGATAGGGCCCTTGTGAGCACCGTTCTTCACGCGCTCAACCCACTTCATCAAACTAGGATCAACTATCGGTCCCTTTTTAACTGAACGTGCCATAACTCTTTTCCCTAACTCAAACTAAACGTTCTTCCTAAGCATTCTTCTTTCTGTTCCGACTCTCAACAATGAACTTCTTAGTTCTCTTGTTAGTCCTTGTCTTAAGACCTTTGGCCAACTGTCCAGTTGGAGAACAAGGATGACGACCACCCTTACTCTTACCTTCTCCACCACCCATTGGATGATCGACTGGATTCTTGGTCACGCCTCTATTGTGAGGACGAATACCGAGCCAACGACTACGGCCAGCTTTACCAACCTTGATGTTTTGGTGATCAGGATTGCTAACTGCGCCAATGGTCGCAAAGCACTCAATGAAGATTTTTCTAACTTCACCAGACGGCATAAGGATCTGAGCATACTCACCTTCCTTAGCTCTAAGCTGTGCTGAAGTACCAGCCGAACGAATTAGTTGTCCGCCACCACCACGATAAAGTTCTAAGTTATGAATAACTGTACCAGTTGGAATATTCTTAAGTGGCAAAGAGTTGCCAGGCTTAATATCAGCGGTCTCACTCGCAAGTACCATCTGACCAACAGTTAACCCTTGTGGCGCAATGATGTAACGCTTCTCCCCGTCTGCGTAGCAGATGAGTGCAATACGAGCGGTACGATTTGGATCGTATTCAATGGTTATAACTTTGGCTGGTATGTTCAGCTTATCGTGACGTCGGAAATCGATCTTACGATAACGCTTCTTGTGACCACCACCAATATTAATATTTGTTGTACGACCTTGATTGTTACGACCACCGGAACGGGACTTAGGAGCCAATAATGATTTCTCTGGAGCAACCTTGCTCAAGGTAGAATAATCACTGCCGTCATAGTGACGTCTGGATGGTGTGATTGGTCTATAATTTCTTAACGCCATAATATTATAATCCTTCAACAACGCTGATTGACTGTCCTTCAGCGAGAGTTACGTACGCCTTCTTTGAATCCTGCCTCTTGCTAGATCCGCGAGCTGTCCTCTTGGATTTACCCATCATATTTACTGTATTAACGGATTTCACTTTCACATTAAAAATGCGCTCAATGGCTCCGCGAATATCTGTCTTTGTAGCCTCTGTTGGGACACGGAAAACTACACGATTTCCTGCTTGACCGAATCTTGTCGATTTCTCAGTAACTACAGGCTCACGCAAGATGCTGTAATCGCTATTTCCTGCCAGTGTTCTTGCCTTTTCTTTTGCCATAAAACTTCTCTCCTAAAGGCTAAACTTCCGCTTTGCCTAAGCCTCTTTCTTCAATTGCTTTCAAGGAATCTTTACCAACGATGACGTATTTATGTTTCATCACGTCGTATACATTAATTCCTGCGACTGGCATGCTTGTAACTCTCTCAAGATTGCTGAGTGCACGAATTGTATTCTCGCCAGCATTATCAGGAAGAATTACCAACACTGAACCATCAATCTTAAGGGAGCTCATCATCTTAGCCATGCCCTTAGTCTTACCGTCCTTGGAGTTGACATCGTCGATAACGATCAAACGCTCAGCTTTAACTTTGGAAGTAAGCGCTGAACAGAGTGCTTTGCGACGAATACCCTTGGGAACTTTAAACTCATAACTTCTCGGTGTTGGACCATGTACTACCGCACCGCCAACCCATAGTGGGGAGACGCTACTTCCAGCTCTGGCGCGACCTGTACCCTTCTGCTTGAAAGGTTTTTTCTTGCCACCCTTCATCTCACTTCGTGTCAAAACGTCATGAGTACCAGCTCTACGCTTAGCCAACTGCCACCTGACAACTTGATGAACGAGGTGTGCATAAACTGGGGCGCCAAAGACTTCTGGGCTTAGATCGATAGTGCCAGCATCGCCGCCACTACTCTTTCTCACGCTTGTTTGTACTGTTTTTGCTTTCACAGCAAATCCTTCACTAAACTAAAATCTACGCTGCTGCCTGTGCTGGAGCCTGAGCACCAGTATAGGTTTGCACAGCTTTACGAATTACCACGACTCCACCACGAGCACCTGGAATTCCTCCCTTAATGAGGAGAACATTATCTTCAGGTCTGACTGCTACGATTTCTAAATTTTGAACCGTAACTTGGGCATTACCCATTAGACCTGGCATTCTTTTGCCTTTATGAATTTTTCCAGGAAACTTACGACAACCAACGGATCCAACGTGCCTACGAACTTCGTGTGTACCACGAGTAGATGGCTGTCCCTTAATATGGTGGCGGCGAACTACACCGGAGAATCCTCTACCGATACTAGTGCCTGTAACGTCAACTAACTGACCTGGGGTGAATACGTCTGTGACTTTCAATTCTTTCCCAGCACTCCAGCCAAGTGTCTGAACATCGCAGCGAATCTCTTGGATATGCGTGAACGCACCCTGACCTGCCTTATTGAAGAACCCATTCTCTGACTTAGAGAGACGTTGACTCTTCTTAGGAGTAAATCCTATCTGTGCAGCACTGTAGCCACTCAGATCTTCACCCTTAATATTAAGGATCATATTAGGACCCGCCTCGACGATGGTCACTGGTACGCACTCGCCATCGGCGTTGAATACCTGTGTCATCCCCAATTTACGTCCCACTAATCCTTCGGGGTATTTTTTTGAAGCCATAAACTCTTCCCGTTAAACTTCCAATTCGTACTTCTCGTACGCGTCTTCCTCAGTAATTACTGAAGCTTGATCTCGACATCTATACCTGTCGAGAGCTCAAGTTTCCCAAGATCATCAATCGTCTGCTGGGTCGGCTCAAGAATATCAAGAAGCCGCTTATGTGTTCGGATCTCAAAGTGCTCACGTGATTTTTTATCAACGTGAGGTGAGCGATTCACAGTAAATCGTTCAATCCGAGTTGGCAGAGGCAATGGCCCTGCTACCCTTCCACCAGTCCGACGCACAATCTGGACAATCTCACCGACCGCCGAGTCCAGCAGCTTGTGATCGTATCCCTTAAGTCTTATGCGAATTCTTTGCCCGCCTAGCATTTAAAACTCCTCAATTTGTCCCAGGATGAACCGATTACTTGTCGATTCACCCTGGGGCTACTTTTTACTTAGGCAATAATCTCAGTAACAACTCCAGCGCCTACTGTCTTACCACCCTCACGGATAGCAAAACGGCTCTGTTTCTCCATAGCGATTGGTTGAATCAACTCAATCTCAACAGTGATATTGTCGCCTGGCATAGCCATCTCAACACCTTCAGGCAATTTTACATTGCCAGTAACGTCTGTAGTTCTGAAATAGAACTGTGGACGATATCCATTGAAGAAAGGCTTATGACGTCCACCCTCAGCTTGTGTAAGGATGTAAGTCTCTGCCTTAAACTTTGTGTGTGGAGTAATGGAACCAGGAGCAGCAAGCACCTGACCACGCTCTACGTCTTCTCTCTTCAAACCACGGAGAAGTGCGCCTGCGTTATCACCAGCATGTCCTTCGTCAAGTGACTTACGGAACATTTCGATACCGGTAACAACAGTCTTCTGAGTTGCACGGAGACCAACGATCTCGATTTCATCGCCAACCTTGACCTTACCACGCTCGATACGACCAGTTGCTACTGTACCACGACCTTGGATCGAGAATACGTCTTCAACTGACATAAGGAATGGCTTGTTAACTTCACGCTCTGGAACTGGGATGTACTCATCAAGAGTTGCAAGCAACTTCTCAATTGACTTCATACCTAGCTCATCATCGTCTCCCTTCAGAGCCTTTAGAGCGGATCCACGGATAATTGGAGTTGTATCACCAGGGAACTTGTAAGTCTTAAGAAGGTCTCTTAATTCCATCTCAACTAACTCGAGAAGTTCCTGATCATCAACGAGATCAACTTTGTTCAAGAAACATACGATGTATGGAACACCTACTTGGCGAGCCAAGAGAATGTGCTCTCTGGTCTGAGGCATCGGACCATCAGCGGCTGAACAAACTAGGATTGCTCCATCCATTTGCGCAGCACCAGTAATCATGTTCTTTACGTAGTCGGCGTGTCCTGGACAGTCAACGTGGGCATAGTGACGATTTGCTGTCTCGTACTCAACGTGCGCAGATGCGATCGTTACAGTCTTTGACTCGTCACGGACAGTACCACCTTTAGCGATATCGCTATAGGCCTTAGCGGTAGCAAGTCCTCTTTTTGCCTGTGTATTGACCAGGGCAGCTGTCAACGTAGTTTTACCGTGGTCGACGTGGCCGATAGTACCAACGTTGATGTGCGGCTTGGTACGTTCGAACTTTGCTTTTGACATTTTGTCTGCTCCCTTAATTAAATAAATCCAACACTAAAAATTACTATCACTACTTCTTCGCTAATGTTTCCTGAATGTTGTTCGGCACTGGCGCGTAGTGGTGATATTCCATGGTGAAGCTTGCCCTTCCCTGTGACATCGATCGCAGATCAGTTGCATAGCCGAACATCTCAGCAAGTGGCACATGAGCTTTTACAGCTTGAGCACCTGCGCGAGGCTCCATGCCTAACACCTGACCACGGCGACGATTGATGTCACCTACCACGTTGCTGACAAAGTCATCCGGTGTAACAACTTCAAGCGCCATGACGGGCTCAAGGAGTAGCAAGCCAGCTTTGCGACAAGCCTCCTTAACGCACATCGAGCCGGCAATCTTGAAAGCCATTTCACTCGAGTCAACTTCGTGGAAACTTCCGTAGTAAAGGGCTACCCTGATGTCGATAACTGGGTACCCGGCAAGAACACCTCCTGCTAGAGCCTCAACGACTCCATCTTCAACAGCAGGAATGTATTCACGTGGAATAACTCCGCCCTTGATCTCATCAACGAATTCAAAGCCTTTAGCAGCCTCAAGAGGCTCAACACGTAACAATACATGTCCAAATTGACCACGACCGCCTGTTTGCTTGGCGTACTTAACTTCGTGCTCAACAGTTTGTTTGATAGTTTCTCTGTAAGCTACCTGTGGTTTACCAGTGTTAGTAGCAACACCAAACTCACGAAACAATCTCTGTTGTACGATATCAAGGTGAAGCTCACCCATTCCAGAAATGATCGTCTGGCCAGATTCATGATCAGAGGAGAGTCTTAGAGAAGGATCTTCCTTGGCTAACTTAGATAGGGAGAGTCCCATCTTCTGCTCATCTGCCTTAGTCTTTGGTTCAATCGCCACTGAGATAACTGGTGGAGGAGCAAAGATGCTTTCAAGAAGAATTGGCTTCTCAACATCACAGAGAGTGTCGCCAGTGATTGTTTCTTTAAGTGAAACGATAGCACCGATATCACCTGCGCAGATTTCTTTAATATCCTCACGTTTATCAGCATGCATCTTCACTAACCGACCAACTCGCTCTTTCTTGCCACGAGTTGCATTGAGAATTGTCATACCTGTCTCAAGCTTTCCTGAATAAACACGAACGAAAGTGAGCACTCCAACGAATGGATCGGTTACGATCTTGAAAGCGATTGCGGAAAGCGGCTGATCGTCTTTAGGTTCACGGATAACTTCCTTAGTCTCATCATCAGGATCTAATCCTTTGGTAGGAGGAAGATCTAAAGGTGATGGCAAGAATTGAACAACTGCATCAAGAAGCGGCTGAACACCTTTATTCTTAAAGGAAGCTCCGCAAAGAACAAGGAACCCTTCCATGTTCAAGCAGATCTTACGTAGCCCACGAATTAATTCTTCTTCAGTGAACTCCTTGCCTTCAAGGTATTTATTAAGGAGATCTTCATTTGCTTCTGCTACACACTCAACCATGTAGTCGCGTGCTTTCTTGGCATCAGCCATCATGTCGGCTGGAATATCTCTATATTCGTACTTGGCGCCTAAAGCGTCATCCAAATAGAAAATTCCGCGCATTTTAACTAGATCTATTACGCCTTGGAATGTGCTCTCTTTACCGATCGGAATCTGAATTGGAATCGGCTTTGCGTTCAATCTTTCTTTGATTGTCTGAACGCAAAATTCAAAACTTGCTCCAGCTCTATCCATCTTATTGATGAAACAGATTCTTGGAACTTTAAACTTAGTTGCTTGACGCCAAACAGTTTCAGACTGAGGCTCGACTCCACTTACGCCGTCAAAGCAAACGATACCACCGTCAAGAACGCGAAGGCTTCGCTCTACTTCGATTGTGAAGTCTACGTGTCCAGGTGTGTCGATAATGTTGACGCGATGTCTTGGGAACTGTTGATCGGAACCGGACCAGAAACAGGTAGTAGCCGCAGAGGTAATGGTAATACCACGCTCTTGCTCCAACTCCATGTAGTCCATGGTAGCAGCGCCGTCATGAACCTCACCGATCTTATAGTTAACACCGGTGTAGTAAAGAATACGCTCAGTCGTCGTCGTTTTACCGGCGTCGATATGGGCCATGATTCCGATGTTTCTAGTTTTGGTAAGATCAACTTTCTCAGACACTTTGCAAACTCATTAACTAAAAAATTTTTACCATTTAAAGTGAGCGAATGCCTTATTAGCATCAGCCATCTTATGGGTATCTTCACGTTTCTTAACTGCATTTCCACGATTCTGCGCCGCATCTAACATCTCTGCAGCAAGTCTCTCTGAAATACGTCTCTCTCCGCGGGAGTTCGAGGCTTCTATCAACCAACGAAGAGCCAAAGTTTCTTGACGACGAGGACGAACTTCGCTTGGAACCTGATAAGTTGCTCCACCAACACGGCGGGAACGAACTTCGACTACTGGACGAATATTGCTCATGGCCTTCATGAAGAGACCAACTGGATCTTCGCCGCCTTTCTCAGCCATGATCTCGAAAGCGCCGTAAACAGCACCTTCTGCCACGCCTTTCTTACCAGATAGCATCACACGATTGATGAATCTTGATACAAGCACCTTGCCGTACTTTGGATCAGGGAGAACTTCTCTTGTATAATCTCTTTTCTTACGCGACATAGTATTCCTACTTAGCCTTCTCTTGTTTCAAATCTTACTTAGGTCTCTTAGTTCCATAACGTGAACGGCTCTTCTTACGATCCGTAACGCCATGAGTTTCCAATTTTCCTCTGATTGTGTGGTAACGAACACCAGGAAGGTCCTTAACACGGCCGCCCTGAATCAACACAACTGAGTGCTCTTGAAGATTGTGACCTTCGCCTGGGATGTAGCTCGTCACTTCCATTCCCGTGGTCAAACGAACACGAGCCACCTTTCGAAGAGCCGAGTTAGGCTTCTTAGGTGTCTGTGTGAATACGCGAGTACAAACTCCCCGCTTTTGCGGACAGCTCTCGAGCGCTGGGGCCTTGGTCTTACGAACCTTGACCTTACGTCTCATTCGAACAAGCTGGTTAATGGTTGGCATAGTGCCTTACTCCTTCCCTTACTTCGGTCGTACTACTGAAACAAATTCTTCCCTCGACTTATCATCCCAAGAAAGTTTCCTTTCTTAAAATGTGCGCGAAAAATATGCTCACCTAAATTTTATACCTACCTTGGCTGAGAGAAATGGCCCCGCCGACTTGCGGTTGCTTTCGTGGCTCTTCTCTTTGCAACGCTTACGGAGTCGAGGACCGAGAAACAAATTTTGAATCCAAAATTTATCTTCTGTCGTCTTACCAACGGAGATGATGCTTCCCCAAGTAGAGCCTTGCATCTCCTCGCAGCTGCGCGCATTTACAATAAAAAACCCCTGCTCGACCCGCATCTCTTTGTTATAGCTTTCGTAGCGATCGAAAACTTAGTAATGAGTGCGCTCGGTTAGCTAGGTTTATACTTGCCTATATGCGTCCCTTTCGGGAGACGGACAACTATCACGCATGAGTAATAAAAGTCAAACAAATGCACGGTTTAAATTTACTTCTACATAATGGATAAAATCAGTGATGCCTTAAGATACAAAAGTCTTATTTTAATTGACTATTAGATGTTTAACTATCTGATATCGCTAACTATATTTCTCGGTCATAGCCAGGGTGCTTTCGTTCTTTCTTACCTTAGTAAGCAGGCAGAAGCAGGAGAATCTTTCGCAAAAGACCTCCCTTGGGATCGGGTTAAAAGGGTAATCTCGTTTGATCTGCCGTTTAAGGTTGTTGAAGGGTACGAGGGGCCACTAGAGTTACCTGTAGATCTAACATTTTTTATCGCACGTCATGACCCATTTATCTTTCCTCTTTTGAGTGGAATTTTTTATCCTGCCGGAAATGATTACCTTGGAAATACCGATGCGTATAAAGTAGTACAAAAAGCCGGGGCAAAAGAATTTAGAATTCAAAGAACGATGTCAGATGAGTCTCCGGTTAATCCAACAGTCCCAGGAAGTGCCGTCGATAATGCTGATAATCAATTTGAACATGATCCTTTTCTAGTCTCTTACTTCTTACCTCTATGCCAATCTAGAGACGAAAACAGGCTTGCCAGGGAGAGTTTTCTAACTTTAATTCTTGAGACTTTGCCGCTAGGTGTTCCTACTACCTTAGCCCGAGATGAATGATGGTGATTATAAATTAAACTTTGATAAATCTAAGGGGCTGGCAACTTTCGCCTCAAACCAAGTTAGTAAAAGACGATTAAATACAAACTCACAAGCTTTAACTTCCAACAACGGCATTTGAACTCGCTTCGAATTTATAACCTCATTAATTGAAGTAAATCTTCCCTCTAAATCAAATTCAGCGACAAAGTTCCGATCAGTTCCATAGGTAGGATCAACGGAAGTATACCTCATCGTAAATCCAGAATTATGCTCTGTAAAGCTAATCCATTTAAGATCAGGATCCTGAGAGTTGTACTCTTGCGATGCTCCTGTCCTGATATAACCCAAAAGGGACTTACGTTCATTATCGCCTAGAATAGGTGCAAGTAACTGCTTACTATTAGCCGATACTAACCCTTCTCCATTTTTCTCCTCTCTGATAACGGAGAGACTGGTTAATGTCGCAGTCGTCACAATCTCACCTAATATATCTTGGCCGCGTTTTATAGTGGCAGGGTTATCAGTTTTATATCTAAGTCTGTTTTCATCGACAATTGGATCAAATTGAAAATGGCCGGTTAAAATTCCGTGCTTAAAATGCAGATGAAGAGTGCCGTCTCTTTCCCGTGTCAACTGAAAAGTCTCGCCTCGATTTTGATACTGGTTACTCTGAAAAGTAAAAACGCGGATTGCAAAATCATCCCCTGGCATTAATCTAGAGAAAGCATCTTGGATCTGTAATCCAACTTTTTCATCTTTATTTTGTTCGATTGGTCTTTCCATATTCGTCAGTGACGTTATGGGATTTTTTGAGGGTCTTGTATCACTTAGATTCTGAGAGTCTATTTTTTGCCCTTCGGCTAAAAACATCAACAATTATAGGGTTTTTGCCGCGACTTGCTTGAACAATTAGCCACTGCTCAAAAGAGGCAACTACATGGCCTTTTCTATAGCGAGGAGAGAGAAATGCTGAGACTTTACCGATATCAATTTGCTCAGCTAACTGTAGGACATTAATAAATGGCTCAACAAAGGTGCGAATGGTTTTTACGCCCTTTGGTTCTTTGATTAGTGCGGGAGCATCCAGTGCCTCCTTAACAAAATGTGTTAAGGCTTTTCCGTGAATCATTTTGGTCCGACCACGTATGATTAATGAGCCCATGAACTTATGAGTACGTTTGAAAATTTCAAAACTTCCTACATGGCCTCTAGCTTCACGAGCCAAAGAAAACGCCACTTCCTCACGAACCCAAGAGTACAGATTCCTACCAAAAGCATGGTAAAGACCCACTACTCGGTGTTGCTGATTGATATAAATATAAAATCCCATCCGAGTAATACACTTGATCCGATCTCCATCTTTAGCAAAACGGAGCGGCCGAAGAGGTTCTTCTTCTGGCTTAATAAGTTTTGCTTTCCGGATGATAGTGATAAGGGCAAGGGCTGCATCACTTAAGCTCTGATTAATATTTGGGAATCGTCCCATTACTTTCTTTGAGTTTGGAGCAAGTCTTGTGAATGTGCGAACAAATTCAATTGGCAGGATTACATCCTTATCCCCAACGGATACGCCAAGTTCGATGCCACCTTTCCCAGGAATAGAATGAACATCATTATTTCCAGTAAAAAGAGGATCTGAAGGATGAATAGTATCACTTGCCGGAGAGGGTGAGCCCAGGTAATAAGCCTTCCGATATCTCATCGGATCTTTAATTGGACAATCAACAAAGATTCCAGTTAAACATTTTTTTCCTTCTGCCAGGTAAAACCTTGGTGGCGTATCAGAACCAAAAAGTCGTTTAAATAATTTATCTTCTTTAATATCCTGAACACCACGACCTACTAGCCATTCTTTATAAAGATCTACTGCGCGTTGAGTGTGAGAAAGTTCAACAAATAATCCATTTGGGGTGATTCGAAAGGCCTGATTAAATTCAACAACAGGAACTTTTTTTGCTACCTCTTCAATGTAGGGAAGAAAATGAGGCGGTTCCGCTGGGACTACTTCTTTAGGAGACGAACCCTCTATCGGAGGTGTCGAGGGTTGTGTCGTTTCTGAAGAAGGCTGAGTGTCATCCATACGGGATGCACAGTATCAAGAAGAGCCCATAAATTCAAAGGGCGGTGAGAGTTACCCCTCACCGCCCTTAATAAAAATTCGGGGCAAACCCAGAATTTCTCTTAAATCAAGCCAGCCAAAGATTCTAGTGAAGACTGGCCAATTCGGAACTTACTGTCATCGGCAACTGGCTCCTCACCTTCAGCTTTGATACGACGATTGTTGTATTCGTCCATACCAGAACCTGCAGGGATGAGTCGGCCCATGATTACGTTCTCTTTCAAACCACGGAGGTGGTCGACCTTGCCGCTAATGGAGGCTTCAGTCAGCACCTTTGTAGTTTCTTGGAAGCTAGCTGCCGAGATGAAAGAATCCGTTGTTAAGGATGCCTTAGTTATACCAAGTAGAAGCGGCTCGTACTGAGCTGGCTTTCCTTTCTTGGCCACAACATCTTGGTTTGCCCTATGGACACGATTTCTCTCTACGTGATCTCCAACTAATAGATCGGAATCACCAGAATCAGAAACTCTGACTCTCTTTAGCATCTGCCGAACGATAACTTCCATGTGCTTATCGTTGATACGCACACCTTGGAGTCGGTAAATTTCCTGAATTTCGTTCACTAAGAACGCAGCCAACTTGTAGACACCTTCAATTCTTAAGATGTCATGTGGGTTGCTTGCACCATCTGTAAGAGCTTCACCAGCCTTCACAACGTCGCCAGCAGCCACAGCAATATGCTTATTCTTTGGAACGAGATACTCAACTGGCTCACCAACTTCAGGAGTTACAAGTACTCTACGTTTACCGCGGAAGTCCTCACCGAAGCTAACGACACCATCAACCTCAGCTACAATGCTTGGATCTTTTGGTTTTCTAGCTTCAAAAAGTTCAACTACTCGTGGCAGACCACCGGTAATATCCTTAGTCTTGGTAGTAGCTCTTTCACGTTTAGCAATCGTATCACCAGCATCGATATCAGCGTTATGCTCAACTGATACGCGTACGCCAACAGGCAGATTGTAAACACGTGTCTCACCGTTCTCACCGTGAACAACTACGCGAGGACGAAGATCGGTGCTCTTGTCCTTAGAAGGAACAATTTCGTTCTCAACGAAACCTGTTCTCTCGTCGGTACGCTCTTCGATCGTCAATTCATTAATATCCTGCCACTCAATGCGGCCAGCGATATCTGAAAGAATTGGAATCGTAAACGGATCCCATTCAGAGATCATTGCACCGGCTTCAACGTCTTGGCCTTCCTTGACCTTAACTCTTGCGCCGTAAACTATCGGATGACGTTCACGCTCACGTTGATCGTTTGGATCGATAATTACAACTTCGGCCTTACGGCTCATTGCAACCTGGGTTCCATCACGACGAGCTACTAGTTTGCAGTTTTCAAACTTCACACGACCTGGGAAACGAGCTTCCAATGAGGTCTGTTCAGCTCTACCAGATACCGCACCACCGATGTGGAAGGTTCTCATGGTTAACTGAGTTCCTGGTTCACCGATTGACTGAGCAGCGATAACACCGACAGCTTCACCGATATTGACCAAGTGTCCACGTGCTAAGTCACGACCGTAACAGAGGCAGCAAACGCCGCGCTCACTGTCACAAGTTAGAGCGGATCTAATAATTACTCTATCTAATCCTGACTCAGTAATAACTGCGCACTTCTCTTCATTGATCTCTTCGTTACGACGAACGAGGATCTCGTTGGTGATAGGATCATGGATATCCTCAAGAGCAACGCGTCCAAGGATACGGTTTGCCAATGATTCAATCTCTTCACCACCCTCTGTAAGTGCGGTTACCTCTAAGCCCTCAGATGTTCCACAATCTACTTCGGTAACGATTACGTCTTGAGAAACGTCAACAAGACGTCGAGTCAAGTAACCAGAGTTAGCGGTCTTAAGAGCGGTATCAGCTAGACCCTTACGAGCACCGTGGGTTGATACGAAATACTGAAGAACGGTCAATCCTTCACGGAAGTTCGCCTTAATTGGGTTTTCAATGATCGATCCGTCTGGCTTAGCCATAAGACCTCTCATACCAGCTAGCTGTCTCATCTGCTGAATAGATCCTCGAGCACCGGAATCGGCCATCATGTAAACGGAGTTAAATGATGGGCCTTTCTTCTTCTCATTAGTCTCAGGATTTTTGAACTCATCAGTAGAGATGTGGTTCATCATGTCTTCAGCGATCTTGTCAGCTACGTCAGACCAGATGTCGATGACCTTATTGTACCGCTCACCGGCAGTAATAAGACCTTCTTGATACTGAGTCTCGATCTCGCCTGCCTTAGCTTCTGCTTTACGTAGAAGTTCAGGTTTAGAGTTCGGTATAATCATGTCCTTAATGGCGATGGAAGCGCCAGAAAGCATGGCGAATCTGTATCCAACGTCTTTTAGCCTATCAGCTAAGATAACTGTGGCCTTGTTGCCAGCTTCACGGAAAGCTTCGTCGATCAATTGACCAACTTCCTTCTTCTTCATGAGCTTATTGTAACGCTCAAATGGCAGAGCCTTCGGCATTGTCTCATACAACAAGATACGGCCAACTGTTGTCTGATGAACTTTTCCTTCAACACGACACTTGATGCCTGCTTGAAGTGCAACTTCTTGGAGTTCCCAAGCAAGACGAACTTCATCGGCACCACTGAATGTTTTCCCTTCACCCTTAGCAAACGGACGCTCTCTGGTCATGTAATACAGACCCAAGATTATGTCCTGAGAAGGAACGATAATTGGTTTTCCATGCGCTGGTCCCAAGATGTTGTTTGTGGACATCATGAGTACACGAGTCTCGATCTGTGCTTCGACAGAGAGAGGTACGTGAACAGCCATCTGGTCACCGTCGAAGTCAGCGTTGAATGCTGTACATACAAGCGGATGTAATTGAATAGCTTTACCTTCAATTAGAAGTGGCTCAAAAGCCTGGAATCCTAATCTATGAAGGGTTGGAGCTCTGTTCAAGAGAACTGGATGCTCTTTAATAACCTCATCCAAGATATCCCAAACGATTGGTTTACCCTTTTCTACCATCTTCTTGGCGCTCTTGATGGTGGTAACGTAACCACGCTCTTCAAGTTTGTTGTAGATAAATGGCTTGAATAATTCGAGAGCCATCTTCTTTGGAAGACCGCACTGATGGAGCCTTAACTCAGGACCAACGACGATAACGGAACGACCAGAGTAGTCGACACGTTTTCCAAGGAGGTTCTGACGGAAACGTCCACTCTTTCCTTTGAGCATGTCGGAGAGAGATTTGAGAGGTCTCTTGTTCGGACCAGTTATGGTTCGACCACGACGACCGTTATCAAACAAGGCATCAACTGCCTCCTGCAACATTCTCTTTTCATTTCTTATAATGATATCAGGAGAATTAAGCTCAATAAGTCTCTTTAATCGGTTGTTACGGTTAATAACACGACGATAGAGATCGTTAAGATCGCTAGTTGCAAAACGTCCACCATCAAGTGGAACAAGTGGTCTTAGATCTGGAGGAATAACTGGAACTACAGTCAAAATCATCCATTCAGGACGATTGTTAGATGCCAAGAAAGATTTAAGAACTTTAAGTCTCTTTATTAATTTCTTTCTCTTTGCATCAGAGGAAGTTTCCTTCAAGTCTGCAGCCAATTCGTCATGTAACTTCTGGCAATCAATACCAGTAAGCATGTTACGAACTGTTTCAGCGCCCATACCAGCATCGAAACGAGATCCAAAAGTATCTCTGGCTGTACGGTACTCTTTCTCAGTCAACAATTGACCGACTTCAAGCTCGCTCTCGCCAGCATTAGTTACAATGTAGCTTTCGAAATAGAGAACTTTTTCGAGATCTCTTAGGGATATATCAAGGATTGTTCCGATACGGCTTGGTAAGCTCTTTAGATACCAAATGTGCGCTACTGGGCAAGCAAGCTCAATGTGCCCCATTCTCTCACGGCGAACTTTGGATTGAATAACCTCAACGCCGCATTTTTCGCAGACTACTCCGCGATGTCTCATGCGTTTGTACTTTCCGCAGTTGCACTCATAGTCTTTGGTCGGTCCAAAGATCTTTGCGCAAAAGAGACCGTCACGCTCAGTTTTGAAAGTCCTATAGTTAATAGTCTCAGGTTTGGTTACTTCACCATGAGACCAACTCCGAATCTTCTCTGGGCTCGCAACAGATACTTTGAGCGCATTGAATTTGACCGGATTTTTGGGCTTCTCAAATAAGCTAAACAGGTCATCCATAAGGTCCTCTCCGAAAATTTGTAAGGTGGGAAGTTTTTAAACTTCCCACCCAATAATCTATAATTAAGAATTAGCAGCCGTTGATGCATCAGAAGTTGAGTTGGTTCCCTCTTCTCCTTCAGCTTCCTCACCACTCTTGTCCTCAACGAGTTCAACATCGAGGCCCAACGCCATAAGTTCTTTCATCATAACGTTGAATGACTCAGGCAACCCAGGCTCAAGCACATGCTCGCCCTTAACAATTGCCTCGTACATTCTAGTGCGGCCCTGTACGTCGTCAGATTTTACAGTTAGGAACTCCTGTAAGGTGTAAGCAGCACCGTATGCTTCGAGTGCCCAAACCTCCATTTCTCCTAATCTCTGACCACCGAACTGAGCTTTACCTCCGAGCGGTTGCTGCGTAACAAGACTGTATGGCCCAATTGATCGTGCATGTATCTTATCATCAACCAAGTGGTCGAGTTTCAGCATGTACATGACACCGACTGTCACCTTCTCTTGGAAGGCATCACCTGTACGACCATCATAGAGCACAGCCTGACCATCGTGTGGTAAGCCAGTGTACTTAAGAAGGTCATAGATCTCTGGTTCAGATGCAGAGTCAAACACTGGGCAAGCTACGTGGAGACCACTCATCTGCTTGCGAGCAAGCTTGAATGTATCCTCATCAGTAAGTCCATTGATCATCTTCACAATGGATTCTTTCTGATATGCGCCAGCGATGAACTCACGAAGCTTGGCTGCTGCCTCTTTCTTCTGTTCAGCAGTAGTACCGAGTCTGTCAGCACCTGTTCTGGAATCAATGACCTCTTCCAACATCTCACGAACTTTGGCACCGACCTTCCATGATCCCCATCCAAGATGGGTTTCAAGAATTTGTCCAACGTTCATTCGAGAAGGTACGCCGAGTGGATTTAGAACGATATCAACTGGTGTTCCGTCTTCCATGTAAGGCATGTCCTCTTCAGGAACTACCTTGGAAAGAACACCCTTATTACCGTGACGTCCGGCCATCTTGTCGCCAACTTGAATCTTTCTCTTGATGGCGATGAAGACCTTAACCATCTTGATAACGCCAGGAGCTAACTCATCACCTTCTTTCAAACGTTTGATCTTCTCTTGAAGAGCAGCGCGCTTATTGTTGATGAGCTGTCCGGTACGAACAACGATCTCGTTAACTTTCTCTTGAATCTTCTCGTTACCGATCTGGATATCACGGAGGTACTCAAAAGGAACCTCATTGATATGTTGCTCGGTTAAGATATCGCCCTTAGCGATTAACTGCTTACGCTTATCATCTATAAGTTTAGCAGCGATCTCTTTACCTGTGAGAAGCTCCTTGATCTGCTTGAGAGCGGCATCACGGAGGATGTTCATCTCATCACGTTGATCTTGCTCGATTCTCTCGATTTCACGCTTCTCAAGAGCCAAGGTTCTTTCATCCTTCTCAGTTCCCTTACGAGAGAAAACTTGAGCAGAGATGATTGTACCTTCAACGCCTGGAGGCAATCGTAAGCTGGTATCACGAACTTCACCGGCCTTCTCACCGAAGATAGCTCTTAGGAGTTTCTCTTCAGGACTAAGTTGAGTTTCGCTCTTCGGTGTAATCTTACCAACTAAGATATCGCCAGGCTGAACTTCAGCACCAACGCGGATAATTCCAGACTCATCAAGATTTACAAGCGCTTCCTCACCTACGTTTGGAATATCGCGAGTAATCTCCTCTTTGCCTAGCTTAGTATCACGAGCAATACACTCGAACTCTTCAATATGGATTGAAGTGAAGATGTCTTGCTGTACTAGACGCTCATTAATAAGGATTGAGTCTTCGAAGTTGTAACCGTTCCAAGGCATGAACGCGACGAGAACGTTTTGTCCAAGTGCTAATTCCGCCATATCAGTTGATGGACCGTCAGCGATCACTTCATTAGCAGAAACTTTTTCTCCAGGTGACACAATTGGTCTCTGGTTAATACAAGTGTTCTGGTTAGTACGGCGATACTTAACTAGGTTGTAAATATCTACGCCGGTATCTAGTGGATCATCTGTAGTTTCATCTGACTTGATAACGATTCTATCTGCATCAACAGAAACGATAGTTCCTGCTCTCTTGGCAACCATGGTGGCACCAGAGTCACGAGCTACGTTTGACTCAAGTCCAGTTCCTACAAGCGGAGCCATAGTACGTAAGCAAGGCACGGCCTGACGTTGCATGTTTGATCCCATGAGGGCGCGGTTAGCGTCATCGTTCTCAAGGAACGGAATCAAAGCTGCAGCAACTGAAACTAGCTGCTTAGGACTTACGTCCATCTTGGTTACTTCTTCAGAAGCAGCCATCACGTACTCGTTGCTCTTTCTGGCTGGGATAGAGTTCTCAACGAACTTACCCTTCCCATCAAGTTTCACCTGACACTGAGCAATTACCTCTCTCTCTTCTTCAAGTGCAGAGAGATAGATAACGTCATCAGTAGCCTTGTGGTTCTGATCAACGATGCGGTACGGAGTTTCGATGAAACCGTAATCATTGATACGAGCATGGGTTGCTAGTGATGAGATAAGACCGATATTCGGACCTTCAGGGGTCTCAATCGGGCATATTCTACCGTAGTGGGTAGGATGCACGTCACGAACTTCGAAACCTGCGCGGTCTCTGGTTAAACCACCAGGTCCCAAGGCAGAAAGTCTCCGCTTGTGTGTAACCTCTGATAATGGATTTGTTTGATCCATGAACTGAGATAGCTGAGAAGATCCGAAGAACTCCTTCACTACTGCAGCGACAGATTTGTAATTGATCAAGTCTTGAGGAACGAGGGTATCAATATCCTGCATCCCCATGCGCTCTTTAACAGCACGCTCGAGTCTTACAAGACCAATACGGAATTGATTCTCAATCAACTCACCAACAGCTCTAACACGACGATTACCAAGATGATCGATATCATCGATAGTGTAGTGAAGTGGATCGTTTGCACTCTTAAGTTCAAGGAGGTAACGAACTGTTTCCTTGATATCTTCTACTGTGAGTGTTCCAGTTTCAACTGGAGGAGCTTCCTTGCCATGAACGATGTAAAGCTTATGGTTCAGCTTCAACCGTCCCACTGCAGATAGATCATACCTCTCAGGGTTAAAGAAGAGATTCTTAAATGCAGCAGCAGCGGTCTCTGGACGTGGAGGATCCCCTGGACGCAATCTACGATAAATTTCGATCAAAGCTTCTTTAGCTGGAGTGTTGATAATTCTTGAACCAAGATCTTCAGAGTCTGGATTCAGCTTATCGGACATTAGGGTGCGCCATAGAGAATCACCGATATGGTTATCTTCCATGTAGAGCACTCTAAATTCATTGATGCCCTTCTCTCTTAGGTAAGTAACATTTCCCTTACTTACTACATCACCCTTAGCATTGACCTTATCAAGGGTTAGATCTTCACCAGCATTAACAATGACCTTGAATTTTCCAAGGATCATCTTAACGTCTTCATCATTAAGATCAGATAGAGGCTTTACGATCTGCTCTTGCAGCTTGTCGTATCCAGCTACAATTTCACCTTTATCAGCCAAGGTCTCGCCAGATCTTGGATGAACAACCTTAACTTGTGCTTCTACAATTGTGTCAGCAGACTTGAGTGTTCCGATTGAATCTGGATCAACATCAACTTCCTTGATCTTAGCTTCTTTCATTCGTCGCACTACTGCGCGATTGAATTTGCCACCTTTCTTAACAAGGATCTGACCATCATTGGTCTTTACTTGCTTGAAGGCTTTCTGTCCTTCGAGTTGTCCTGGGATGAATTCCTTCGTTACAGATCCGTCTTTTAGGAAAGTAAGAATATCGTTCTTGTAGTAGGTAGCCAGGATCTCATCCCCTGTCATTCCTAATCCACGAAGTAAAACCGTAGCGTGGATCTTTCTACGTCTATCAATCCGGACGTGTAAGATATCCTTAATGTCGAATTCAAAATCTAACCAAGACCCGCGGTATGGGATCACTCGAGCGGCGTAAAGCAGCTTCGCTGATGGATGGCTCTTCCCCTTATCATGTGAGAAAAATACGCCAGGAGATCTGTGTAATTGGCTTACTACAACTCTCTCGGTACCATTCACCATGAAGGTACCCTTATCCGTCATCAAAGGAATTTCACCGAAATAAACGGTATCTTCCTTCAGAGCACTAAGAGTCTTCTGGCCAGTGTCAGAATTTGTTTCCCATAGTACTAACTGAATAGTAACGCGCAGAGGTGCTGCCCAAGTCATGCCACGATCGCGACATTCATCCACGTCGTACTTAGGAATTCCTAATTGGTAAGAAACGAATTCTAATGAGGCATTGCCATTATAATCAGATATTGGGAACACTGACTTAAATACTTTTTGCAGCCCAGTCTCTTCCCTCTTTTCAGGTTCTACATCTGCCTGTAGAAATTTGTCGTATGATTTTTTCTGAACCTCGATAAGATGAGGAATCTCAGCGGTCTCCTGAATCTTTGAATAGTTCCTGCGGAGGCGGAAACTTGTTTTGACTTGGGAGTTCACTTGACCTTGCAATGCCATAAACGCCTTGCTTGTTCTTCTAAAGTTAAAAGCAAAAAATCACCGACTTAATAAGCTAGATCGCAACCACAAATGACAACGCCCCGCGTGTAGCGAGCGAGGTTCCTTCTGAAAACTCAGAAAGTATTTTTTGGTTACCCTGTGAAGCGATCAAAAGCCACTCAGTCGAAGTCAAGATCAGATCTTACGACCTGATCTCTTAAGAAGCTAAATTTGCCCGGTTAACATTTCCAGTATTTAGGCCTATTTAGTATAAGCCCATGACCGATTTGTCAACACCGGCGCACCCTTAGACCCACTGGGGTAAAGACTCTCACCCGCCCCTATCACTATGTATATAGTGATAGGGGCCCCAGTAGATCCTCCCCATGCTTCAGCCCTAATATAAGGCCGAAACAGGCGAGAACTCTAACTTATTTGAGGGTAGCCTTAGCGCCAGCTTCTTCAAGCTTCTTCTTGAGGCCTTCAGCGTCAGCTTTGGAAAGACCTTCTTTGATGGTCTTTGGAGCGCCATCAACTAAGTCCTTAGCTTCCTTCAAGCCAAGACCAGTAGCTTCACGAACTACCTTGATGACCTTCACTTTCTCAGCTCCGGAATCATCTAGATGCACAGTGAACTCTGTCTTCTCCTCAGCAGCTGCAGCACCAGCGCCTGCCATACCACCAGCCATCATTGCGACTGGAGCAGCAGCAGTTACGCCTAGCTCATCTTCAAGCTCTTTTACGAGCTTGGCAGCATCCATGAGTGACATATTCTTGATGAAATTCTTTACATCTTCTGATGTCACGTTACTCATATATTACTCCTCATTCTTAAACTAAAAATTAATTAAGTTACTTCCCTTATTTTCCAGCCTTCTCAAGCTTGTCCTTGTAAGCCGCAAGCAACCGAACCACTTGGGCTCCAGGTGCCTGAAGTAATTGCACGACTTTGGTAGCCGGTGCATTGAGCAAGCTGAGAAGTTTCGCCAAGGTTTCCTCCCGACTTGGCAACTTAGAGAGTTGCTCAACGCCGGCCTTATCAAGGAACTGGCCTTCAAACCATGCACCCTTGATTTCAAGTTTCTGATTATCCTTAGCAAATTTTGTAATTACCTTGGCTGGACTTACAGGATCAGTACCTGCAAAAGTCACAAGGTTAGCACCCTCGAAAAGCTTAGTTAGCTTTTCCAGATCTGCCTGACTGTCGTCTTTATAAACTTCCTTCACTACGAGCTTTGCCAAAGTATTTTTGGCAACACGGGCGGAGGCATTTGCTCCACGCAACTCGCGACGTAGCTTAGTAATCTGGGCGACTGTTAACCCTTCATACTTCGTTAGAATTGCAAGCTGGGATTTGGAAAATCGGTCTTTTAGGAGAGCCAACTCTTCCTGTTTCTCTTGCTTGTTCATGATATCTTCCTCAACAAATAAGTATCTACTAAAGAGCTCTTAGTGGCTCTGTATCAAGTTGAATTCCAGGGCCCATAGTCGACGACATGTAGCAGGACTCTATGTAGACGCCCTTACTTGTAGCCGGCTTTGCCTTATTAATAGCTACGAAAAATGCGTTAGCATTCTCCTTAATCTTTCCTGCACCAAAAGACACCTTACCAATAGGCGCCTGAACTATTCCGGCTTTTTCTACCTGGAAATCAGCACGACCAGCTTTAATAGCCGTAACTGTTTTTCCAATATCAAAAGTCACAGTTCCTACTTTTGGTGATGGCATAAGACCACGTGGTCCTAACACCTTACCAAGCTTACCAACCTGCCCCATCATATCTGGAGTAGCCACAACGGAATCAAAATCCATGAAGCCGCCGAGTACTTTCTCAACTAGATCTTCTGCGCCAGCTATGTCAGCACCTGCTTCAAGTGCCTCCTTAACCTTCTCGCTCTTAGCAAAAACGGCAACTCGCACCTTCTTTCCAAGACCGTGAGGCAAAGCAACCGATCCGCGCACGTTCTGATCAGCTTTCTTTGGATCAACCCCCAAGCGGACAGAGATCTCAACAGTCTCGTCAAACTTAGCGGAACCCGTCTCACACACAAGCTTTGCAGCATCATCAAGAGTGTAGGCTTTTGGCTGAACCTTCGCCTTCACTGCTTTATACCGCTTGCTACCGGACACTTTCATCGCACACCTCGCAAACTACTTAGACAATTTCTATTCCCATGTTGCGTGCTGTTCCTGCAATGATCTTGCAAGCAGCTTCAACATCGTAACAATTAAGATCTGGCATCTTCTTCTCAGCAATTTCTTTCAACTGAGCTTTGGTGACTTTTCCTACCTTGTCCTTATTAGGAACACCGGCACCCTTAGGAGCCTTAGCTGCTCTTAGGAGAAGGAATGATGCTGGAGGAGTCTTTAACTCAAAGGTAAAGGAACGATCATTATATACAGTGATCAATACCGGAGTTACCTCTCCTGCCAACTTCTGAGTCTTCGCATTAAACTGCTTACAGAACTCCATGATATTAACACCGTGCTGTCCGAGCGCGGGGCCAACTGGAGGAGCTGGATTAGCTTTACCTGCTTCAATCTGAAGCTTGATGGTAGTAACAACTTGCTTTGCCATTATCTTACTCTCTCAAACGAAAATTTTACGACAACCGCTCCACTTGGGCGAAATCAAGTTCGACTGGAGTAGCACGCCCGAATATGCTGATCAACACACGGAGCTTACCTTTCTCTGGTCTTACCTCTTCAACCGTTCCGTTGAAATCAACGAACGGTCCGTCAATAACCTTGACGCTTTCACCTTGACTGAACGACATACTTGCACGAGGAGCAGCACTTCCATCCTGGACTTGTTTTAGGAGGCGCTCAACTTCATCCTTGGTTAAAGGATCAGGACTTGTCTCATCACCAACGAATCCTGTTACCTTTGGAGTTTCTTTTACTAAATGCCAAGTGTCCCGGTTCATGTTCATCTGAACAATCATATAGCCGGGATAAAATTTCTTAGTGCTGGTTTTCTTTTGTCCTCGAACCATTTCGATCACCTGTTCCTGTGGAACAAGGATGCCACCAAACTGCTCTTCCATCTTGTGGCTCTTAACTCTCTCTTGAAGAGTCAACTTAGCTTTTTGCTCAAAGCCCGAGTAAACGTGAACAACAAACCACTCCATGCCTTCTTTAATTGTGGAAGTATCATTGAGTGGGCCTTCTGGGGCTTTCTTAGCCTTCTTAGCTTTTGCTGGCTTAGCAGCATCAGCAACTGGGGCGGTCTTAGTTGAATCACTAGGAGTAGCTTCAGAGGCAGACTGCTCTGTACCAACAGTTTCTGTTCCTTGTTCATCTCCTGAATTCATCTGTTCGTTTTCGCTCTCCATTTTTTTCCAGCTCAAAAACTATTAAAGTTTCGTGAACAATAAAATCTGCACGAACTCCACTGCATATCTTAGAAATCTTTTTGCGGGCTTTTCGCCTCTCCTGTGCAACCTAGCTCAGCCAGGTCTTACTCTAACCATTTCAGAGAAAAGCTTGCATCAACTTATAAAAAACTAAGTCGAGCAATCCCAAGTAAGCAGAGACAAGAACCATCATCATCAAAACAACTAATGTTGCTTGAATAGTTTCCTGCCGTGTAGGGAACGTTACCTTCTTCAGTTCAGCCCAGCTCTCCCGAGTAAAGGAGATACCTTTGCCAACTGATAATGAATCGTTTCCTTCTGACATACTTCCATTCTCTGAGTCATTTTATGTTTCGCAGTGGAGAAGCTTGTGGACGGGAACCGTCCAACGCACTGATAAACACTCTTTGAACTCGAGGTTAAGGTCGAAGGTTTTATCAGAATTAGGCTAACTCGTCAAAAGTACGAGGATAATAGTTCAAAGTAACTAAATCTTGAGGTAAGCAAACGTAAACAAACCCTAATATCCTAATTTGACTCATCTTTTTACAAGGCATACAATCTTCAACCACTGTTTGTATTCGGTGATTATGTGACTAGGCATATTTTCGGCGAAGAAATAATTCGCCTCCCTTCTATATCTGCATGGAAAGATCCTGCCTCCTTGGATGAATGGACCCTTCCCCGACTTGAGCATTTTGTAAGCCAAGTTGAATCTACTTCAGCACATCGCCTTCCTGCTCATATTAGATACGCCTATGAGCGCGGAACAGAGGATCGAAAACAAAGTTACCGAGAAGAAAAGAGAGAATTCGAAGAAGGATTGCTCTTGCTGTCTCCAAGTGAGGCAAAAAAAACTAGAGATACACTTGAAGCTTTACGTTTTGTTGATTGGGAGCATACCGCAAAAAATCTTATGACAAGTTTTTTAAGTCACGGACGGAAACCGCTGACCGCTCATGATTTAGAACTTAGGTACAACCCTAACAATAATCCAGGGGAGTCAACATTTAAAAATATTCAAGCAGCAAATCGGTTCCTAGCGGAAACAAAAGCAAAACCAAGTCTAACGCGCCTCTTAAAAGTCCACTCAATTACCATGTCTGGCTCTGTCGATGGGATATCATCACAACATGTTGGAAAAGTAAGAACACTTGAAGTTATTGGGGACGAAAGTTCCACCGGAATAACAGTAGCGCAACTAAAGAACATAGGACGGAATCCCTATCTCTCATTTGCTCATTCGGATCGTCCGCGGGATGCAAAGCTTGATAGAGTTTACGGCTCGATAGTCTACCCTACTCCGGCGGCCATAAAAGAAGTTGCGCTTTCTAGAATTGAAAGAACTCACAAAGCCATTTTTCGTGACGTAACCAGATATCAGGCTCTCTCCCTTACTGAGCAAAGAAGAGTCTCTGCCGAGTCTTTAGAATCATTAATAGAAGGATTAGTTACTGCTCTCTCAGAAGAGCGTTACAAAATTTATAATTCTAAACTTGAAGAGCTCGAGCCACTAAATGATGGCGCAAAAGTTCTCAGATTAATTAGAACTTGTGCTCAACACTGTCGCGATATCATGTCTATTCATCCTCTTGTAGATGGAAATGGTCGAACAGTAAGACAGGAAGCTCTTTATGACCCGCTTAATAAAAGAGGAATCTCACGACCACGGCTCAGAGATCCAAACGGTGACATCTTAGAATCTGCTTCTAGTTGGCAAGATGATGTACTTAGAGGTGTCGTTGCCACTGATGCTCTATACAGAGATGTAACCTTACGAATAAAAATGGGGTTACCTATAGAGAATTCACCAGAGATAATTTTCCCTAAACTTCCCCGTGATGTTGGCACACATGAGGTACAACATCGCCGCAAAGCTGTTACACATAATAGATTAACAATGCCCTTAGATCCTGCACAATTTAGTGCCTATATTGAGGCAAGATTCTCTGAAGATGCCCGATTGATGAGACAGTTCACAAAGGATCCTTTAAGCGTAATGGAAGAACTACGTGATGATTATAAAAGATTTTCTAAAGAGACCCAGCGACTTCTTCGTCACACCAAAAATGGCCTAACTGTTGTACGGCTAATGTTTGTAGACGCTGATTTTGCGATGACCTTTGGAGAAAATTTCGCGGCCGACAAAGAACGATGGGATTACAAATTGTCCCGTTGGTACACCCCTGATTTAGTTTGGCGCGGCTTATCAGACAGGGAGAGAACATTAAGTGATGATGAAATCGTAAGAATGCTTACAGCACCTACAGCACATACGGTATCTCAAAATATGCTTGAGCATGATGGACTCAATGCGCGTGCACCTCAAGTTCTTGCAAAAATCCGCGCCGAGTTTACGCGATATAATTCAGATTTGGTTTCAGGAGAAATTGCCAAGGTGGCTCTAGACCATATTAAGGGCGAGGGCCTCTACCACTCCAGTTATTGTCTCTCTACTTCCTTGCGTCTTTCTATCGCTAAAGAATTTGCCAGAGGTAAACTTGCCTTAGGAGCAAACCCTAATGATTACAAAGATCTTCAACATGAACTAAAAGATCGCTTGGTAATCGGCGCTTTTAGAGCCTACAAGGACGTCGATTCCATGACTCTGCGTCGAGTAGCGCCTACGTTCAAACATCCACCTAATAGACAAGCAGAAATTTTGGCCGTAGGTGGAATTGATCCAGATGCGGTGATGTG